>CAJUAR010000004.1 GCA_910584495.1 uncultured Muribaculaceae bacterium
AGGTCACAATACAATTTTGCGGGAGGCAGTTTCGTTGCCGGCATTGACGCGCAGCACGTAAACGCCCTTCTGGGCCGTGGGGAGGTCGAAGCTCAGTTCGTTGCCGGAAGCAGCCTGACGAGCCACAACAGCTCCGGCCATGTTGACGAGTTCGGCGCAGATATTGCCTGTAGGAGCAAAAATATTATAGGCATCGCCTTCGCGACTGATAATAATCTTGCTCTCAGCCACCACATTGCCAACAGAGTTAAGATCCAGAATCTTCTTCAATCCGGCAAGAGCATTAATCTTACCCACACCCCAACGCTCGGTATTACGTTCGGTATATTTGTCATGGTCGGCTGTCTCCTTCATCACTGCTTTTACTTCGTCAACAGTCAGAGTAGGACAAGCTTCAAGCCAAAGCGCGCATACACCGGCTACAAATGGAGAAGACATCGATGTTCCACTCATTTCAAGCCAGTAATCTTCGCGGTTGTCATGTGCATAGTAGGCCGAAATACCTTGAAGATCTTTGGGGTTATCTTTTAGATAATATGAACTGAACGACGAACGTACGCCCATACCGGGACCACAGATAAAGGGTAATTGTTCACCTCCGAATTTCTTGCCAAAAGAAGAAAACGGTGCAATGTCGCCTACTTCCACGGGCACATTATTATAACCGAAAATACCATCGGAGGAAGGCCACTGAAGAACATTGACATATGCGCCTACCGAAATAATATTATCGGCACATGCAAAATCACTGATTGATTGATTGCTGTTGCCATCAGAATATCCTGCAATGCCATTGGACATAATAGAGCATGATGCTGTATAGAAATCAACGCAATTGCCGGGTTCTCCCTCAATAATATAGCCAGAGACAACATCGTTGCCTGCTGTTCCGGCTTGGGTTTGAATATTAATATTCACATTATAGCGATTATTTGCAGCATTTACGTTAGAGCTTATAATTACGGCACCTTGTTTTCCGAAGCAATTGTCAAATTTGGTGTCATGAATATATCCCGGAGCAGTATAATAACTGCCTGTTATATATATAGGACTGTCGATAGGTTTATCCACTTTATAGCTATATAGAACCTCACCGGTCGATTTATTCAGAGCCACAAACGTAAATTTCAGTGTAGACGAATCTCCACCCCATATATCAAGAGCACCGGTTGCTGAAGGACCTGAAGAGACACACACTTTAGCTTCTTTAGAAGTAGATGTAAAATCGTGATGGAAGGATATCGGTTCTTCACCCTCATTACCGGCCGAAATACATATAATCATTTCTTTGCCCATTTCTGCAATAAACTTATTCGATGCAGTTGACCCATCGTGAGGACCAACGTTATGACCAAGCGAATAGTTCATAACAACAGGCATACCTTTTGATTTTGCATAATTAGCCACGCGTTCGGCAGCTAAATTTGAGTTGTTGTTACGCAGGGTACCACAACACGGGGCAAGTATAGCATCCGGAGCAACGCCATAATAGATATTGTTACCGGCAATATACTGATTTTTGCCGGTTCTCGGATTGATAGACGCAACCTTGGTTGCACGACCGCGAAAACCACCGGCAATTATTCCAAGCACGTGTGTTCCGTGTGTTGAAGTTCTTGTATCTGTGGTAAAACTCTTGATTTTGTATTCATCGTTGAGATCCTGGACAGCACCGTCGCCGGTAATGACCCACACATGTTCAGCTCTTGGATTTCCATCTTTGCAGAAATTGCTATGATTTATATCTAAGCCTGAATCCATCATACCGACAACCACATTATTTCCGGTATATGCCTGTTCAAGACCTGTTCCGCTGTGAATAGCGTCGACACCTGTATTAGCACGGGCATCATTAAGCAAAGGCTGCAATTCATATCCGAGAGAAATCTGCACTGTTTCATCCAGCCCGGCAAGCTCTTGCAATTCGTGCGCATCGAGCGAGACAAGGGCGATATTAGCCCGAACTGCTTCAACATTATATCTGTAAGCGAGAGCCTGAGCATCGGCATCGGTTGCCATCTCCACAGCATAAATTGCTTTCTCGCTGGCATCAGGTGCCGGGAGGGCTCGTACTTCGCCCGAACGCGATGCCGGCATTGAAACGTTCAGCGAAGAAGAAAGACGTTGCGCTGCAGGACCATCGAGTTTAACAGCAGCAAAAAGCGATGGGATAGCAACAGCAAAAATAAGAGTATTTATTATTGCTCGTTTCATTATACAATTGTGATAACTTCAGTTTATATTACATTTAACCCTGCAAATATACATATTTCTATGGAAAGAACTCGATTTAAGGTGTTCAAAACATAATTAATTGATGTACAATGTGGTTCTTTTAAGTATTTTTCACAAACAAAGGCAGCAGTCTGTTAAACTGCTGCCTTTGTTATTAAAAGAAATTCAAAATTATTTGACCGAGAAAAGACGGTTGTTTTGAATCAGATGATTGCGAATCTCTTTCTGGGTCATGTTATTGACAGATTTAATGGCTGTACCCTTAAGCGTCGTCTCAATTCCACGGATAGCTTTGGGATGAGCTTCAATCGCTCCGCGATTTGTATTAACACGCGGTGCTTTTGCCACCGATGTATCGTTGAGGTCCAGTTCGAAATATCCCAAACCTCCGAGTTGAGCATCGACATTATATTCAACTGGTTTGCCGTCCGGTCCATAGATATATGGATCGATGTTCATATCCCAGTTGCTATAAATCCAGCGGAGGTTACCGTTAGAGTCAACATCGTTGGCAAAGCCTGTAAGCAGCGACATACCTGGGAAATAAATCACATTATTTTCCATATAGCCCATAAAACCTGCGTTCTTCACATCTTCGAAAGAGTTGCCTCCTTCCATGAAGAAATAGCCCAATGAATTGCCATAGACAGCACCATCGTCGGGGCTCAAGGTAATACCAAGTTCAAATGGCTCGATATAAACGCCGTCAGGATCTTCTGCATGAATAACCATGTAGTATGCGCCGTCCGAGTCCCAGTTTGGATTACCGGATGGCCAGAATTCGCTGTTATAGGGGTTGACTACACGATATAGGCCATCGGTCTTGGTGCTTTTCTGCACATTGACAGTCCAAGTTTCACCACCGATTTGTCCACCATACAAAGGATAGAGGAAACCGTCGGTGTAAGTTGCCTGACCTATAGATTCCCATTCGCTATTCTGTACCGACTGGTATGTAAAGGTGTAAGAGGTGCGGTAAACTTCATTATTATCCTCGTTGTAGGCTACTGCGACGAGAGTATAATCACCTGCACTTTCCGGTGTATAAGTGATATAATATTCAGCATCGCGAATAAGGGTAGCGTCGACATTGGCAGCAAGTACGTCCTGAGCTTGATTAATTGCGGTTTCAGAAAGTTTGCCGGGGATAATGTTGTAGGCATAAGAGGCAATATCCTCCGACTTAAGTGCACTGATGACTACAGATTCGTTACCTTTGTTGTCAACGATATTATAAACCTTATTGAAATTAATATAATAGCTTGCGAATCCGGGCAGCTGGAACATGTTATCCATCATTTGGAATTTGTCATCGCCACCAAGAGCCGAACCATAAGCCATAAGAGTGAATTCAAATCGACCGGTTTCGGGATCATAGAGACAGCCGTTTTTCCAAGAATTGATTATTTCTTGATCGTCAGTCACATTTTTATTAATTTCGGTAAGATAGGTATACACATCGGTAAATTTAACCACAGTGCCTGTGTTGCCGTTCGGAACAATAAATTCGGGAACAGAGCAACGTTTGTAGTTAGTTGAACCGACTTGAGCTTCCTCGTCAACAATAATAGTGACGTTGACACCATTGATAAAGTCAATCTGAAGTTTTTCATCAGGTTGTAGTTCGGGGCAGGCATAATCGCCGAACTGGTACATGGTGCGAGCAACACCTGCAGTAGATTTACGGAACCAAACGGGAAGGTCTTCTGTTGCATAGCTAAATACAGGAAGAGTACCTGCTCCATATTCGCCAGCACCACCGTAGCGTGCCCATTCCGACCAAGGAGCGTAGCTGGCAATTAGTGTGATTTCGTTATTGCCATAGTTGGTAGAGTATTCTTCCTCAATTTTAAGAACAATGGTGTAGTTCTCTTCGGGAACAACTTTAGAAAAATCTACGCCAATGTTAATGTTAGCACTCTTTTCTCCTTTGGTAAAGGATACTGAGGAAGGAACGGTGATGAAATTTACATTACCACCTTCTTCGTCCTTAATTTCGGATGAAAGTTGAACTGTTACATCCTCGCTGTCGGAGTAGCGTTCTACGGGAACGGTGATGGACGTGGCATTCTGCGGAATATCAACCACGCTGCTCAAGGTGCTGCTGAAAAAGACCTGAGCTCCCGTTTCTTTCTGGCTAGGGTTGTAGGAAACCTCATCGGTACATGCTGTCATTATACCGGCAAGCATTAGAACAGACCCAAGCGTGCTGAATATATTTGAAATTTTCATAAATTGCTATTGTTCTATTTTTTAACAATCAGAATAGTCAGTATTAACGCTCAAGAACCAAGTAGCAGTTGGCAGGAGTTGGCGTATTGAGATCCGAAGGAATACCGATATTGTTGTTAACCTCTTGGTTGGTGATTACAAAGTTCATCCACGCAGGACGACGGGTAGTATTCATTGTCTCGGTACCCCATGCGAAGTTAGTGCCATCGTATGCTCGGGTTACAGGATAGTCAAGACGCTTGATGTCGAAGTAAGAAAGGCCTTCACCCCAGAATTCAACACGCTTTTGGAAGATGATTTCTTCAATCACATCTTCCTTTGAAGTAACACGAGTAGAGTAGCTGCTGTTACGGTAAGTCTTCATGAATTTTTCAAGCGACGCTTTACCGACAGCGGGATCGGCGTGAGCTTCACATTCCATAGCGATGAAGTGCATTTCCTCGACACGCATCAGCGGATAAGCGACTGCACAACCAACTTTTCCATCGTTTGTATTTCCGGAACCGGGACGGAATTTGAAGCCGATGTAAGGAGCTGTGAAGTATTCTGCTGCAAGAGCAGCATCAAGATAGGGTTCCTGTCCACTAAGTGCAGTACCTTCTGGAGCAACGAAGGTAAGCTTGCGGAAGTCGCGGTTGTCTATACGGTTGTAAACAGCAGCACCAATTTCAGGGAAGCACTGCAGACGAGTGCTGGCATAGCCGTAAGATTTCTCCGATGCCATCCAACCTGTCCAAGAAACGTTGGGAGCCTGAGCACCGGTATCTTCGGTAACGTATTGTCCGCAGAACATCCAAGAGGCAACTGAAGCATCGTTGAAACCGTTGGTTGTGCTAAGCCATTCTTCACGTGTAGTGATGTTGTCGCCGTGAGTGGCTATGGCAAGTTCGGCATAGCGTTTTGCTTCAGCATAGAGATTGGCTGCAGCGTTTGCATCTTGTTTGATTTCTTCTTGATAAGTGGCATCCCACAGAAGAAGACGAGCATAGAGACCATAGGCAACGTCAAGACCGGGAATAGTTTTTGAAGGAACTGCTGCGGCACCTTCGCTAAGAGCGATTGCTTTGTCGAGGTCGGATTTGATGAAATCTACAAGCACTTCGTGGGTTACACGAGGATTGTTGGAAAGCTGTTCCGACGTAGTATTCTCGTCGACAATGACAAGTGTAAGACCGACAACTTCGGGTGCAAGGTCGTAACCGTCAGTAGGAAGTGCTTCATACATACGGCCAAAATCGAGATATGTGAAAGCACGATAGGCGTGACCGGCAGCAAGTTGCATGCGCAGCTCAGCATTATCAGTATCTGGAGCAATAGCGGAAATCACCTTGTTGCAGATATTGATCTGTTCATAACACCAGTTCCATGGAAATTGTGGATAAAGGTAGCCGGCACCAAGGCCAAGAGAATTTTCGCTCCAGTACCAAAAGTGGTTGTAGTTCGCACCGAGTTGGCTGTGATGTAGATCGGCTGTAAAGAGGTCGCGGATGTGCATCAGGCCCGGATAGCCAATATCCCAATGCTGGTCAGATATTGTTTCCACCTGATTGAGGTGCCCGGGCATGGCCCAAACAAGGGCTTCTGTCGCACGAGGATTGCTTTCGAGCTGTGATTCTACAATTCCGCTGGTCGGGAATGTTTCTTCGATACAGCCAGTAAGCATCGGGGTCGCTACGACGGCCGCCAAGAGAGATTTATATATTGCTTTCATTGCTGTGTATGCTGATTAGAATGTTACTGTTAGGCCACCCGAAAGTGTGCGGATGGGAGCATAAAAATTGTTGTTTGTCGAACCGGTGAACGACTGGCGCGGGTCGAGACCCTGACGTTTGCTCCATACAAAGAGGTTAGAACCGGTGAAATAGAGACGGAGCTTGTTGAGCTGAAGTTTCTTGACCAAACGAGAGGGGAAAGAATAGCCAAATGTAATATTCTCCAATGAGATATACGAAGCATCAGTCAGGAAACGATCCTGTGTTTGGCCGTTCCATTCATCACCGTACATAAAACGGGGAATATTGCTATGAGTATTGTTTTGGGCATTCCAGGCGTTGAAGATGTCGGCATGGATGTTGTTGCCGCCTCCATTAACCGGAGAGGTCATAAGATTTTGGTAGCCTGAATCATATACTTGGCCACCAATTTGATAGTTGAAGTTGGCCGAGAGGTCGAAACCTTTGTATTCAAACGAAGTGCTGAAACCGCCATAGACGGGAGCAAGGGCAGTGCCACAGTCGAAATACGAACCATTCTCATAGTCAGTCTTGATGAGATCGCCTGTACGATGTCCTTTTGCTTTGGGATCGGCATTTTCAACTTCTCTGTCAGTAACAGCATGCCAGAAGAGGGGAACACCGGTTTGTTCATCAACACCGGCATATTTTTTCATCCAATACGAGTGGAGAGGACGACCTTCGGCATAGAGTCTTCCGCTGGATTGATAACCTTTGAGGTCGGTGCCTTCAAGGCCGCCTTTATCTTTATCGGCATAGCGTTCTTCGGGAATGCTGAGAATCTCGTTCTTATACCATGTAAGGTTGGCATTGATGGTCCATGTAAAATCGCGAGTGCGGATAGGAACAAGCTGGAGTTCAACTTCAACACCTGCGTTCATCATGTCGCCGACGTTGGCATAGTAGCCCATAAAGCCGGCAGAAGCAGGAAGCGGGAACCAGTTGAGCATGTCGGTAGTTTTGCGGTAGAAACCCTCAATCTGACCGTTGACACGAGCACTGAAGAGTTCAAATTCAACACCGGCGTTGAAGTTGCCGTTCTTCTCCCAAGTGATATTTTTGTTACCTTTGGAACTCGGATTTGCGCCGGGATGTCCCGATGCATTGATAAGAGAATAAGTATCAGTATAACGGTAGTTGCCAATCTGGTCGTTACCCTGCTCACCATAGCTGGCTTTGAGTTTGAGAAGATTGACCCAGTCGCAGTTGAACCAGTCTTCTTTGCTTAAGATCCATGCTCCGCCAACACTCCAGAAGTTACCCCAGCGGTGGTCGGGATGGAAGCGTGATGAAGCATCGCGACGGAAGGAAACCGATCCGAAGTATTTGCTGTCATAATCATATTGTCCGCGGAAAATCCAACCTTCGTTGTTGTAGGTCGTAGTATAAGATTGCATGTCACCGTTGGTGATTGCTCCGTCGAGTTCGTCGTTTGAAGGCAGGAAAATGTTTGTTTTGTCAGCGGCAAGGACTTCTTGAGTAGTCTTATAGTATTCGTGACCAAACAAGACATTCACACTGTGAAGATTATTGAACTTATGGTCATAGTTGAGGAGCTGCTGATAGGTGATGTCAGTATTGCGCAGGTGGCTCTTCGAAACTGATCCACCTTTGTCCACGCCGGGACCATAATAAGGATTTTGCAGATAAGTGCCTCGTGATTCTAAAAGGTTTATGTTGTTGTTCGATGTGAACTTGAAGTCCTTGAGGAAACGTATCTCAACAAAACCTGTACCACCAAATGTGTTATAAACGGTGGTGTTTTTATCAAGCTGAGCCTGGTTAAGCGCATTGAAGCTACCGAAAGCAGGACGGACAAGTCCGGCATTGTCGCGGTTACCATAGTCATATCGTTTGAAACCGTTGGAGTCGATCATAATGTTCTTTTCTCCGTCGCGGATATACATAGGATAAATAGGTGCCACGCCGGTTGCGAAAGCAAAGATATTGGTCGTGCCGGTCGAGCTACCTTCCTGGCTGCTCATATCTTCGGTTTTGACGTGTGAATAGTTGACATTGGCACCGACTTTCAGCCACGGCTTGGCCTGGAAGTCTGCAGAGAGACGGCCGGAGAAACGTTCGAAGCTCGAAGGGCTGTTTACGATACCGTCATTCTTCAAGTAACCGACAGATGCAAGAATATTGCTCCTTTCAGTACCTTGAGAAACATTGACAGTATACTCCTGACGCAGACCATGCTTATAGGTCTCATCCATCCAGTTGTCAGGCTGGAGCCAATATTCCTGGCCGTTATAAGTGACCATGCGGCCAAGAGTCGCGTTGGGATTGAGTTTGCCGTTGGCACCAATCAGATACTGTCCATCTGGAACAGTATAGACATTATAACCAAGACCGCGGGTATTGCCCATCATCTCGGTGTTAGCCCAAATCATGGCTTGTGCAGGGCTCATTCCAAGACCACCGACATTGATAGCATTTTCACCCTCCATAAACGACTTCTCCATAGGAGCCATTGTCGCATAGTTATAAAGGGCTGAATAGAAGGCCTCGTAATATTGTCCGGGGTTCTTGATATAGTCGTAGTCGACAGTGGCGCGGCTGTTTTGGCCCCACTTTGCATCAACGGTCACAGTAGCTTCGCCGAGTTTGGCACGTTTGGTGGTGATGAGGATAACACCGTTGGCACCACGGGCACCGTAGAGGGCGTTGGAGGCAGCATCCTTGAGGACGGACATCGATTCGATATCATTGCTATTGAGTGAGTTGATATCTCCTGTAAAGGGAGTTCCATCAACAATAACGAGGGGTGCATTACCGGCATTGATGGACGAGAAACCACGGATAACAATGCTAGGAGTACTACCGGGGGCTCCCGAACTGTTGGAAAGCTGAAGACCGGCAACCTTGCCCTGGAGTGCATCAAGAACGTTTGATGACTGTGTTTTCTCGATAGCGGCAGAGCCTACAGTTGCAGCAGAACCGGTGAAAGACGATTTCTTCTGCGTTCCGTAAGCCACGGCAATCACTGGGTCGAGGAGGATGGCGTCTTGCTGGAGAGCAACGGTTATGTCACCGTCCTTAGCTGCCACTTCCTGGGTTTTGTACCCTACGTAGGAAACCTGGAAGGTTTTGGCAGAGGCGGGCATCTTGAGGTGGAAGATACCATTGGCATCGGTTGTGACACCGTAGCCTGTCCCGGCCGTAACCGAAGCGCCGATGATGGGCTCATCCGTCTCGGCGTCGACGACAATGCCCCGCACCTGGCGCGTCTGAGCCGACGCACACACGGTGAGTGTGAACACTGTCATAAGTAATAGAAACAGCTTTTTCATACTTAGAAAAAATTAGACATAAATAGGTTGATTATTTGTTTCTTAGCTAAATATTCCACGAGCAATAGAGCACAATAAGTGCTCGCATGCGGGTATGAATGGGACAAAGTTAATATTTTTTTTTGGATTTTATAAACAATTGGCAAGAAAAAAAGTACTTAATTAACACTTTGATTTGAGCGATAATGTGAAGATTTAGCCACTTCAACGGCGTATATCAGCATTCTAAATAAATTATATATGAATTTTGGACATTGTCATTATGCGCGAGAGGAGTTTATTTTGATGAGGAATGAGGATAGCGAGCGCAACCCCATGGATGCGAGGTGTCCTCACCTCGCCCGGTTGGACGGTTGCCCGGATACACTTTTTTTGAAATGTATGGCTGCCGATTTGCTGCCGTGCGAGGTGAGGACACCTCGCATCCATGGCTTCGCGCTTCCGGCCTAATCACTCTTCACCCTTCACTCTTCCTGAGGCGTGCGAGGATGCGCCGGCATGCTTGTCCGTCGCCGTATGGATTGGCTATGAGGCTGTTGCGGCGATAATATTCGTCGTCGGTGATGAATCGTGTTGCTTCTGAGATGATTTTTTTGCGGTCGGTACCTACAAGTCGTATAGTGCCAGCATCGAGGGCTTCGGGACGTTCGGTGACATCGCGCATCACCAGTACGGGCTTGCCCAGCGAAGGAGCTTCTTCCTGAATGCCGCCACTGTCGGTGATAATGAGGTGCGACCGCTTCATCATGTATACAAACGGCAGATAGTCGAGTGGTTCTATGAAGAACACGTTGGGGTGCTCAGTGCCGCCAAACAGTTCGGCAATGGGCCGGCGCACATTGGGGTTTAGGTGCATGGGATAGACAAAATCCACCTCGGGGAAACTTCCGGCCAAATCTTTTATAGCCAGACAGATATTTTTGAAGCCATCGCCAAAATTCTCGCGGCGGTGTCCGGTGATAAGCACCATTTTCTTGTTGTCGGCATCGAGGCGGCGAGTGTCGTAGCCACCTTCCGACACTTGGCGAGCAGCCTGGTCGGCGAGCACGGCCTCGCTGTCGAGACGGTTCACGACAATGTGGAGTGCATCAATCACCGTGTTTCCGGTAACGGCAATTGCGCTGTCGGCCACATTTTCGCGGAGCAGGTTGCCGCGGGCGGTGTCGGTGGGTGCGAAATGGAGAGTTGCGATACGACCTGTGAGACGGCGGTTCATCTCTTCGGGCCACGGGGCATAGATGTCGCCGGTGCGGAGGCCGGCTTCGACGTGCCCCACCGGAATCCGGGCATAGAAGGCAGCAAGGGCAGCAGCTGTCGAGGTTGAGGTATCGCCGTGGACAAGCACAATGTCGGGCTGTTCATCAGCAAGGATGGGGCGCATGCCCAGAAGGATGCGCGAGGTAACGTCGTAGAGGTCTTGCCCCGGCTTCATGATGTCGAGGTCGTAGTGCGGCTTTATGTCGAACAAATGAAGCACCTGATCGAGCATCTGTCGGTGCTGGCCGGTGACACACACAATAGTCTGAAACTCATCGGGACGTGCCTCGAGGGCTTTTACAAGCGGGGCCATTTTGATTGCTTCGGGACGTGTGCCGAAAACGAGCATTACCTTCATAATAGTGGTGTATTAAAATTTTTTCCAAAGCAGCCACCATGCAAAGGGGATATAGCACAGGTTGCGCTTCCAACGCTTGGGCTGCTTGATGAGACGGTAGGCAAATTCGAGATTGTGGTCGAGCCACCATTTCGGGGCACGAGCCACGGTGCCGGTATAAACATCGAAACTGCCGCCAAGACCTTGGTAAACTGCTTTGTGGCGGCTGAACATGTCGGCCATGAGGATTTCCTGCACCGGCGAACCCATAGCCACAAATACAACGTCGGGCTTCTTAGCCACAACATCGTCGATTAGCGCCTGTCGGTCGGCCGGTGTTTTGAGATATCCGTCGCGGCACCCGGCAATGTTTATACCGGGGTATTGCTGCCGGAGCTTGGCCACCGTGGCGGCGTTGACTTCGGGCTTACCACCTATAATATAAAAGCTCTTGCTGGCGTGGAAGCGGTCGATGATTTTGAGCCACAGCTCGCAGCCGGCAATCTTGCTGACATCTGCCCCTTTCTGGCGTGCAGCCTTGACGGCCCCTATGCCGTCGCAGTAGGCGATGTTTGAATTGATAATGTTTCGGGTCTGCGGCGTTGAATGAGCAATTTTTTCGGCATTGACAGCCACAAGAATACCCTTTCGGGCATCGGCGTAGTCGATGAGATGGGAAGCGTCGCGAAATTCGTAGACTTTAACGCCACGAAGGTCGAAACGCCGAGGTTCTGCAACTGCCATCATTTTTTAAAGATGCCGCAAAAATCGAGAATTATTTTTTTATCAGACCAAGGCAGCGACTTGAACGGCGTATGTCCGGTGAGGAACACCACAATATCGGCTTTGTCGTAGGCCGTGCGGTAGTCGGTGAGCTTGTAGACGGGATGCTCGGCAACGTTGGGTTCCACCACAAGGATGTGTGCCGTGCTGCTCTGCATCACCTTTGCAACAATAGACTTGGCGGGACTTTCGCGGAGGTCGTCGATGTCGGGCTTGAATGCCAGGCCCATCATTGCCACGGTGGGCTTGCGGCTGTGTTCGAGTTCGAAGTTGAGAATTGCATTAATCACCTTTTCGGCGCACCATGCGGCCTTATAATTATTTATGCGTCGGGCGTCGGCAATAAGTGTCGATTCGTCGGGATAGGCGGCGGTTATAAAGTAGGGGTCAACGGCTATGCAGTGACCGCCCACGCCGCAACCGGGGCGAAGGATGTTGACACGCGGATGCTTGTTTGCCAGTTCGATAAGTTCCCATACATTGATGCCGGCCCGGTCGCAAATAAGCGACAGCTCGTTGGCAAAGGCAATCTGCACATCGCGGCTCGAATTTTCGGTGAGCTTGCACATCTCGGCTGTACGTGCGTTGGTGGGATGAAGGTTGCCCTTTACAAAGCGGCTGTAAAATTCCTGAGCTTTGCGTGTCGAAGCATCGTCGATGCCGCCGATTACGCGGTCGTTGTGGACAAGTTCGTAGATTACGTTTCCGGGCAGCACGCGTTCGGGACAGTAGGCAATGTAAATTTTGCCTCGCAGTTCGGGGCGAAGCTTGAAGATAAGCTCGGCCATGCGTTCCGTAGTACCCACCGGCGATGTGGATTCAATCACATAGAGGTCGCCATCCTTGAGCAGGGGCACCACGGAGCGAGTTGCTGCCTCGACATAGCTTATGTCGGGTTCGTGATTGCCCTTGAAAGGAGTGGGGACAACGATGAAATATGCGTCGGCAACTTCCGGTGTGGTTTTGGCAGTAAGTTTGCCGGCTTTGACAACGTCTTGAAGCATCACCTCCATACCAGGTTCGATTATGTGGAGATGTCCTTCGTTGGTCTGCTCGACCACAGAAGGATTGATGTCGACACCGAGAATGTCGATGCCGCCTTCTTTAGCGGCTATTATAGCGGTAGGCAGGCCGATATAGCCAAGCCCCATAAAGCATGCTTTCATTGCGGATTCGTTTAGTTTTGCAAAGTTAACGTTTTTTTATGGATATTTATTGCAAAACATGCGGCAAAATCTCACCGCACCGCTTGCCACCATTATACATAATCTCCTTGCACAGGTCGGAGAGCAGCATCATAAACCATAAGTGCCGGCAAGCGCTGGAAGCGCGCTGTCCCTACAACCCCCTGCGAAGCTGGGGGGGGGGAAGCGTCCACCATCATCTTCGAGACAAGCCGCGGAGCGTGCGCAGTCTCGAAAGGCGACAGCCGAGATTCACATCAGATCATCGGGATGGTATGTGGAGCTGCGGTATCACAAACCATAGGCACCGGTAAACGCTGGAAGCGTGCCGACACTTGCCCCCCAGATGCGATTAACTCTTTACCCAAAAATATGGCGTAAATATTTTGCGTTGTGTGGCAAAGAGAGTAATTTTGCACTTCAAAGCCTTGAAAATATGAAAATATTAGCCAAATATCTTGCCGTTTTCTTCACTTATGTGCTGGCAATGGCACTTGCCAAACCGATTTTTCTTGCTATCTATGGCGGAGATGCATCGGCAACCGACTATTTTTCCGTTCTGTGGCACGGGCTGGGCATGGACATGTCCATAGCCGGCTATCTGGCGGCGTTGCCCACCCTTGGCATGCTTGTTGAGCTGCATGTGCCGGCTCGCCCCTATAGGGTGGCCGAATACATCTACTATGTGCTCACATCGCTCGTTGTGGCCGCGGCATTAGTTGTAAATATCGGGCTTTATGGCTATTGGCACTTCCCGCTGGACATGACACCGGTGTTCTATTTCACATCGTCGCCCAAATTGGCCCTTGCCAGTGCGCCGGCATGGCAGAGCGCGTCGGGCATATTTGCAATCCTTGTCAATGCCACGGCCATGGTGTTTGCTTTTCGTTTCGGGGCCATGCGCATTGAACCTGAACACACGCGCCGACTATGGCCTCATGCACTGGTTGTTCTTCTTGCCGCCTTCTTGTTTCTGCCCATCCGCGGCGGAGTTACGGTGTCGACCATGAATATCAGTCATGCCTATTTCAGTCCCCGCGAAGTGCTCAACCATGCGGCAGTCAATCCGGCTTTCAGCCTCATGTACTCGGCGAGCCACCAGGCCGACTTCGGCAGTCAGTACCGCTTTATGGATGATGCCGATGCCGAGGAAATTGTTGGGCGGCTCAACATAGACACCGGCAATGCTGCCGCCGACACACTGCTGTCGGCCACGAGGCCGGATATATACCTTATTATACTTGAAAGTTTTTCGAGCCACCTTTTTCCATCGTTGGGCGGGGAGGCTGTTGCCGAGCGGCTCGATTCTCTCGCCGGACAAGGAGTGCTGTTCACCAACATATATGCTTCGAGCTTCCGCACCGACCGCGGCCTGCCGGCAGTGCTCAGCGCATTGCCCGGCCAGCCTTCGACAAGTCTAATGAAGTTTGCCGACAAGGCCTCGCGCCTGCCATCGCTGGCCTCGACGCTGAAGGAGAATGGCTATCGCACGCAGTACTATTACGGCGGCGATGCCAACTTTACCAATATGAAGGCCTACCTGCTTGCCGGCGGGTTCGACGGCATTGTCAGCGACAAAGATTTCAGCCTTGGCGAGAAAGCCTCAAAATGGGGTGCTCCTGACCATCTGCTTTTCGAGCGTGCCCTTGACGACCTTCGCGCCGACACCGCCACAACCCCGCTTTTTGCCACGTTGCAGACCTCGAGCAGCCACGAGCCTTTCGATGTCCCCTTCCGGAGCCGCCATGAGCAGCCCGAACTCAATGCCTTTGCCTACGCCGACAGTTGTGTGGCAGCCTTTATGGGGCAGGCCATGGCTGTGCGTCGCGGCCACAGCAAGCTGTTTGTCCTTGTCCCTGACCACCAGGGGGCATGGCCCAAGGAGTTTGCCGCTCCTCAGGACCGGCACCGTGTACCAGTCATCCTCTACGGCGACGCCTTGTCACACAAAGGCTTGCGCATCGATGCCATAGGTTCCCAGACCGACCTTGCCGCCACCTTGCTGGCTCAGTTAGGAATCGATTACGGCCGTTTCCCGTTCAGTCGCGACCTCTTGCAAGCATCGACCCCTAAATGGGCATTCTACTCTACCCCCTCGTATATCTGCCTGACAGACAGCGCATCGACAGCCCACATAGAGCTTGCCACCGACAGCGTTGTCTCCGGAGGCCATGCCGAGGCACAGGCCGCACGCGCCTATCTTCAAAAGCTGTATGATTATCTCAACGCCCTCTGACCATGCTCGACCTGCTCTCATCGTGGGACACCAGTCTCCTTTTAGCCATCAACGGCTTGCACAACAATTTTTTTGACAGTTTTATGTACCTCTATTCGGGGCGCTTCATCTGGGTGCCGATGTATGCAGCCCTGCTTTGGGCAATGTACCGCTCTTTCGGGTGGAAAAAGGCAATGATTATTGCCGTGGGGGTGGCTCTTGTCATTTTTCTTGCCGACAGTTCGTGCGCCAAGTTGCTGAGGCCCATCTTTGAGCGGCTTCGCCCCTCGAACCTCGCCAACCCTCTGTCGGAATTTGTGCACATCGTCAACGGTCATCGAGGCGGGGCATACGGTTTCCCGTCGTGTCATGCCGCCAATACCTTTGCCCTTGCCGTGCTGATGAGTCTGATTCTGCCACGGCGCAGATTTGTGCTCGCCCTCTTCGGCTGGGCGTTGCTCACTTGCTATTCCCGCTCCTATCTCGGAGTTCACTATCCCGGCGACCTCCTTTTCGGGGCTGCCGTAGGCAGCGTGGCTGCGGTGATATGCTACTGGCTGATTCGTTTTGCCGCTTTCAGCGGCAAAAGCACGCGTCCGAGCATCAGCACAGATGCAAACCGCGGCATCGACCTCTTCCTCTACACCGCCGCCGCCACAGTAGCCTTCATCATAGTGCTGAGCATATACGCTGTGGCCTGAGAAGTTTGCAGCATCATACACCATACGTGCCGGCAAGCGCTGGAAGCGCGCTGTCCCTACAACCCCCTGCGAAGCTGGGGGGATGCGTCCATCATCATCTTCGAGACAAGCCGCGGAGCGTGCGCAGTCTCGAAAGGCGGCAGCCGAGGCGTCACATCAAGTCATCAGGATGGTAGGTGAAACCAAAATGTTTGCACATCGTTTTGATTTCACTATCGAAGAAAGCAATTCGATGATGTTCAGTTTGAGATTCTATATAATCTATTGTTTTCTTTATCATGCTCGGAGAGACTGTACATGCGTAATAGCCTTTACACCAGCTCGTGAACATCGTTGTCCTGGAATCCTGCTTTAACCAAGCACTCGATTTGGCCTTTACCGCCGCCATGAAATCGCTGAGTGAAATTTTTGGAGAAAGGTGTATGAGCATGTGGAGATGATCCGTAACACTATTGATACTTATCATTCTGCAATTCTTTTCTGATACAATATTAGCGATAACGTTATGGAGATCCGGACGGTTAGCGTCGTGCAATGCAGGAGCTCTGCCGTTTGTGGCAAACACAACGTGATAGAGTGCAAGGACTTTACTCATGGCTTTTTTTTCTTGAAGTTAAGCAAAGTTACTAAACATAAACGAGATACGCAACCTCGGCTGTCGCCTTTCGAGACTGCACACGCTCCGCGGCTTGTCTCGAAAATGATGGTGGACGCTCCCCCCCAGCTACGCAGGGGGTTGTAGGAACAGCGCGCTTTCAGCGCTTGCCGGCACTTGTTCGGCGGAAGCGGACGGAGGATTTTAGCAGGGGAAAGTCGAGGCGCAGAATGTTCGAGGCTCCTTCGAATGTGGCACTGGTGTCGTCGCGGAGCACATTGCCGTCGGCCGTTACCCATTCGAGGTCGAAATGATCGGAGAAGATGGTTTTGCGCAAGTGCCCCTTGATTTGTCCGGGCTTCCATCCGGGAGTATCTCCGTCGACGTAGACAATGTCGTAGCCTCCTTCGCCATCGGCGACTGTGGCAAGAACATAGCGACGGCTTACAGCAGTCTGAGCCGGGTCGGTATTCCGGTCGAGATAGGTCCAGATGGCAGCCAGACGGTCGTCCGATGTCTTTATGTCGGCAATTAGTTGTTCAATGTCTCCGTTATAGAACTCGGATTTGTCGCGTCTGAGAGCCAACACAAAATTATTGAGCGTCTTTGTGGGCTTCATCGTGCTGAATGACAGCGTTCCGGGCCTTTCAGAATCGAAAGGCACCGACAAGGCTTCTGCCGGCTTGTCGCCGCCCAGGGAGAGTGAGGCCGCGCCGTTGCGTTGCAGTGAAAGAATTGCCGATATGCCGTTGTCGCTCTTAATAAATATCTTGTCTTTTACAAGAGTGCTGTCGCAGCCGTTGTTGCGACATATGACAGAGAGCAATGCGGGGCTTGCGTAGTCGGTACTGTGTTCTTTTGGCGGCATGTCGAATTCGGCACGTATGTGGTTGAGACTGTCGGCATAATTCCAAAACAAAGTAGCCTGGTTGGCATCGTTGTCGAGCCGTTCAAGGCGCAGATGGTAGAGCAAGGTCTGCAGCGGGCGGTCGAAAACCACCACAATGCTGTCTTGCCCATTAACAAACAACGAGCAAAGCAGGAGCATGAGCGTAAGACAACGTTTCATGGCGTTGCTGAGAGAAGATTGGCGACAGTATCGTTCATTTCGTCCTGCGGCATGTCCCATGGCAGCCAGTGGATGGTAAAACCACGCCGTTCCATGCCCCTGAACCATGTCATTTGCCGTTTTGCAAACTGATGGATGGCTGTTTCAAGCCCTGTCATCATTTCTTGGGCGCTTATTTGACCGGTGACGTAGAGGGTTATGAATTTATATTCGAGGCCATAGTAGATAAGGTCGTCGGCAGCAATGCCTTTGTCAAGCAGGCTTTCGACCTCGGCAGTCATTTTCTGGCAGTCGAAGCGGTGACGCAGACGTTGGGAAATGCGGTGTCGGCGTTCGTCGCGAGGTATGTCGATGCCAACAAGCAGAGCGTCGACAGGGCGTGGCGAGCGGGCCATAGCTGCAGCTTCGGGGTGCTCGCGGTAATATTCCTCGATTTCAATCGCCCTGACAGCACGTTGCGCGGTGTCGATGTCGGTGGTGTTGTGGAGGGTTTTCATCGTTGCCAGAATGGCGGCGAGTTCGTCGATGCTCTTTCCGGCAAGACGTTGGCGCAACATAGGATTGGCCGGCACTTCGGGGAGAACGATGCCTTTGAGGAGCGTTTCGACATATAGCCCCGTGCCGCCAACAATCACTGCCCGTCGGCCCCGGGTGGCAATATCGTCGAGAGCGCGGCGAGCATCGCGCACATATTCGTATAGATTATATTTATACCCGGCAGGAGCCACATCGATGAGGTGATAAGGCACCGAGCCATATTCTTCGAGGTCTTTGCCGGTGCCTATGTCCATGCCTCGATAGACCTGCCGCGAATCGGCACTGACAATTTCGCCATCGAGATATCGGGCCAGAGCCACGCCTCGACGCGTCTTGCCGCATGCCGTGGGGCCCACTACTGCTACCACTGTTTTCACTCCCATTGCTTGCGAGTTTTTTTGATGATTCTGTCGGTGAGACGGTTGAAAATGGTACGAAGATGAAAAAAATGGTTGTCTTCGTTGTTTTGTGCCACTTCAAACCAGTGGACGTCGTCGTAGTCTACGGTCCACTTGGGCATGTCGCAGAAGCGGAAAGTGGGCTTGTAGTGCCGGATGGGGTAGAGGCGCTGTCCTTTCGGGGTATAGGTTTTCCAAGCCATGGTCACGGTGTAGATGCGATAAAGTTCGTTTGCCAGCACAGGTGCGAGCGACTTGGTGGCCAAGCCATTGTCGAGCATGGGCATAGAGAACCACTGGTTGTCGTTTTTCTCCAGAAGCGCTTTGTCGGCCTGATGGATGAAGGCCGCATAATGGATTATGATCGAACCGTTGGCAAAGCCGTTGTTGGTGAAGCAGTAACGGAGGGAAAACTTGTCGAATCCGAGCTCTTTTTCGAGCATCACTTTGGCGGGGTGGTCGCCGATGGATGTGGTGCGGGCGGTGATTAGTTCGGCCGGAGTGTCCCACAATTGGTCCTTGCGCTGATGAAGCAACAATTCGTTGCCACAGAACACCAGAAAACGTACAATGGTGCGGTAGCGCCGCGACGGATTGGCATCTTCGACGGCCATATACATCACTCTCATGCTCTGATAGCGCCCCCACATGATGACTAGCGACAACAGATAGATAATCAGTGGTATATATTGGAAAAAGAAGCGGTCGGGGGCGTTGAGGTTGGCGTTTATATAGCGGAAAAAGTAATACCAATAGTCGATGGCACCCAGAGTTATGGAGATGAGCAGAAGCAGGCGTACCTGGTAGCGCGCCTCCTGGTAGTAGAGCGTGGCCACTATGCTGTCGCCGGCATAGTAGCCGTTGCGCCGCTGGCATCGGCGGCAGTGACGTTCGGCGAGACCCATGTAGAGCCACCACACGCTCAGCAAAGTGATTATCGGATAGATAATCAAAGCTGTGATAAACGGAATTTCGTCGTTGTAGATTTCAAAATGTATTGCTGTCGGAATCAGCCAGTCGGTGCATAGCAGGTCGATGGCAAAACCAACGAAGGCTGATAAGAAGAGGGTGCGTGCGGCGAGCCTCACCACCAGCGAACACGAGTTGACAAGCATGCTCGACGACGAGCGTGCCGCAGCATGTAGCCCCCAGGCTGCGAAAAGGCAGACAAAGGGAATCCACAACATAGGCAAAACGATAGACAGAACAATGGGAAGGGTGATGGCCCCGAAGGCTATGGCCCAATTGCGCCACATTGATTGCAGCACCTTGTCGATGTTCGACATATATTCGGAGACATCTTGTCGCAGCATATTATTCTTTCAATTTATCGTTGAAGAAATCGAACATGCGGCCATAAACCACCTGCCGGGCGTTGCAGCCGTTGATGGAGTGGTTCATGTTGGGAAACACAAACATGTCGCAAAGAATGCCGGCACTCTGGAGGGTGGACACCAGCTGCAGGCTGTTGGCAGGATGCACGTTGTCGTCGGAAGTGCCGTACATCACCAGCAGCGGGCAGCCCAGGCGCAGTGCGCGGCGCAGAACCGAAGCCTCGTTGTAGCCTGTTTCGTTCTGCTGGGGCGTGAGCATGAAACGTTCGGTGTAGACGGTGTCGTAGTAACGCCAGTCGGTGACGGGGGCCACAGCCACGGCGGCTGCAAAGGGGCAGTCGTCGGCAGTGGCGCACATCAGAGCCTCGTAGCCGCCGTAGCTCCAGCCATAGATACCTATTCGGGAGCTGTCGACATAGGGCAGCGTTGCCAGATAGCGGGCAGCTGCTGTCTGGTCGTCGGTCTCGAGCTGTCCCAGACGGCGGTAGACAGCAGTGCGGAAAGCTTCGCCGCGGCCGCCTGTGCCACGACCGTCGACGCAGAACACAATATAGCCCCTCGAGGCGTAGTAGTCTTCCCAGTCGAGCGTCCAGCGGTCGAGTACCTGCTGCGAGCCCGGGCCGCTATACTGGCTCATAACCACAGGATAACGCTTCGAGGCATCGAAGTTGCGCGGTCGCACCATATAGGCGTTGAGTTCGTTGCCGTTGACATTGACGGTCATAAACTCCTTGTCGGCTTTGAGGCTTTTAGCATTTGCCGCATATTGCGCGTTGTCGCATATTGTGCGCAGAGCTTTTCCGCCGGGACGGCGAAGGTCGGTGACGGGCGGCGTGGCAATGTCGCTATGGGTGTACTGCATGAATTTGCAACCGGGAGCCATGACAGCCGACGAGCTTCCTCGGTCATGGCCTATCACCTTGACAACGCCTTTTTTGTCGAGCGAGTAGACAGTGCGGTCGATTGGCCGTGGAGACGCCGCCTGGAAGTAGGCATTGCCGGCCTCGTCGCAGCCATAAAAAGCTGTGGCATCGGCCTTGTCCACCCCCACTTTGCGAATTTCGCTGCCTGCATAGCTCACCTCGTGAAATGTGGTATATCCACCCTCGTCGGTTCCTATAAAGAACGAGTTAGGGCCGTAGTAGATGCCGGAGTAAACGCTTTCCTCCACCCATGCCTTGCTGCGGTAGCTGTAGACCGATTTCGACACTGTCGACTTGGGGTTGGTGCAGAACAGCTCGTATTGGTTCTGGTCGCGGTTGAGAGTGGAAATCATCAGTTTGGTTTCGTCAGGGCCGTATGCTATGCGCGGAATATAATAAGGGGTGCTTCCGGCAAAGGTCAGTTCCTTGGTTTTGCGTGTCTCCACGTCGTAGCTGTGGACGCTCACCCGCGAGTTGGGTTTTCCGGCCACAGGGTATTTGTAGCTCATCGCCCCCGGATATAGCGCATATTCGGTGCGAGGGTTGCAAGTGCCTTCATATATGGGCAGGGTGTAGAGCGGCACGTCACTTTCATCGAATTTCACATAGCAGAGCGTCAGGCAGTCCGGGGCCCATGACATGAGGCTCGTAATTCCGAATTCCTCCTCGTAGGTCCAGTCGGTGGCTCCGTTGATAATTTTTCCTTTGGCTCCGTCGGTAGTTACGGGCACTTCCGATTCGTAGTCGAGTTTAGCGGCGTATATATTGTTGTCGGCAACAAAGGCCACCATTCGCGAATCGGGCGAGAAAAGGGGCACGCTCTGGCGTTTGTGTTCTTTTGAAAGGGGACGCAACAGGCGAGTGCGTATTTCATAGACAAAGTATTCTGCCGTTGACGAACGTCGGTAGACAGGCTCGCTGTTTTGCCACACAAGGATTTTTGTGCCGTCGGGGCTGATGGTGAATCCTTCGAAGGCCTCCATGGTGTTTTCGCGTGTGCGGCCGAGGTCAAAAATAGTTTCACCCTCCTTGCCTGTGGCAGCATCGTAGGTAATGAGACGTTTGCCGTCGTCGCTGCGCATCACATAGCTCGTTCCGTCGGGCATAAATGTTACAGACGTGTTTGCCGGACGGTTTGCCGGGAAACAGTACGGAGCGAGTTCCGACACCGCCGTGCTGCGCATGGCCAAAGGGGCTGCGCCGACAGTCAATGCCGCTGTCGCTGCTATTCCCAAAAATATATGCTTTAGATTTAGATTCATCGTATTATAACGCTTTTGCTGGTTGTTCGATGTGCAAAGTTATATAAAAAAACGCGTTTGGGACTTGTGTGTTCGCAAAAAAACATTATTGCCGGTCCATTTTGGGAAAAACGAAAATTTTAGTAACTTTGCAACCCGTTATGAAATACGGTTTTGACAACGAGAAATATCTCACTATTCAGTCCGAACACATCAAAGAACGAATCGCTCAGTTCGGCAACAAGCTCTATCTCGAGCTTGGAGGAAAACTTTTCGACGACTATCATGCCAGCCGCGTGCTTCCGGGTTTCCAGCCGGACAGCAAGTTGCGTATGCTCTCGCAGCTTGCCGACCATGCCGAGATAATCATTGTAATCAGTGCTCTCGACATAGAAAAGAACAAAGTCCGCAACGACCTCGGAATTACCTACGACGAGGATGTGCTGCGGTTACGCGACGAATTCCAACGGCGAAGCTTCCTTGTAAGCTCGGTGGTAATCACCCATTATAACGGGCAGAGCAGCGCGGCCGCCTTCCGCCAGAAACTGGAGCGCATGGGCATCCGCACCTACTATCATTACACCATCGACGGCTACCCCACCAATGTGGAGCTTATCGATTCCGACGAAGGATTCGGGCGCAACGATTATGTGGAAACCACCCGCCCCTTGGTCATTGTCACCGCACCGGGTCCCGGCAGCGGCAAAATGGCAGTGTGCCTCAGCCAGCTCTACAACGAGCACAAGCGCGGCATCGTGGCCGGCTATGCCAAATTCGAGACTTTCCCTGTCTGGAACCTTCCGTTGAAGCATCCTGTCAACATTGCCTATGAGGCAGCCACCGCCGACCTCAACGATGTGAACATGATCGACCCCTTCCACCTCGAAGCCTATGGCAAAACCGCCATCAACTATAACCGCGACATCGAGATTTATCCCGTGCTCAACGCCTTGTTCGAGGGCATCTATGGCGAGAATCCCTATAAATCGCCCACCGACATGGGTGTAAACATGGTCGGCTTCTGCATCAGCGACGACGAAGTGTGCAGCAAGGCCTCTAAGGACGAAATCATCCGCCGCTACTACACTGCCCTCAACCGTCTGGCGAGCGGCGACGGCAACAACAGCGAGGTCAGCAAGATTGCACTTCTTTTCAAGCAGGCCAAAATCGACACTTCCTACCGCAAAGTCACCACAGCTTCAAGAGAACGTGCCGAACAGAGCGGACATTATTGCTCGGCTATCGAACTCGAGGACGGAACCATCATCACTGCCGAACAGGGCGAGTTGCTCGGCCCGAGTGCGGCATTGCTGCTCAACGCCATCAAGCACCTTGCAGGCATCGACCACTCAATCAAGCTCATACCACAGCATATGATCGAGCCCATACAGCATACGAAGACGGCATATCTGAGAAGCCGCAATCCACGTCTGCACACCGACGAGGTGCTTGTTGCGCTGTCTGTTCTGAGCACGCACGACGAAAACTGCCGCCGTGCCCTCGAAATGCTTCCTCGCCTCAAAGGGTGCCAGGTACACTCCACTGTGATGCTCGGCGAAATCGACCAGAAGATTTTCAAAAAGCTCGGCGTGGGTCTCACATGCGATCCCAAACGTAAAATCAAAGCCTGAAAATTTTGTTCGAGACGTTGTAAATTCTTTACAACGTCTCACTAACTTCAAACAGAAAAAATTCAGAATGAATACTCTGCGGCAGTTGTTGGCCCTTGAGGCAAAGCTGAAAATCAGCGACGACCTTCTCGACCGTCTACTCGAAGGAGGTGTGGAAATACGCCTTGCGCCTCATCAGGCAATGATTGACGAGGGTGAATACAATCCTGATGTATATATTGTCAAAAGCGGGATTATAAGGGGCACTAATCTGAATCAAAATGTTGAAGTAACGTCCGGTTTCGCTCTCCCGGGAACTATGTTTATGTCGTTTTATTGTTATTACGGCGAGGAACAATCTTTCTATCGTTTTGAGGCGTGTTGCGAATCTACAGTAATTCGAATTCCAAAAGCTCATTTCGACAATCTCGTCAAAGAATCGCATGAATTTGCCCGGTGGGTTGTCAGCGCACACCAGAATCAACTTTATTATTACGAACGGAAAAACCAATTGCTCAGCGGCAGTTCGCGCGAGCGTTTGATAGCTTTGCTGAAGATGTTGTCTGCTGCAACTTCGACATTCAACGAAAACCTGAATGTCGACAAAAAGCATGAAACCAAGGTTAAAGAACTGGTATGCAACCGTTGGGACCGAATATTTTCAATTATCCCATCGAGATATATAGCTTCATACCTCGGGATTACCGAGCAACATTTCAGCAAGATAAAACGAGAAGTGCTTAATGAATTTGATAACAAACAGTAATCTCGATACAAGGGCTCGATTTTTTAACACAGTACTTTAATTTAGAATAAGTAGTTTGTATTTGCAGACTGCTAAATTTGCACCCATTGACATTCGGGGATAGTGACGGTTCAACCGGAATGTCAATACCCAGTGAAATATCCAATGGAGCCGTCGAGGTAAGCGATATGAAAAACAACTACACTTTTAGCCTGATTGCGGCAGTTGTTATGGCCATTGTTTCGATTCCAACAACTTTTGCTGGAAAATATGGCCAAGCGGAAAACTACAAGGGCCATTTGTGGCAATCGGAAAACAAATGCGAAGTAAAGAAGCCTTCGAAACTACGGCAAATTGCCGATGTTCCCGACAATGGTAACGACAAACTCTATTCGTCGAACCGTATCTGCATCATGAATGATTACATCGTAGATAATACCGGTCTGGCTACCATTGTTCGTTATGGCGAAGATTCCAGCCTGTATTTCCGCGACATGTTCTCGCTCGGAACAGAAAACTGGATTGAGGCATCTATAGATGAAAAAGGCCTTATATCCATCCCTACCCATCAATTTTTCGTGACAGATGCAACCTATGGTGACATCACATTGGAAACATCAAAATTTGTGGAACTCGAAAACGGGAATACTGATTCCAAAATACTGTGGGATAAAGACGTATATTATCTCCAGCGCCACGAAGATGGCACCATCACCAGTCTCGACACCGACAAGGACTGGATGGAACGCGAATACCTTGTCCTGACAAACGCCGAAGGTGTTGTTATGGCATTGTCGGGAAACATTGTGATGACACCGGTGAACGACGAACCGGTAAGTCCTCCTGCCGGCTGCGAATCCGTTCTGTATAACTTCACATATAAACAGGCAAACGAAGTATATTCGCAAACATGCGACGTGGTCTTCGACAATGACGATGTCTACTTCCAAGGCTTGTGCTACTACTTCCCCGATGCCTGGCTCAAAGGAACTTTCAATAAAGAACACACAGAATTACGTTTGGCATCGGGCCAATTTGTAGGCCATAAACTTTATGTCAATTATTTCTCGGCCGCTCACCGCACAACAGTAGAAATTGACGGGGAATTTCAGACTGTTTGGGAGAAAGATCCCGAACTTATCCTCGAAGTGGGCGAAGATGGCAAATCATTTTCGTTCAACAACACACAATATTTTGCTATCACCATTGCTGACGAAGTCGATTACAACATCTATAGCGGCAAAATTACTGAACGTGTCAATAAAGCTGTTAAACCGGTCGCTCCTATCATCGACGGTTTATATTGGATTGATGTCGACGCTCTCTATTTCACTCAGCCTCTGATTGATGTTGATGGCAACTATATCGATCCGAGCAATCTGAGCTGGCGTATGTACTACGACGATGTCCTTTTCACGTTCACCCCCGACGAATATATGAATATCAGCAAGCCCACTACCGAAATCCCTTATGGATTTTCTGATAACTGGGACTTCGGATTTGACCGTGGCGAGCAGTTTGTTGCAATTTATAACACTTCGTACCAAAGCATAGGCATAGAAAGCGTGTGCACAGTAAATGGCGAAAGCATAGCTTCTGACCGTGTTTATTATAGTCAGTCCGGGGTGTCAGCTCCAAACGAAACAAAAATAGCGGAAAGCACAGAATTGTTTGACCTTAGCGGCAAGAAAATCAACGGAAAACCGGCTGCAGGCATGTATATACGTGTAGAACATTTCTCCGACGGCACAAAACGCATCGTCAAGACCATCGTACGTTAAAACCTTGTTTGAAATATCTGTTAATCTCCATGTCCTCAAACTTGGAGATTAACAGATATTTTTATTAACCTCTAACGGCAAAGTGCTGGTGTTTCCGGCTGAGGCAGTGAGAGTGTTCGAAAACAAACGCTCGCGGGCTTTTTTTGATTTTTAGGAAAAAATTTGCTAAATTTGTAGCAAATTGAATCTTAGCCCATGAGCGACGACAAGGACGAAATCATAGACAATGCCTCTGAGGAGCTGGAGGAAGAAGCTGAGGAGCAAGCTCCCGTAGTGCCGCAAAAACCCTACGGCAACCCCAACGAAGTGATTAGGCATCACCTGCGCGGTATGTACCAGACGTGGTTTCTGGAATATGCCTCGTATGTGATTCTGGAGCGTGCCGTGCCCCACATCGACGACGGCTTCAAACCCGTGCAACGTCGCATTCTCCACGCCATGAAGACCATCGACGACGGTCGTTTCAACAAGGTTGCCAACATTGTGGGCACCACCATGCAGTATCACCCCCATGGCGATGCCTCCATCAAGGATGCCCTGGTTCAACTCGGCCAGAAAGAACTGCTTGTCGAAACTCAGGGAAACTGGGGCAACATCCTCACAGGGTCGGCAGCCGCAGCAGCACGTTATATTGAGGCTCGTCTGTCGCTTTTCGCTTCGGAGGTGCTTTTCAATCCCAAGGTGACAGAATGGACAAAGAGTTACGACGGCCGCAAGGACGAGCCGGTGACGCTCCCCACTAAGTTCCCTCTGCTGCTCGCCCAAGGTGCCGAAGGCATTGCCGTAGGTCTGTCGTCGAAGATTCTGCCCCACAACTTTAACGAAATTCTCGATGCTGCCATTGCATATATCCGCGACGAAGAGTTTGCGCTCTATCCCGACTTTTTGACCGGAGGCCTGATTGATGTGAGCCGTTACAACGACGGTCGGCGTGGCGGTGCCGTGAAGGTAAGGGCAAAAATTGAAAAAATCGATTCAAAGACACTCAACGTCACCGAACTGCCCTTTGGCAAAACCTCAGATGTGCTGATTGAATCCATCCTCAAGGCCTTCGAACGCGGTCAAATCAAGATTCGCAAGGTGGAGAACAACACTGCCGACAAAGCCTCGATTCTCATCCATCTGCAGCCCGGAACCTCGAGCGACAAGACAATCGACGCCCTCTATGCCTTCACCGACTGCGAGGTGAATATATCGCCCAACTGCTGTGTGATACGCGATAAAAAACCGTGTTTCCTCGGTGTTGGCGACGTGTTGGCGCACAGCGTGGACACAACACGCCGCATCATCACCGCCGAGCTCAGTGTCAACCTTGCCGAAGCACGCGAGCAACTGCTTTTTGCCAGCCTCGAAAAAATTTTTATCGAAGAACGTATTTACAAAGACAAAGAATATGAACAGGCCGGCACACTCGACGAGGCTATAACCCACATCGACAGCCGCCTGGAGCCATTCAAGGCTTCGTTCACACGCGAAGTGACACGCGACGACCTGCAGCGACTGCTCGAAATCAAAATGAAACGCATTCTGCGTTTCAATTCCGACGATGCCAATGCAGCCATCGCCGCACTCCAGGGACGCATTGCCGACACTCTCGACAAACTCGACCATATCGACAACGTGACCATCGAGTGGTACGAGTACCTAAAGAAAAAATATGGTGCTGCTTATCCTCGACGCACTCAGCTGCGCAGTTTCGACAGCATCCAGGCCGCCACTGTAGCCGAAGCCAACGAGAAACTGTATATCAACCGCGAAGAAGGATTTATCGGCACCGGTTTGAAAAAGGACGAATTGGTGTGCCCCTGTTCGTCGCTCGACGATATTATAATCTTCTACAAAGACGGCAAATACAAGATTGTACGCGTGCAGGACAAACTGTTTGTGGGCAAAAACGTGCTCTACCTCAACGTGTACAAGCGCAAGGACGAACGCACCATCTACAACGTTATCTATCAGAACGGACGCGGTGGCGTTTACTATATGAAGCGTTTTGCCGCCACCGGCCTTTCACGCGACAAAGAATATGACCTCACCCCCGGTCTGCCCGGCACCCGCGTGGTGTGGTTCTCGGCAAACCCCAACGGGGAAGCGGAAGTAGTGAAAGTGACACTCAAACCAAAACTAAGGCTCAAAAACCTGAGCTTCGATGTGGACTTTGCCAAACTCAAGCCCAAAGGACGAGCAGCGCAAGGCAATCTGGTGACAAAGAACGAAGTGGCACGTTTTTCGCTCAAAGAACGCGGAACGTCAACTCTCGGAGGCCGCAAGGTGTGGTTCGACCACGATGTGCTGCGCCTCAACTACGACGGCCGTGGCGAATTTCTCGGCGAATTCGGGGGCACCGACCGCATACTGGTGGTGCTCAAAAACGGCGAATACTATACCACTGGCTTCGAAGCGACCAATCACTACGACGATAACATCCTGCGCATAGAAAAGTATCGCCCAAAGACCGTGTGGACTGCCGTGCTCGACGATGCCGAACAAGGCTACCCATATATCAAACGTTTCTCTTTCGACGACAGTGCCAAACGACAGCGTTTTGTTGGCGATGACGAACGTTCGCACCTCATCGAACTCACCGACCAGGAGGCTCCGGTCTTTGTCCTTCATTTCGCCGAAGACGGCAGAGTAGACCTCGAACTGGATGCCGCCGAATATATTGGAGTGAAATCGTTCAAAGCCCGCGGCAAACGTCTCACAACCTATGCCCTTGCCGGCTTGGAACTCCTGCCGGCTCCCGACCCTGAGCCCACAGCCGAAAACATGGACAGCGACAGTGACAACACCTTCGAGGACGAAAGTTCCGAGGAATATCATCAGGGTGAGATAGTGGATATTGACGAAAATCTTTCCGGAGCAAACTACGAGACTCCTTCCCTTTTCAACGATGATTAAAAATTTTTTGAAGGCAGTGCTCTTGCTGCTCCCTCTTGCTGCGTTTGGTAAGACCGACAGCTTGTGGGTGCAGCCTGCCATAAGGCCGGTCATCTCGGCCTATACGCTTGAACTCGGTTCGGCACACATTGCCCAGACCTATCTTTCGCCGCTACGTCATGGCGGGTTCGGAGGAGCTTTGTCCTACGAGCGCATGCAGGCCATGCGTTTCAAACCCGAGCGCTGGGTGATGCGCCTCGGAGGGCGTCTCGATGTTGCCAAGACACACAATTTGCCGGCAAAGAACGCCACTTTGTGGAACCTGGGATTCTGCGTGGACTGGGGCATGATGCACCGATGGAATTTTCCCGGCACATGGCAGGGGCGTGTACAACTGATGGGCGGCGGCTACACTGCCGCCGAAGCCGGGATGTACTATCTGCCCCGAAACAGCAACAACCCCGTAGCCGCTCGCGGAGCATGGACACTCGGTGTGATGGGGGCCGCTGTCTATAACGGCACGGTGCACCGCATGCCTTTCTGCCTTCGCTATCTGGCGCAGATGCCGCTGACGGGTGTGTTCTTTGCTCCGGAATACGGAGAACTCTACTATGAAATATATCTTGGCAACCACCGCAACCTTGTGCGGGGAGCATGGCCGGGCAACTTCTTCAGGCTCAACAACCTGCTTACTGTCGACCTTCGCGCCGGAGCAACCATTGTGCGTCTGGGCTACCGCTGCGGAATAACGTCCACCAAAGCCTCGCACAATGTGAGCCGCCACATCGACCACATGTTTGTGTTTGGGCTCGCATCGGAGTGGGTCTCGCTGTCGGCAAAGCGCGACAATGCATCAGCAGATGCTAAAATAATCTCGGCAATGTATTGATTATGAAACGTATCACCAACACCCTCGCAATCATGGCTCTTGCCGTGGCGTCCTTGCTCGGCCTAGGGGCTTGCCACTCTCTGCCCGAATGGAACGACGACCTCTATGGCAACTTCGATGCCCTTTGGACTATTATGGACGAGCATTATTGTTTCTTCGAAGAAAAAGGTATCGACTGGGAAGCCACCGGCGCGAAATATCGTGCCCAAATCAAGCCCGACATGACCGAGAAGGAGTTTTTCGGTCTCTGCGCCGACATGCTCGACGAGCTTCGCGACGGACACACCAATCTCATTTCGTGGTTCGATGTGTCGTACTATCGCAAATGGTGGAGCGACTACCCCCAGAACTTCGACTGGCGCCTTATCCAGCAATACTATCTCGATTTTGACTACTCTTCGGGCGGAGGCCTCAACTATAAATTATTAGAGCCCGACAGTGTGGGATATGTTCGCTATGCCAGCTTTGCCGCCGGTTTCACCGAGGCTTTTATCAGCGACATGCTCTATTCGCTCAAGGACTGCAACGGTCTTGTTATAGACATTCGCGATAATGGAGGCGGTGCGCTGACCAATGCCCGCGACCTGGCGGCTCACTTCGTTGTGGAGCGCACCCTCGGCGGTTATATAAGTCACAAAACAGGCCCCGGACATAATGATTTCTCCGAGCCATATCCCTACCATATCGACCCCGCAGCCGGCGTAAAATGGCTCAAGCCAGTTGTAGTACTCACAAACCGAGGCACTTACAGCGCAGCAAACAATTTTGTAGCCATGGTTCACGAGTTCGACCATGTGGCAGTAATGGGCAACAATACCGGTGGCGGCAGCGGCGCACCCTTCTCGTCGGAAATTCCCTGTGGTTGGGCCGTACGTTTCTCGGCATCGCCGATCTATGATGCCCAAAAGCATCTCACCGAAAACGGTGTGCCTCCCACCGAAGGTTTCGACCTCAACATGGACCCCGAAGCCGCCGCCCAAGGCCACGACACCATCCTCGACACTGCCATAGAGACCCTGGTAGCATACGTGGCAGATTTCAAAAGCGGCAACAAAATCACATTCAAGCAGTATCTTGCCCGACAACAAGAAGCCAAGGCTCAAAAAAAGCCTAAACCTTAGAACCTCGCCATAGGGTGTAAAGGGCGGCAAAGCCGACAAGGGCGAATGGTGCGCCGACGAGGGCCGGCGAGGCCAGACCGAATCCATGATGAATCACAGCCCCGCCAAGAGCCGCCGATACGGCGTTGGACACATTGAAAGCTATCTGTATGCCTGCACCACCGAGCATCTCGCCGCCGCGGGCATAGCGTACGATGAGGTACTGCAGCGGGCCTCCGATGCCGAACAGCCCGGCGGTGGCGAAGAACATGAGCACCACCGATGGCAGCTTGAAAGCAGCGCATAAATAGACCGCCGGCATGATGAATACCAGAGCGAAGGCTATCAGGCCGCTGACCCGAGCCTCACCATAGCGTGCGGCAAGTTTGCCAGCTGCTGCATTGCCCGCCACCATGCCCACGCCGGCAAGCATCATAATCCATGTCATATCGGCAGTGGCGAAGTGCGCCACGTCGGTCATGACAGGGTCTATGTAGCTCAGATAGCAGTAGACGCTGGCCTGACCAAAGAACACTCCGGCATAGATGAGCCATGGTTCCTTATGGCGAAGAAAGGCAAATTGCCCGCGGATGCCCGTGTCGGGCAGCGGCGATAGCGGTGGCACCCACGTCTTGATGGCTATAAAACCCGACAATGCGCAGACGGCAACAACAAAGAAGGCCGCGCGCCAGTTGATGACATTGCTCAAAAAAGTGGCCAGAGGCACCCCTACGACATTGGCCACCGTCATGCCGCCCACCATCACGGCAACAGCCACAGCACCTTTGCCCGGGTCGGCAAGGCGCGAACACACAATGGCCCCTGCTCCGAAAAAGCAACCGTGAGGCAAGCCCGATACAAAGCGTGATATGAGCAGCGAGGCATAGCCGGGCGACAATGCCGCTCCGATATTTCCGATAAACACCGTGGCCGCCAGAAACAGCAGCAAACGGCGCAAAGGGAAGCGTCGAAGCACGATAAGCAATGGTGCGCCCACCGCAACCCCGGCCGAGTAGGCAGAAATGAAATGTCCGGCACGCACAATGTCAACCCCCACGCCACGTGCAACATCGCCAAGAATACCCATCATGCCAAATTCGGCAATGCCGAGGGCAAAAGTGACAATGGCAAGGGCTACAAGACTTCGTTTCATAGTTCGAAATTTTTTAGCGGCTGCAAAATTAGAACAATTCGATGAATTTACCAAATAGAATACTAAGGGGGTGAGCCTATATAATTTTTTTTGCTTATCTTTGTCGTTGTTTTAGCAAAAGACATGAAATTATACATCAAAGAAACGGAAGAAGGCTCGTTCAATGCCGGATTCAAGGCCCGTGTCGATGTGGACACCTTTTTGGAAAAGAAGGGATATTCGCCGTTGAATATCACAATCTTCGGTGCCAAAACCTCGGCAATAGCAAAGAAAGTGCGCCGTCTTGCCGAAACAGCAAGGTTGCGCCAGAGTCTTGCCGGAACTGACGAGTTGTTCCTCCAATATCCGCTCTATACATATCGTGGCAAAACACAACTGTTGTCCTATCTGCTCGGGCGGCATAGGGGACCGATGACTATACTTGTCCACGACATTCCAGGCTACCGCGAAGGAGGAAACATCGACCCGGAACTGATGATGTTGATGAAACGCAAGCCCCTTGTCATTGCCCACACCCCGGCAATGGCAGCGCGTATCGAGGCTGATGCCGGGATTGCTCCCGGCTCTGTGAAGGTTCTCAACCTTTTTGATTATCTCACAACCGACCGCGCCGAAGAGCCTTCGCCAGAGGGACGCACCATCATCTTTGCCGGCAATCTCAAAGAGTGCGGCTTCCTGCGCCGTCTCGACGAAATTAAAGGTCTGAAGTTCAATATCTACGGACTACGTTCCGACCATGTGCGCGAGAGCGACACCTGCCGCTACTGCGGCAAATTCTCGCCCGAAGAAGTGTCGAAAATCAAAGGCGACTGGGGCCTGGTGTGGCATGGTCCCGACCTGGAGACCTCGGCAGGAAACATCGGAGAGTATCTGCGTATTATAGCCTCGCACAAAATCTCGCTCTATCTTGCAGCCGGAAAGCCTGTTATCCTCTGGGATGAATCGTCGGTGGCGCAATACATCCTCGACAACCATCTCGGCATCGCAGTCAAGTCGATGCTCGACATACCTGCAGCCCTCGATGCTCTGACCCCCGAGCAGCTTGAGCTTATCAAAACATCAGTAAAAGAATTCTCTGCCAAGCTTCGCTGCAGCGAAATGCTTGGAGCCATCATCAAGTAACAGCTATGGATCTTATCATCGGAGCCGGAGCCACCGGTCTGGCTTATGCCTCTTTCACAACCAACCCCTATCTTGTTGTTGATGCCGATACCGAAGCCGGCGGATACTGCAAAACCATACGCCGCAACGGTTTTGTGTGGGACTATTCAGGCCATTTTTTCCATTTCCGCGACCCAGAGCTTGAAAAGTGGATTTTTGAAAATGTCAATCCTGCAGTAATCCGCCATGTCCAAAAGCTTACGCAGATCAATTATTATGGTCGATATATCGATTTCCCTTTTCAGAAAAATATTCATCAACTTGAAAAAGAGGAGTTTATCGATTGTCTCTACGACCTTTTCAACACCACTGGAGGAACTTACTCCAATTTCAAGGAAATGCTCTATAGCAAATTTGGCCGTTCGATAGCCGAAAAATTCTTGATTCCTTACAATACAAAGCTCTACGCCACCGACCTTAACCGTCTCGATTCGGAAGCCATGGGGCGTTTCTTCCCCTATGCCGACAAAGAAGAAATAATTGCCAATTTCCGCAATACTGATTCTGCATCGTACAACGCATCGTTCACTTATCCGTCGACAGGGGCCATTGAATATATCAATTCTCTTTTGAGCCGTCTCGACCCCGAGCGCATTTCGCTTGGCGAGAAGGTGTTGGCCATCGATTTGGATGCACACACCGCCACTACCAACATCCGTACAATTCACTACGACAACTTAATTTCGACCATACCTTTCCCTCGTATGCTCGACCTTGCAGGTGTAGATTATGACCCTGCCGTTTACTCCTGGAACCGTGTGCTGGTGTTCAATCTTGGATTCGACCGCAAGGGCAAGGATACGACCAACAACTGGGTTTATTTCCCCGATCCTGATTTGTCGTTCTATCGCGTTGGATATTACGATAATATTCTTGGTGGCGAAAGAATGTCACTCTATGTTGAACTCGGCTTTGGAAAAGATGGAGATATAGATGTCGAATTTTGGCGCCGCCGTGTCCTCGACGACTTGGCAAAGGCGGGAATTACCGATGGATGCACGCTTGTAGACGAGCACAACGTGATTATGGATCCGGCCTACGTTCATATCTCGGCTGCCTCGCAGGCCGATGTGTCTGCACGGAAAGCAACCCTGGCAGCCGGCAATATCTATTCCATAGGTCGCTATGGCAGCTGGACATATTGCTCGATTGAAGACGGCATGAAAGAAGCACGTACGCTCGCCTCTCAATTGGCTACGCCGCAGGCATAAAGGCAAGTGCCCGGAGATAGTCAAACGAGCAGTCTCCGACAGTTTTGCGCAATTGGGCAATGATTGTTTCAATCATCGCCCTTGCGTCATTGCTTCTGGTACTCTGTGGGAGAAAGGCCGGTGAGGTGCTTGAAATATTTGCCAAAGGACGACTGGTTGGAAAAATTGAGGGCATAAGCCACTTGCTGCACATTTTTGCCTGAGTAGCGCAACAAATTCTTAGCCTCCATAATCACAAAAATATCAATCCATTGCGCTGCCGACCGCCCGGTAGCCTCCTTGACAAGTATCGAAAGATACTTGGCCGATATGAATAGTTTGGAAGCATAGAAGCTTACCGAACGTTCGCGGTTGTAATAGATATGGACAAGACGCATGAAGTCCTGCACATAGTTGTTACGCTGCAGACTGCCCTGCCCTTTGTGGGTGTGCTCTATGCGCGAGCAAACCATGGCCATGAGCTGATAGAAGAGGGCCGATGTGAGCGACGACACTATGTGGCGTGCTATCTGCTTGTCCTGGGCATCGGCCATTACAGAATGGAGAAGACTAAAATAGCGCAGAATCAGAGGCACCTCGCGCTCTCGAAGCTGGAGAAAGGGCAAAGGGCGGTCGATAAAAGCATCTGTCGAAATGGCAGAAAACGAGATATTGACATCGCGAAGGAAAGATGGACTGTAAATGAGGACATAAACCTCGGCGTTCTTGACAGTGTCGCTATGCACATGCACAAATGCTCCATGGTTGAGCGATATAATGGCGGGGGCAGAAGCACGGCAAAACTCGGTGTTTATTTCAATTTCCACTTCGCCCTTTTCAACAAGAAGAACGATGGAGCCGTTGACTTTGAACGAGCTGCTCATAGGCTGGCCAAACTGGCCATGGAAGTCACCCGTTCGCCGAGCATAGATGCAGCTGTTCTCGAGCTGGCTATATTCCACGGCAACGCGCTGCAGTGCGGTGGATAGTTGCTGATGTATCTGTTCTTCTGTCAGTTCCGTTTCTTTGATGGTCTCCATAGAGAAAAAGTTTGGCAATATTTTTCGACAAAAATACGAAAATATTGCCAAACAATGAATATTAGTGGCCCCATACACCAATAATTTGCCTATTTTGGCGAATCAATGAATAAAGAGCCCGGGGCCTTAACCCGTGTTTTACTTAGCCAGACACTTGTCGAGCTCTTCGGCGATGGCTTTTTTGTCGAGGTTCTGGCCGATGAAGACAAGCTTTACCATACGGTCGCCATATTCCGGATCCCAGTCGCGGGCAAGCCCCGGCTCTGTCGCCATGAGTTGTTCCAGCTCCTCCTCGGGGGCAGTGGCAAACCATGCTCCTGCCTCGGTGAGCTTTTTCTGCACGCCGGCCTGCTCGAAAAGGAAACTCATGTCGGGATTATGCCTGAAATAGAGAATACCTTTGGTACGAATCACATTTTTTGGCCATTTAGCAGAAATGAAGTAGTCGAACTTATTGATGTCTATACCCGGCCGGCGATAGTATACCATGGTCTGAATGCCATATTCCTCGGCCTCGCCCTCATCGTGGTGATGATGGTGGCAATGGCCATGCTCGTGATGCTCGTGATGATGTCCGTGAGCCTCTTCTTCCTCCTCCTCGGTAGGAGCACCCTCGATGTGCTGAATCCAGGCAGCCGAGGTGGCCACTTTCTCGAAATTGAACAAATGGGTGTCGATGAGCATACCCAGCGGCACGTTGCAGTAGTCGCACTCCACAATACGGGCTTTGGGCTGCAGGGCGCGGATAATGGCTTTGATACGTGCAGCTTCTTCGGGCGTTACTTCCGAAATCTTGTTGAGCAGGATAATGTTGCAGAATTCCACCTGCTCGATGATAAGATTTTCAATGTCGTCTTCGCCCACTTTTTTGCGGTCGAGACTGTCGCCGCATGCAAATTCGCTTTTGAGACGCAGGGCGTCGACCACAGTGGCAATACAGTCGAGACGCGGCAGGCCTCCGCGTGTATATTTTGCACCCATGCGGCTCATGGAGCAAATTGTTTGTGCAATCGGAGCGGGCTCGCAGATACCGCTGGCTTCAATCACTATGTAGTCGAATTTCTTCATAGCCGTGATTTCGGCAAGCTGCTCCACAAGGTCCATCTTCAGAGTGCAGCAAATGCAGCCATTCTGCAGGGCCACAAGGTCGTCGGCATTCTTTTTGCCCACCACACCGCCTTTGGCAATGAGCGAGGCATCGATATTAACCTCGCCGATATCATTGACAATCACAGCAAAACGTATACCATCTTCGTTTGCGAGGATACGGTTGAGAAGAGTTGTCTTTCCACTTCCCAGATAACCCGTCAAAAGCAGCACGGGCAACTGTTTACTATCTGTTTTCATTGTAGCTTCAGTTTTGTTAGCACAAAGATACGAAATATTCGGCGTGATTGTTATTTTTTTTGTAACTTTGTCGGACATATAGGCCCCAAAAGCCACCTGATAAACCGCTATGAAACGATATAACATAATCAACAACGCCATGGGCTGGCTGTGCTTCTTAGTGGCAGCCGTCACCTACCTGCTCACTGTCGAGCCCACGGCCTCGTTCTGGGACTGTCCCGAATTCATCCTCCAAGGTGCGAAACTCGAAGTTGGGCATCCGCCGGGCAACCCCATCTTTATGCTTGCCGCACGCTTCTTCATCACCCTCTTCGGAGGAAGCATGAGCAGCGCGGCCCTTGCCGTCAACTGCATGTCGGCCCTGCTCTCGGCGGCCACCATCCTGCTTCTGTTCTGGACCGTCACCCACTTCACCCGCCGGCTCATTGTCTGTGATAATGCCGAAAACATCGGCACCTGGCATACCATCATCATCATGGCTGCCGGTGTATGCGGGGCTCTGGCATATACATGGAGCGACACCTTCTGGTTCTCGGCCGTCGAGGGCGAAGTCTATGCCTTCTCATCATTCTGCACGGCACTTGTTGTGTGGCTCATGCTCAAATGGGAGAACCGTGCCGACCGGCCCCATTCCGACCGCTACCTTGTGCTCATAGCCTATGTAATCGGTGTTTCAATCGCCGTTCACCTGCTCAACTTGCTGTGTATCCCCGCATTGGGCCTCATATTCTACTACCGTAAGTGGAAAAAGAGCACAGCCACCGGCTCGCTCATCGCCCTTGGCGTGTCGTGCCTTATTGTGGGGGCCATTCTCTACGGCCTTGTGCCGGGCTTCATAGAAGTGTCGCAGTGGTTTGAGCTCTTCTTTGTCAACACTGTTGGCCTGAGCTACAACATGGGCGTGCTTATATATGCGGTGCTTCTTGTGGCCGTGTTCATCTTTGCCATCCACACCCTCTACCAGAGCACGCATCCCGGCCGTGCACGCTGGCTCTTTGTGCTCGCCATCACTCTTTCGGGCATGCCCTTCATCGGCCACGGCATCATCCTGGGCCTTGTGCTCATTGCCGCCCTTGCCGTGTATGTGTTTGGCTTCTGCAAAAAAATTCCCGTGCGCATCTTTTCGATGATTCTTCTGAGCACCTTCGTAATATTCATCGGCTATGCCTCCTATGCCCTGCTGCTCATACGCGCCTCGGCCAACACACCGATGAACCAGAACGCACCCGACAATGTCTTTGCCCTGGCCTCCTACCTCAACCGCGAACAGTACGGCGAACGTCCGCTCTTCAAAGGCCCGGTATTTGCCGAAGCCCTCGAAGAAGAAGAATACCCCAAGGGCTCGGGAACATACTATATACCTGTCGATGAATATGGCCGTCCGCGGACACGGACCATCGACGGCTACTTGCGCGATGAAAATGGTGCACCTTTCAACGAGCCGGAAAACATCTATACAAAAGTGGTGAAAACCGACCCCTCGCAGCCCGATGAGTATGTTGCAAAGGTGGAACGTCCTCACTACCAGACCATGCCCGACCTGGACATGCTCTTCACTCGCATCTACAGCAATGACCCCGACGGCTCGCACGTGTCGGGCTACAAGTCGTGGGCCGGATATGTTACCCCCGACATATACGACATACCCCAGCAAGTACGCGCCCAGTGGGCACGTCAGGGTTTTGTGCCCAAAACAGAACTGATGCAATATCTGCCGAGCATGGAGCCTGTCAACACCCGCGTGTGGGCAAGCAGCGGCGAGCCTGTTGAGCAGACCGCCGTTTGGAAACCCGGCTTCGACGTCAACCTGCGCTACTTTGTCAACTACCAGCTCAACCACATGTACTGGCGCTACTTTATGTGGAACTTCGCAGGCCGGCAGAACGACATCCAGGGCAACGGCGAGCCTCACCTGGGCAACTGGATTTCGGGTATTCCTTTCATTGACAATGCGCGTCTGGGCGACCAGTCGGCTCTTCCCGACGAATTTGGCAAAGGCAACAAAGGCCACAACGTGTTCTACATGCTGCCTCTCATTCTCGGCCTCATAGGCTTGCTCTACCAAGCCCTCTATAACCACAAGACCAACCCTCTGCGCGGCATTCAGCAGTTCTGGGTAATCTTCTTCCTCTTTTTCATGACAGGCGTGGCCATTGTGCTCTATCTCAACCAGACTCCCGGACAGCCCCGCGAACGCGACTATGCCTTTGCCGGTTCGTTCTATGCCTATGCAATATGGATCGGCATGGGTATTCCGGCCATAGCCCTTATGCTTCGCCAACTGCTGCACAAGTCGAAAGCCGCCGATGCTGTGAGCGGCACTGTAGCCGTGGCTGTGGCTCTCGGCGTACCTCTGCAGATGGTGTCGCAGACATGGGACGACCACGACCGCTCGGGCCGCTATACCACACGCGATTTCGGCTTTAACTATCTGAGCTCGCTCGACCCCAATGCCATTATCTTCACCAACGGCGATAACGACACTTTCCCTCTGTGGTATGCACAGGAGGTTGAGAACTTCCGTCCCGATGTGCGCGTGGTCAATCTGTCGTACCTCACCACCGACTGGTATGCCAACCAGATGCACCACCCCACCTCGGGAGCCGAAGCCATCAAGATGCTAGCCACACCAACCGATTATGCCTACGAAAATCTGGCCTACAGCTTCGTCTACCCGCAGAACTCCAATTCCACACCGGCTCTCGATGCTCTCAAAGAAATGTATACCAGCGATGACTCTCGCTTTGGAGCCCATCTTATGTCGTCGCCAAATGTGTTTATGCCTGTGGACAAAGCATCGGCCCTGCAACGCTACAAATCGGGAATCGATTCCATCGACAGCCTCTATATTGCTCCCGCCATTTGCAACATAAGCACCAACCTCAGTGGCATGAGCGGTCTGAACCAAAGCCGGGCACTGAGCCTCGACATGATTGCCAACTCGGTGGCTGACAATTGGAAACGGCCGGTCTACTTCGCCACCACCGTGCCCACGTCGTACTATCTGGGCCTGTCGCCCTTCCTGTCGGCAACGGGTATGGCCTACGAAGTGACACCCTTCAAAAATCCGGTAAAATTCAATCCCACCGCCGAGAAAGCCTACCGTACAATTCTCACCGACTACCGTTGGGGCGGCCTCGACCAGCCCGGAGCCGAGAACCTCTATCTCGACGAGACAGTACGCCGCATGGTGGCCTCGCTCCGTTCGGGCATATATACAGTTGTCGAAAACCTTCTGGCTGCCGGCGAACTGCCCGCAAGCGAAGCCTCGAAAGAAGTTGCTCGCCGGGCAGGCCTCGACGAGCCGCAGACACAAGCCGACATGGGACGACAGCTTCTCGACCTTATATTGACCAAGCTGCCCGCCAATGTCTCGCCCTTAGATGGCATGCTCGGCCTCTACTTCGCTCGCTCATATATCGACCTTTATCTGGACTACGGCAACAAAGCCGACCTCGACAAGGCTATGGCCATCGTACGTCCCGAGGCCGAGCGCTATGCCCAGCTTGTGAAGTATGCCACAACGCTCGACCCTGTGAGCCGTGCCCAGCTCGGCCGTTCCGAAACATACGCCCTTCAGTACCTCGGCGAGGCTGTGGCTCTCGAAAACTTTGCATCCATCCTCAAATCGAAGCCCGAAATAGCCACAGACCCGCAATACGAAGCCGAACGCAGTCTGCTGCGCAACATGGACCTGGAAACAGACCTTCGCATAGCTCCGATTATATACATCGAAGGCTACGATGCCAAGTCTCTGAGCGAACAGCTCGATGCATTCCCCGAAAGCCAGCAAGCTTTCATACAGGCTGCAATCGACATTCTCAATATCAACACCGAAACCGGCATCGACCCCATGGCCTTCAGCACATCGCTCATGGACAAACACGGTTTCAGCGCTCAGCAATGGCGCATGATTCTGGACTGAACGGCACATGTGGATTGAACAACCTCCTTTGCTATATCGCCTCCTGTTTCCGGAGGCGATATGGCGTATTAAACGGCGCAAAGGCAAACCTCGCGTTTTTCTGACCTTCGACGACGGTCCTATACCCGAGGAAACTCCGTGGGTGCTCGACACCCTCGACCGCTACGGTATCAAGGCCACATTCTTTATGGTGGGCGACAATGTGCGCCGTCATCCCGAGCTCCTCGACGAAGTGTTGCGTCGCGGACACAGCATAGGCAACCACACCATGCACCACCTGCAGGGCATGAAAGAACGTGCTCATCACTACCTTCGCGACACTGCCGAAGCCGCCGCTCTTATCGACAGCCCCCTTTTCCGTCCGCCTCACGGCTTGCTGCGATGGAAACAGGCTCGTGTGCTCAAGGAGCACTTCAACATCATTATGTACGACCTTGTGAGCCGCGACTATTCACGCAAGCTCAGCGGAGAACAAGTACTCGACAATGTGAAGCGCTATGCGCGCGACGGCTCCATCATCGTGTTTCACGATTCGCTCAAAGCATCAAAAAACATGCGCTACGCCCTGCCCCGCGCCATAGAATGGCTCCTTGAACAAGGCTATGAATTTGCCCCCATCCCCATGCACTGATTTCCGCGACCTCGTTGCAGAGGCTGCGATGGCTGCCGGAGCTTGCCGTGCCCGTTTTGCAGCCATTGAGCCTGTCGACAGCAACACCAAGGACATCTACAACCGCTGGATTGCTGCCGGATGCCATGGCGAAATGAGCTATCTTGAAAAATATGGCGATGTGCGCGACAACCCTGCCCTGCTTCTCGAAGGCGCACGCAGCATGCTTTGCTGTGCCTATGCCTACGACATGGCCGGCATGCCGCAACATGAACTGTTTGCCGACTATGCCCGAGGAAAAGACTACCACACCGTGCTGCGAAAACGGCTTGCGCCTGTAGCCGAGCTGATGGAACAACTTGTGCCCGGTTCGCAAACACGCATTTGCATCGATACAGCCCCGCTGCGCGAACGCTACTGGGCCGCACGCTGCGGACTGGGAACAGTGGGGCGCAACTGCCAGCTATTTGTGCCCGGTATCGGTGCCGCGGTCTTTCTTGCCGAAATATTATGGACACACGCTGTCGAGGCTCACAAACCGCTTGCCGGCAATGCATGTGCTGCTTGTGGACGCTGCGTGCGTGCATGCCCTGTCCACGCCCTCGACGGAATGGGAGGAATGGATGCACGTCGGTGCCTGTCGTATCTCACAATTGAATATCGCGGCAATCTACCCGAGAATCTTAAGCTGCCGGGACGCATCTATGGCTGCGACATCTGCCGCCGTGTGTGCCCCCTGCCCCAGCCGGGATCCAAAGTTATAGAAGAATTTCATCCGTCGGCAGAGCTGATGGCTCTCGACGACGAAAGCCTTGCAACACTGGACCAAAACAGCTATAACGCCATGTTCCGCCACAGTGCTGTCAAACGTCAGAAGTTACCGCAACTGTTGCGCAACCTCAAGGCTCATTGTCCTCGTCGGGAAGAATAATAACAGGCCGAGTTGCCAATTTGCCCGGCTCCTGCACTTCCTCCTTCCCTTTGCTCTCCGTGCCTTCAGCACTGCTCGGTTTGTCCAAGCCGTCAGGCTTTTCCTCGCTTTTATTCTCAGTGTCGTCCGACTTGCCGGTCACATTTTCCGTCCGCTCGTCGGCTGCCGCTTCGGCTTCGGGAAGCGTTTCTATTTCTTCGGGTGCCAGGAGGTCGGCCTGGGCATCGACATAGTTCTGCTCCTCAAGATAGCGGAAATACTCCTCGAACGAGCGTCCTTGTTCAAACATCAGGTCCAAGTTCTCGTTGCTGATTGCCACAGGTCTCACTCCCGGCGGCAAATGGAAATCGTGCGAATCGGCCATAACCTTACGGTAGTGGTTAAGCTGCTGCATATTTTCAAATCCACGGACAATAATCATGCCCAGACGGCCGAAATTCATCTGTTCAAGGTCGAAATCCTTCACCACGAACGAACGGAAATTATGACGTGCAATGTCGAAGAGCAATTCATTTGACGACACCTCGTCAGTTGGGAAGAGGAAGACCAAAGCCTGCCCGGCATTGTCGTCGATACGGAAGTTGGCAACACTGTCGACCGCGGCAGCAGTGCTGTCATTGCTCAGACGCAGGTCCCACAGCATGCCGCGCATGTTGCCCGAAGTTCCGGCCTGCAGCTCGCGGCCTTTGGCCAAACCTTTGAGCCATGCCGAGGCAACAGGGGTAATATCGGTATCGGGATAACGCTCCAGAAGGTCGCGGAGCACCTCTTTAAATGCCGTGCTGTTTTTTTCGGTTACATAGGCCAACGAATGCAGGAACATGAATTTGGGCATGATTTTACTCAGCGGGAACTCTCTACTCATCTTCTCGTAAGCTTGGTGCACTTCGTCGTTGCGGTTTTCGAGATATGCCCTATAGGCTTCGTCATATAGCGACTGCTGAACCTGGTCCATCCGTTTAAGGTTCTCGATATAGTCGGGGTCGAGCAAAGCCTGGCCATACTTACTGTCGGCGAAGTCGCGCAGAATCAACTGTCGATATTGCTCGGCAAGGGCATTGTCGCCGCGACGCATGGCCATAAGATAGATGTTATAGTATGTGTCCAGGCGGTAGATATTATCGGGATAATCGGCCAGCAGACGATCGAACTCCTTGAGCGAAGCCCCGAAATCCTCGAGCTTATCCTTGAGAATCAAGCCCATATTGTACAATCCCTCCTGAATAATATCGTTTGCCTGTATCTTTTCCTGGTCAGAAAACGGAATCTGGGCCAGATAGTATTCGCGATAGTGAGGGTCGGAACTATGGTCATCTTCCTTTTTATTGTTTTCCTCGCCTGAGGATTGGCCCTCCTTGCCGCCATCCTCCTTGTCATCGGCATCCTCGTCCTGCTGCTCTTCGCTGTCGAAGTCGGAAGTGTTGAATGTAGTCTTGTTGCGACGTCGCCAGTCATCTTCGAGCTTACGTGCACCCCAACGCTTCTGGAACTCAGCCTTGCCGGCATTTTTGGTGGCAGTGTTGTAGAAGTACCACGAGTTGTCGGAATTGATGACAAACTGTTGCGTGTTGTTATCCTGCAGACCGTTATTAGCGGCAGAGTTGGCAAGATGTTCCTGTCGGGCAGCCTCCTCGGCTTCCTCTTTTTCTTTTTTCTTGAGTTCGTCGATAATTCGGTCTATCACCTTGTTGCGTTCGTCCTCGGGCATCTGCGCCAGCCGCAGGAGCGAATCCTGAAGAGCCACGTTCTGCGAATAGACAGCCAGTTCGTCGAGCACGTCGGAGCGGCGTTTGATGTCGTCATAGCCTGGGAAAGTTTGAGGCAGAACAGGCACAGCCTCGGCATAGTTTGGCTGAGCCTTGTCGTATTTTCCCTGAAGATAGTAAAGACCTCCGAGTTTCACTTGGTTGATAGCCTTGTCGATGCCGGCACGCGTTGATTTTTCGTTGGCCAGCTCATAATTGGCAATGGCACGCGCCGTGTCGCCGTGCGCAAGGTAGAGATTGCCTATGGCATAGTAGATTTGGTCCTGGTAGTCCTTGTTGCGGTCGTAACGTGTCATGCGGCGCAGAGCCGACACCTCCTTTTCAATGTCGGGACCGTCGTAAACTTCCGACTGCTTTATTCGAGCATTGAATTTGGTGCGATATGTGGCTGAATTGCTGCTTCCTGCGGCATCGAAAGCCTTGAATGCCCGCTGTTTGTCGCCAAGGGCTTGATAGACTTGGCCTAAGAGGAACCGCAGCCGGGTTTTCTGCGCACCTTTGGCACCCTTAATAGCTTCTTCGAGGAAAGGAATGGCAGCCTTGTCATTGCCCGCATGGAGATAGTAATCGGCATAGACAAAATTATAGAGCTTGCGCAGCCGGTTTGAAGTGAGTTCGTCTTCCTTGATGCGTGTGATAATCACCTCGGCCTCGAAGAGCCATCCCATGGATATATAGCTCAAAGCTTGCATCAGCCGCGCCTCGGTGACAGTTTTCGGAAGCCATGAAAAATGCTTTGAAATATAGAAAAACGTTGAAGCCGCCCCTCCGAAATCGCCGTTATAATATTGTCCGCGGCCCATCATCATCCAGGCTTCGTGGAGGAAGGGGTTGTATTCTTCGCGTTTCATCCACGCCTTGTACTCGGGGTCGGAACTTTTTCCCGACTTTCGGGCCGGCTTTTTCTTGATTGAGCGTAGCTGTATGGCTTTCTGCCCTTTTTCGATGGAGCGTGTAAAATCGCCCGAAGGCTGTGGTGCCGAAGGAGTGTTCTTAGCCTCGACGGGGTGCATGAGCACACGTCCCGAATAATCGTCCTCGTACTTCTGCTCCATGTCGGCGAGCGTTTCTTTATAGTGTTTGTCGCCGTTGTAGTAGATATTGTAACGGGTGATGAAAGCTTGATAGTTGCGTGTGGCAGCTGTATTTTTTTTTGGCGAACAAGCTGCACACATTGCAGCAACCATCACAATGACAGTTGCGGCAATCGGCAGAAAGTGTCGCTTGGCATACATACTACTATAACGCAGTGACAGCTTGCTTATTGTGCAGCAGAGCCTTGTGGCTGCGAGGCCTGGGCAGCCCTTGGTGTGGAATTTTGCACCGGGTAGGCAATGCGCGAGTGATAGATGGTCATCAGTCGCTTGATAAAAGTTTCTTTAATTTTCGACACATCACGGAATTCGAGCGACGATTCGTTGTGGAGACCATCGGCAATCTGGCCGTCGATAATGCGGTTCACAAGCTCGGTAATTGCCTCGCGAGTGTGCTCTTTGAGCGAGCGGCTGGCAGCCTCGATGGAATCGGCCATCATCATAATCGATGTTTCGCGGCTGCGTGGATTGGGACCGGGATAGGTGAAGGGCGTTTTGTCGATTTCCTCTCCCTGATGCTTCTCGCTGTACTTAATAAAAAAGTACTTGGCCATACCGGCACCGTGGTGCTCGCGGATAAAGCTCTTTATAACCTCGGGCAGGCCGGCCTTGTCGGCAAGCTGCAGACCGTCGGAAACGTGGCTGATCACAATTTGTGCACTGCGTTCGGACGGCAGGGCATCGTGCGGGTTAGCCCCATGCTGATTCTCGGTGAAGAAGGCGGGGTTGCAGAGTTTGCCAATGTCGTGGTACAATGCACCGGCGCGAACAAGCTGCACGTTGGCCCCTATGCTCATTGCGGCATCACTGGCAAGGTTGCTCACCGCAATAGCATGCTGGAATGTGCCCGGACATTCAGAGGACAGACGCATCAGCAAGGGATTGTTGATATCGGCAAGCTCGACAAGTGTGACAACCGACATGAAGCCGAACAGCCGCTCGACGGCAAACATCAGGATGTAGGCCGTGGAGGTGAGCAGTGCGTTAGTGGCCAGAAATACCACCATGTGCCAGGTAAAACCTTCGAAGGAACCGTTCATCATAAGGTCCAGGAAAGTGTAGGCGGCAATGTAGGAAACGGCAACAACAAAGGCTGTGCGTAACAACTGGGAGCGACGGCTGAGTTCTCGCAGCGAGAACACCGTAGCGGCGGCAGCGCAGAACTGGAGGAGGAGAAATTCGAGCGCAAAAGTCGTAACACCGGCGCACACCAGCGACAAAACGCCGGTGACAAACAAAGCCGTACGCCCGTCGAAGAACACGAGCACGAGAATGGGAACTATCATCATCGGGGCTATATACAAGCCATTGGCGTAGAAATAGTTGAGTCCAACAGCCAAGAGGAAGAAAACAACCACCAGCAGATAGATGAACAGCAAGGCCCGGAAGTTGTTGTATATGGCGGGAACAAAGAAAAAGAAATAGAGCATCATCGCCGCCAGAAGCAAGCCCACGTAGCCCACCTGTCCTATTACCATGAGCACACTGTTTTGGTTCTGGCTGGTGTTCATCTGGGCGAGCATGCCCTCGTAGGTCTTCAGGTTTGTATAATCCTGCGAACTAATAATTGCTCCTTTATCGATTATGGTCTGGCCTTGAAGAATGATGCCGCGGTCGGCGGTGAGCGTCAGATAGTCGTATTGGTAGTGGCGATGGCTCTCTTCGTCGTCGCGTATATAATTGGGACGCAGCAGATTTTGGAGGTTTGCCTTCACAAAATATTGGTGAAGAGCACTGTCGGCAATTGTGGAATCGAGCTGCAGATATACATCTCGCGGCGAGTTGAACGACGATGTAGGCATCTCGCTGAGAATGTTCTTTTCCAGAAGGCGCACTTTTTTGAGGCGACCGGAAGCTATTTCGTCCTTGGTGCTCATGTCCACCACTCCGGCAGCATAAATTTTACGCAACTCATTGCCCAGTTCGTTGCGCAGCTTGGCAGGCTTCGATTCGGGCAGACGAGCCACTATAGTGTCGATAAGCAATTGGTTAAGTCCATAGATGGGCACAAAACGGGCATCGAGGCTGTCGCGCACAGTGATGAGCGTGGCCGAATCGGGATGGATTGGAATGTCGAAAGGAGCGATGAGCTTGGTATAGTTCCACGGACGGCCCTCTTCGTAGATAAAACGGTTTGCTTCGGGATGGGGATAGAAATAGACAATAACCACACATGCCGCGAGGGCAAGCAGTATTTTATCCCATATAGATTTTTTTCCTTTCATTTTAGGTTGAATTGCTGATTAGTCTACTACTCTCTGCGCCCTTGTGACGCCTTGAATAGCTTTAGTTCGTTCGCACAAGGCATTGACCACCTCTGCATCGGAAACACGCACCCACAAGTCGGCGCGAAACACTTCGCCGCTGGCCTCGATGTTGAGCTTGCGCATGTCAATTCCAAGATGGGTTGAAATGAGTTGTGTAATTTCTTGCAGTATCCCACGTCGGTCGACCCCCTCAATGTGCACCTGGGCAACAAATCGTCGGTCGCTCTCGGCATCCCACTCTGTAGCTACAATACGCTGGCCATAGCCGGCTTTTAGCAGCTGAGCCGCCGGGCAGTCGAGCGAATGGATTTCCACCACACCGTCGTCGGCCACAAAGCCCATCACATCGTCGCCGGGAATAGGGTTACAGCAAGCCGGCAGGCGGTAGTTGTCGCCGTCGGGCCCGCTGTGGAGGTGATAGACTTGCTTGGTGTTGACAGGCTGAGGAGCAGGTGCGGCCTCATCGGTTTTATCGGCTTTGTCGTTCCTTCCCGGTGTGAGCACGGCAGGAGTCATTTTCTTGCCTATGGTCAGAATCTTGCTCAGGATACCCTTGCCTGAGCTTTGCGAGGCGGCCTTGCGCAATGGTTTGAGCAGATAGTCGCCAAGCACAATTTCCTCGGCTCCGAGCTGATAGCACAGGTCGTCGCGATTACAAACGTGGTACAGACCTTGGAGCTTGGTAATCACAAGGTTGCTATCGGGAATGTCATTCGATTTGAGCCAGTCGGAGAGCATGGCATTTCCTTTTGCAATCATGGGCTGGCGCAGGGCTCTCAAACCCTTGCGCAGACGTGTTCGCGCTTTGGCAGTCACCATGTTCGCGGCCCATTCAGCCTGTGCAATCTGATTTTTGGAGGTGAGCACCTCCACCTGGTCGCCGCTGTGCAGCTCATGCTGCAAGGACACCAGTTTATGGTTCACTTTCGCCGCGATGGCATGCATGCCAATTTCGGAATGAAGGTAGAAGGCAAGGTCGAGCACCGAGGCTCCGGCAGGAAGCGTGACAAGCTCGCCGGCAGGAGTGAAAACGACAATCTCTGATGCAAAGAGGTTGAGTTTGAGCGTATTGAGAAAGTCTATAGCACTCGGTTCGGGATTATCGAGAATATCCTTGATGGTTTTGAGCCATGCATCGAGCTCGGTTTCTTCCTCGCCCTCGCCTATTTTATACTTCCAGTGGGCAGCAAAACCTTTTTCGGCAATTTCATCCATTCTCCGCGAGCGAATCTGCACTTCCACCCAGTTTCCGTCCGGTCCCATCACCGTGAGGTGAAGAGCCTGATATCCGTTGGCCTTGGGCGTTACAATCCAGTCGCGTGTGCGCGATGGATGAAGCTGGTATATATCGGTAATAGCAGAATATATCGTCCAGCATATGCCCTTCTCTTTGCTTTGGTCGTCACATTCAAAGACAATGCGCATGGCATATAGGTCGTAGACCTCCTCAAAGGGCAAATGCTTGCGTTCCATCTTTTTATAGATGGAATAAATAGATTTGAGGCGAGCCTTTGCCTCGTATTTCAGCCCCATGGCATCGAGTTTGGCAAGGATGGGGGCAGAAAAGTCGGTATAAACCTCGGCACGACGCAGCTGCGTGGCCTTGATTTTATCCTCTATTTCGTGGTAAATATCGGGATGCTCGTGCTTGAAACTGAGATTCTCCAGTTCTGTCTTGATTTCGAACAGCCCCAGACGGTGTGCAAGAGGAGCATAGACATAAAGCGTCTCGCCGGCAATTTTATAGCGCTTGTTCGGAGCCATGGAGCCGAGTGTGCGCATGTTGTGGAGGCGGTCGGCCATTTTGATGAGCACCACGCGGATGTCGTCGCTCATGGTGAGCAGCAACTTTCGGAAGTTCTCGGCCTGAGCCGAAGCCTTATCACCGAAAATGCCGCCCGAAATCTTGGTCAGACCCTCGACAAGCTGGGCTATCTTGTCGCCGAAATGCTGACGGATGTCCTCCACGGTATAGTCCGTGTCCTCCACCACATCGTGCAGCAGGGCAGCGCATATCGACGTAGAGCCCAGACCTATTTCCTGGCATACAATCTGGGCAACCGCTATGGGGTGCATAATATATGGCTCGCCCGAACGACGTCGGACACCATGGTGTGCCTCCTTCGCAAACCGAAAGGCACGCTCTATTATTTCCACCTTTTTGCGGTGGTTGCTGCTCAGATAGGTGTCCAGCAAATGTGCATAGGCATCGCTGATCATCTTCTCGTCTTTGTTGGCATCGTATTTAAGTTCCTGTTCCATCCGCGCTGTGTTTGAAAGCAAAAGCTCGTAGACGAATATTTTACAAAAATACAACTTTTTCTCTCAAACGTCCAAATTTTTAACAAATCAGGATGAATGTAACATAATACACACTGCAAAATTTGTTTTCATTGTGCGGTTTTTCGTACTTTTGTGCTTCCGAAAAAGACTATGGAAAATTTCATCACACCCTTTGCCCATCCGCTTTATATCATGACCAAGGCCGCAGGCTCGTCGTGCAACCTGGCATGCAAATATTGCTACTACCTTGAGAAAAACAATCTATACAAGGACAAACAGCCCGACCGACGGTTTATCCTCACCGACGAGTTGCTCGAAAAGTTCATCAAGATGTATATCGAATCGCAGTCCATGCCACAGGTGCTGTTCTGCTGGCATGGCGGCGAATCGCTGATGCGGCCCTTGTCGTTCTATAAAAAAGTGGTGGAGCTGCAGCGCAAATATGCCGGAGGCCGCATTATCGACAACACCATCCAGACCAACGGCACGCTGCTAAACGACGAATGGTGCCGTTTTTTCAGAGACAACAACTGGCTGGTGGGTGTGTCGGTCGACGGACCGCAGGAGTTCCACGACGAATATCGAAGGAACAAAATCGGGGCCCCGTCGTTCCACAAGGTGATGCAGGGCATCAACCTGCTCAAAAAACACAACGTGGAATGGAACGCACTGGCTGTGGTGAACGATTTCAATGCCGACTATCCGCTTGACTTCTATCACTTTTTCAAAGAAATAGAGTGCCGTTACATCCAGTTCTCCCCCATTGTTGAGCGCATCATTCCGCGCAAGGACGGACGCTACTTGGCATCGCCCATGGATGACAAAAACGTGCCCCTTGCCGATTTCTCGGTGTCGCCGCAGCAGTGGGGAAACTTTCTGTGCACACTTTTCGACGAGTGGGTGAAAAACGATGTGGGGCAATATTTCATTCAGATTTTCGATGCCACACTGGCAAACTGGGTTGGCGAGCAACCAGGCGTGTGCAGCATGGCACGCACCTGCGGTCATGCCGGAGTGATGGAATACAACGGCGATGTCTACTCGTGCGACCACTTTGTATTCCCTGAATACAAGCTGGGCAACATACGCACCCACACACTTGTGGAAATGATGTTCAGCGACCGTCAGCAACAGTTCGGCAATGACAAATATGCCAAACTGCCCCATCAATGCCTGCGCTGCAAATATCTCTTTGCCTGCAACGGCGAATGTCCCAAAAACCGTTTTGCCACCACCGCCGACGGCGAGCCGGGCCTCAACTACCTATGCGCAGGCTACAGGCAGTTCTTTGAACACGTGGCCCCCTATATGGACTTTATGGCCAACGAGCTCAAAAATCAGCGCCCGCCGGCCAATGTGATGAATTTTAACCCACCTTGTTAAACTTAGCTATTCGTTCCTGAGATAGACAATTGGATTGGTACGTGCTACGCTTAGGCTTGCACCTATCACTACGAGCATGAGAACCACAAGGATGGCAGCAAGGGTGAGTAGCAAGGGGACGGGGTTCATGCCCGCTTGTTCGGTGAACTGCGAAACCCATTCTTTCCCAATGATATAGGCTCCGACTCCTCCGACCAAGAGCGAGGGGACTGCCACCTTGGCAACATCGGCACAGAACATGCGCAGAATCGAAGCCACACTCATGCCGTTAACCTTGCGCACGGCAATTTCCTTGGCACGGCTCCTGACCTCGTCGGCGGCATACCCGACCAGACCAATAAGGGTGATGAGAATGATGACTATGCCGGCAATCATCACCGACGAACCAAAGCGGCGAATAGGCTGGTTTGCTGCATCGATTTTCGATTTGACCGTTACCAAGGTCACATCTCCGCCGGGGAACATGGAATCAATCACGGACCGGACTTCGGCAAGCGAGGCTTCGTTCATATCGTGGAAACGGACGTAGAGATTCACCAAGTTTCGGGACGAGGGGAATATGACAGCCGCACGCATGTCGGCATAGTCGAGGTTGAAACCGTTGCGTTTCAACTCGCGCACAACACCCACAATTTCAAATTCTACCGTGCCGTTATCGCTATGTTCGGTAATTTTCACTGTCTTCCCAACAATATCGTTGTCTTCTTCTCCGGAAATTTTATGATAAGTTTCGATAAAACGCTCATCAACAACGATTTTGCGCGACACTGTATCAGTGACAGCATCGAAAGGCCGGCCCTGCACAAACTCCATGCCCATGACCTCGAAAATATCGGGATTAACTTCGTAACAATCGGCAATATTCACTTGTTTCTCATAGTCGTCGGTCCAGACATTGTTGCCCGAAGCTCTTCCTGTGTAATCCTGATAGGCCGTCGACACCCCTGCCACACAGCTTAGATGCCGCAGTTCTTCCACAAGCTTGCCTCGTTGGCTTGGGTCGATGCGGTGGAGGCTTGCTGTAGCAAGGTTCTTATAGTCATAGCCTATGTCGGTCGTATTCAGATGGGCGTACTGCCGTCCTACCACCACAAGGAGGCAGAAAAGGAAAGCCGAGGCAAAGAACTGAACAGCAAGCATGGCCAACTTCCATGTCCTGCGGCTACCGGTGTGCCGACGAAAAGCCTGTGTGACAGGTGTGTGGCAATACATCCATGCCGGAACAACACCCGTTATGAAAAGCAGAAGCAGACAGATGCCCAGGCCTATGAGCCAGAACTTGTTGTTGGCAAGCATATCGCTGGCAGCGGCTCCAAGCAGTTGTTCACATTCCGCCGCCAGGGAGGCAACAATCACCGCAGCCATGCCGAGCGAAATGAGCATGAACACAAGGCTTTCGCCCACCACCATGCCGAAGATGTGTCGGCGCGAAGTACCATAACATTTGCGCACAGCCATTTCCTTAGCCCGCCATTGCATCTGTGCAAGGACGATGAGCAGATAGTTCAGAGCCGAACTGGCAAGAATGATGAGGGCCAAAATGCCGATGACCCAGTTCATGGTCTGCACCCCGGGCATTGAGGTGTAATAGCCTAACAGCGGTTTGATGGGAATATCGTAATTGGAGCGTTCAAGATCCTCTTTGTCAATATTTTCCTCCAACATACGCCGGATATAAGGTTTGACCTCTTCGGGCTTGGCACCGGGCATCAGGCGCGCATAGCTGCGATACCTGTCGTTGCCTATCCAATTTTCGCGGCCATCGTAGGATATATATGGCAAAGTGCTCAATGACATATAGATGCCATTCTCAAACGTGGAATTGGTATTGAAGTCCTCGTAGACACCGCCCACGACTACCGAACGGTCCATTCCGAAATCGGGCGACACAAGACGCATGCCCACCACATCTCCGCCGATTTTTTCGGCCAATGAGCGTGGAATCATACACGACCACGCCACCTCCAATGCCTCTGCGGCATTACCGGCAACAATGGGTCGCGGAATGACGGTAAAAAACGAGCTGTCGGCCATCTCGAGGTCGGGCACCGTAAAGCTGCGGCCATCGGGAGTGAGCACCGTCATCTCGCCAAATACCATGGTCCGACGAGTGGCACTCTCCACCATCGGAGCATAACGTTTCACGCCCGGGGCTATGGCTCCAGCCGTCTGGTCATATTCCATATACTCACCATTCATTTCGATACTCTCCATGAGCATGTAGATGCGCTCCGAGCCATCGATAAAGGCATCGATAGTTTGTTCGAAATAAACCTTCGCCACAAGAAGCATGCCTATGGCCATGCCCATGGCAAGACAAAACACCTTGATGATGTTCCGTCGGAAATCGGATGTAAAGAACTTGAACATGGTCGTTTACATTTTATTGTTGAGACTGTCCACAATCTGACCGTCGAAAAGGTTGATGATACGGTCGGCATGGGCGGCATCCTTTTGCGAGTGCGTGACCATGACAATAGTGGCACCGCCGCGATGCAGTTCGTCGAGCAGAGCCATCACCTCGGCACCGTTCTTGGAATCGAGATTACCCGTCGGTTCGTCGGCGAGGATAAGGCTCGGATTCGACACCACGGCACGTGCTATGGCCACACGCTGCTGCTGGCCGCCGCTCAGCTGCGAGGGGTAATGACGGCTGCGGTGTGCAATACCCATACGGTCCATGATTTCGGCCACACGCTGCTCTTTTTCCTTTTTCGACAATTTCCGGCTGTTGAGCGGCAGCATAATGTTGTCCTTCACATTGAGCATGTCTATAAGGTTGAAAGCCTGGAAGATGAAGCCTATCTTGCCCTTGCGGTAGTCGGCACGTTCGCTCTCGCGGAGCTTGCCCACCTCGCTGCCGTCGAAAAGATAACTGCCGCCTGTGGGGCTGTCGAGCAGTCCCAAAATGTTGAGCAAGGTCGACTTTCCACAGCCCGACGGACCCATAATGGCCACAAACTCGCCTTCGTCGATAGTCAGCGACACTTTGTTGAGAGCCACGGTTTCAACCGTCTCGGCCCGGAATACTTTTTCTAAGTTTTTGATTTCAATCTTCATAACCAATTTATTTATCTACATTCAACATTATTTTGTCGGCATTACCGAATGTGGCATAACCGCTGCTAATCACTCGTTCGCCGGGGGCAAGGCCATCGATAATCTCGTAATATTCAGGATTCTGTCGGCCTATTTTTATTTCTCGTCTTGTTGCCGAACGTCCGTCGGGATCGACAACAAATATCCATTTACCGCCGGTGGTTTGGAAGAACGAGCCTCGCGGCAGCATGACGGCATGCACAGGGTCGCCAAGTTGCAATTTTACGGCATAGCTCTGGCCCACACGGATATTCTCAGGCACATCGCCCTTGAAAATCAAATCGGCGCGAAAACGCCCTTCGCTCACCTCGGGATATACCTTGTTCACAGTCACGCCATATGGCACATTGTTGCGCTGCAACGAACCTTCAAGACCTTTCTCAACGCGGTCGATATAGAACTCGTCGATGTTTACAGCCATCTTGTAGTCGCCCACCAGATTGATTTGGCCCACCTGCTGGCCTGAAGGGATGTTCTGCCCAAGTTCGGCTCTCAGACTGCCGAGCTGTCCGCTGTGCGAAGCTCGGACGTTGAGATTGTCGGCACGTTGGCGCACAAGGGCAAAGTTTCGCTGCATGTTGTCGAGACTTTCACGCATCATGCCCACCTGCACCGATCGGTAGAGCGAATCCTGGTAGATGCGTTCGCTCAGCAGTTTGAGTTTTTCCTCGGCAAGCTCATAGTCCTCGCGTGCTTTGAGATATTCCTCGCGCGATGTCAGTTTCTCATCGTAGAGGGTTTTCTGCTGATTATACAAGCGGCGCATGCGGTTGGCCTCGATGCGCCCTGCAAGAATGTCCTGTTTCAGCTGCAGACGCTCTTTTTCAAGGGCTATCTCGGTGTCGCGCAGCATGTTCTGCCGTTCGGCAAGCTGCGATTCCGAATCGAGAATCTGCTGTTGCAGGTTAGGGTTGAACAAGGTGAGAATCACATCACCGGCCTGAACAAACGAGCCTTCCTCAACCAAAATGCGCTCCACAATTCCTGTTTCCAAGGCCGAGACCTGCACACTTGTGGCAGTCTCAACCTTGCCGGTGAGGCGTATATAGTCGTTGAAATCGCCTTCGATTACCTCACTGATAATCAATCCTTTGTCATCACTGCGATAGACGGTAGTCGCGGCTCTGAAAAAAGCCCAGACACCTAAGGCAATAACAATAACCGCAGCAAGACCGATTAGTGCATATTTTTTCAATCGCCTGTAAGGCCGTATAATTTCTCTATCCATAATTATATCAAAGGTACACCTTTATAGTAAGATAAAATAATATTATTGATAATCAGCTGTATACGCTTTCCTTCGGCAGTTGCTCGCGCCACGGAGAGTTTTGCGCTAGATGTGTAGAGGTCTATGGCCGAAGCACTGCCGAGTTCATAGCGGCGGCTTGTGGCTTTATATGCTTTCTCTTCGGCATCGAGGCGTTTTTTTGCAGCCTCCAGTTCGTCGGCTGCGGCGCTGCTGTCGAGAGCGGCCTCGGCTGTCCGGCGTTCTATCTCAAAGCGCTTTTGCTCAAGTGCTTCGCGACTTTGCTCCAGGTTGAGGCGCGCACGCTTCACACGGTTGACGCTTGCCAGTCCGGTGAATATAGGCAACGAGAACGACACACCAACATATTGGCCCATATTGTTGTGCCACTGCCTTGAAAACGAGGGAGCGGCAATCCCGCTGCCTATCATCTTATAATAAGAGGTTGAGATGCCGGCATTTATTTGGATTGTCGGTGAAAAGGCTCCACGTGCGGCTCGGAGGCTGTAAACGCTCTCGCGATAGGCATATTCAGCTGCTTTCACTTCGGGATGGACAAAGGCTCTGTCAGTCTGCAATTTATCATTGTCGCTTACCTCTTCAGCAAGGTCAAGCGGCTCATCATCAGGCTCCATGCCCATGTCAGCCTTCAGCTGCATATAAGCTTTGGCAAGAAGGTTCTGCTGGTTCGTAAGCTCATACACATCAGATGCGACCAGGGCTTCGACATCGGCCACATCGGCTTCGCTTTTGTTTCCCAGGTCTACCCCTCGACGAGTTGCCTCCAGCGTTTTTTGGTCACGGGCAAGCGCATCTTCCATCTGCGCCACCATGGCTCGGCAGTAGCTAACATTATAGAACGAGCGCACAACAGCCATCGAAATCTCGTCGGCTTGCGCTTGCGCCGTCTCTTTCAGTCGGCTTGTTGCCATGCTTGCGCTCTTGATGTTGTTGATGCTCACCAAACCGTCGAAGAGAGGGATGGAAATACCCAGGCCGAAGTTCGAGGCAACGGTTTTCTGGTTGCCGTATGTATTGGTTTCGGGGTCGATATTTCGGCCGAAACTCATATTGCCTCCCACATTAAAAGAGGCATAGGGGAGTGCGGCAGCAAGGGCTATGCCGTGGTCGGCCCGTGCCTTGTTGGCTTCGATGCGGGCAATACGGGCGGCATGGGCATGCTCGCGAGCATAGAGCAGGCAGTCGCGGAGTGTCATTTGAGCCGCTGCAGCAACACTCGTTGCCAGAGCGATGAAGAATATGAACAGTTTCTTTCCCATATCATTTATTTTTCGCAGCAAAGGTAGGTCGAAAAAATGCCCCTATTTCCCCTATCCGGGCATAAAGCGTTTTTCGGGGCTTATTTTGTCTAATTTTTAGACACTGCGCCTCATAAAATTGTCGTAACTTTGAGCCATGAAGATTTTAGTAGTCGACGACAACCAATCGGTGCTCCGCACTCTCAAACTGGTGCTGACACCGGAATTCGGCACCATAGTGGCGGTGTCGAACCCACAACTGCTCCCCGCACTCCTCGCAGCGTGCGATGTCGATGCCGTGCTCCTGGATATGAATTTCGACACATCTCACCTCGATGGCCGCGACGGCCTGTTCTGGCTCGGACGCATCAAGGAATCGGCAACGGCACCGGCGGTGGTAATGATCACGGCCTTTGGCGAGCTTTCCCTCGCGGTCGAGGCCATGAAGGCCGGTGCTGAGGATTTTGTCACCAAACCTTGGGATAATCAGAAACTTATCGAAGTGCTCCATCGAGCCATCGATAAGAACCGCAGCCAACGTCAACAACAGGTGGCTCTTGCCGAGGCCGACGAAATATGCCGTCGCAACGAAGCCGAGAGCCACATCTCGCTCGACGACATCAAGCTTTCGCACATCCGCCGCATTGTCGACGAATGCGGCGGCAATCTCTCGCAAGCCGCCGACATCCTGGGAATAAACCGCCAGACACTCTACAACCAACTGAAGAAGGGACGATGAAACGAGCATTGCGACTTAACCTTGTACTTTCCCTGACCGCGTGTGTGGTGCTGAGTGTCTTGTTGGGCTCAGCCCTTGTTTGCGCATGGCCTGTAGGCCTTATAGTTCTGCTCTGCTTAGGCATTATCGCCTCGTTGTGGGCTATATGGCATCTTGCCATGGGTGTGCTCTACAGTGCTTCATCCTTTGCCAAAGCGTTGGAAATGAAGGACTACACCATTCGCTTCCCCAAAAGCAGCGACATAATGGTCGACCGGCTTCACAGTTCGATGAATAATATCGTGGCCCTCCAGCGCGACGGGAGCAACGCCCTCGAAACCCGAAAGTTATACTACGACCGTATTCTGCGCATCATGACCCACGAGCTCCGCAACGCCATCACTCCCATTATTTCTCTTGCCGACGACATGCGCCAACACCCGGAACGCTACCAAGGAGAGAATCTGACCGAGGCGGCCTCGCTCGTCAGCGACGAGAGCACAAGCATCAAGCATTTCCTCGATTCTTACTATGAATTGACCCATCTGCCCAAACCACACATTGTTTCTGTCGAAGCTAAATCGTTCTTTGAGCAAATAAATCGCAATATCAAGCTGATTATCAAAGAAGAAGGCATCGAGGGCGTGAGCGTGCGTTATATCATTGCCGAAGGTATGACCCTCGACATCGATGCCGACTTGATGAAACGGGCCATTATCAATCTGCTGAAAAACGCCGGCGAAGCCACAGCCGGTCGTCCGAACGCGACTGTCGAACTGACAGCCACCATGCCGCAAGGCAAACCCTATATCACAATCACGGACAATGGTCCGGGCATGCCAACGGCAGTTCTCGACAACCTCTTCCAACCATTCTTTACCACCAAGCCCGGCGGCAACGGAATAGGTCTTTGCCTAAGCCGTCAAATCGTCCGCCTCCACGGCGGCGAAATCACCGCCGCCACCACCCCCTCCGGCTCCACCTTCACCATAGCTCTTGAGCGGTGAGAAAAATGCCGGTAGGACACCCTTGCCATGTCCCTGCCGGCATAAAAAATTTTGATTATGAGCTGTCACCCTTTGTAATCGGGTGTTTCGAGTATGGATGTATAATAGTTCTTCACATCATTCCAATGATAGAAAGGAGCGCAGTCGGTAGAGAGAGGAATCTTTACTTCCCTTTCGTTGAGCATGAATTTCACCAGTATGTCATTGTCCTTGTTTCGGAAAAAGACAATCTGGATATTTCCGGCCATCGGAGAAATTTTGAAGTCGCTGTACATTTCGTGGAGACGATAAGGATCGTCGCAGGCCGCATAGCAATTCTCAATGTGAAGCAATCCGGCCAGAGGAATCAGGTTGCCGTCGTGCCCGAAACGGAAATCCCCCCCTGTGCCATGACTCTGAATCACAGCTTCGGCACACGACAAAATGTCGCGCAACAAGGGTTTGGCATTGTCGAGCAACATACCGCACGATGCCGGATGGTTGGAATTGCGCACGTAGAAACCATAGTTGAACGAACGCCATAAATCGAAGAGTTCCTCGGGGGTGAATATATCGGTAAACGTTTCGCCGCATTCCATATTCTGCATGTCCACCGCAACCCAGTACATGCCCCACATCAATTCATGTGGATTGACATTGCGTAGCACAAAAGTATCGTCGCTGAAGAGGGAAGCAACGATACGACCGGGATTGGTCATAGCCTCTTCGAACTTACGGTTTTCCTCGTACCATGGACCACGGTGCCTGGTGAAATAGTTCGATTGCGGACTGTGATAGTTGAGGTAGTACATATTTCTTTGAGAAGACTCACGGGGAATTTGGAGCGATGGATCCATTTCCTTAAGTCCTTCGCAGAATGAATTCATGCTGTGTGCACAACGCATCACCACAGTAGACCGCGCCGAAAGCACGGGGTTTCCGGCAAACGCACCGGGAAAAGCCTTATACATGCGTCGTGCAATGGAACGGTGCTGACGATGCCCAAGGGGGGTTAGCTCACCACCACGTCCACGTGCTTCAAGCCACACCTTACCGAGCCGTTTGAGCACGTCTTTTCCCAAAAGGGTCAGGGCATTAGCCGAATCGGCCTTTTCGAAGAGATTGATAACGGTGCGATAGTCGTTGTCGCTGATCAGGTAACGCGAACCGTGCCGTGCGTAGTGGCTGATGTAAAAGGCATCGTAACCTTCGGGAGCGGGAGTGTTGAGACTCTCGGTCACAGGGTAGGCATAATAAATGCCACCGGCTCTGTCGGGATTCTCTTTGATTTCTTCAAGGTTTGTTTGTGCCGCACAAACGAATGCGGCACAAACAAACAAAGATGTTGCGATCTTTCTAAAACCTTTTTTTACCATTACAAATTGTTATTTTACAGTTGTTCGTGGATAACCCTCGGCTTGCACAAGAGTAGGATTGTTCATCAGCTCGGCCTCGGGAATAGCAAAAACTTTGAGATAGTCAGCGACATCGGTGCCTGTCCGTTCGCCACCTTTCCAATCCCAGTTATATCCCTTTGTGAACTTATCGAAACGGATGAGGTCGGTGCGGCGCATGCATTCAGAAGCAAATTCGCGCTGACGCTCGGCAAGGATGAAATCGAGAGTAAGGTCGCCGTCGGCAATTTTACCGTCGACAGAAGAGTTCACACCGTCGCGGGCATATTTTCCGCACATATAGGCTCTCTGTCGGATTTCGTTGACATACTCCAGGGCTTTGCTGCGGGGAGCCGAAGCACCACGGAGAACAGCCTCGGCAGCGATGAGATATGCCTCGGCGGTTCTGAGCAGAGGAAAATCAATGGAAACGTAGGTAAAGCCCGAAGGACATATTTGATCGTCCTTAGTGACATTGCGCCATTTGATATACCCAAAGCCGCGAGTAAAGGTGCTTGTCATGGCGAGGTTCTCGTCCCAGGTCTCCATCACCTGATTCGGGAGCGCGGTCATAAACTGGGCACGTTTGTCGGCTTTATTGTTGCCCCAGGTATCGGAGGCATCGAAAACTACATCCGACGGATCGAAAGCGGCCACAAGCGTGGTTTTTGCCCTGACGTTGCCCCAACCTTTGGAGCCTACACCGGTCTGATAGAGTTCGTCCATGGGACCGTTGACAAAAGCCTTGACATAAAAGTTTGTACCTGCCGAGCTCTGGGCACGCAGACCGTCCTGAGCGAGAGGCCATATTATCTCGCTGCATGTATTGTTATCGGCCAGGAAAATGTGGCGGTAGTCGGAAGCAAGAGGATATGCGTTGGAATCAATCACCTTGCAAGCATAGGTATATGCATCATTGTAGCGGTCGGTGTCGATCCAGGTTTTCGCGTTGAGGTACATTCTGGCGAGGAGCTGGAATGCGGCAATCTTGTCGACATGGCCATAGAGTGCGGCTCCGGCATCTTTGAGCACATCGTCCGAGGACTTTTCGCCGGCGACTGCAAGCAACTCATTTTCAGCATATTCAAAAATTTCCCGGCGTGACACCTGCACGGGCATGTCCTTGGCACCGACAGTTTCGTCGATGAGAGGTACGGCACCAAAAAGGTCGCAGAGCATGCTGTAGCAATAAGCACGAATCAGCCGTGCTTCGGCGCGGTAGCTCAGATAGTCGTTTTGGAACTGGTTCCACAAACCGCGCGACTGCAGTTTAGAAGCGGTGCATTCGCGGAGGAATTCGTTGCAGTAAGCAATAGACATGTAGAGACGCTGATATGTCCAGGTGACCACAGAAGCGTTCGAAGCATCCCATGTTAGGTTGAGGCAGCGGCGCAGACCATTAGACGATGAAGGCATCAGGAAATTGTCGGTGGAAAGTTCCTGGAGATAGAACAACAGGCGCATATATCCGGAATATCCTTCGTTAGCTCCTTCGAGGTCGCCGTTGCCGCCGTCGCCGCCGTTCTGTCCGGTGAGGATAAGCGAACCGTAGCACTTTGCCAGCACGCCCAAATATCCTTCGGCCGAGGAATATACCTGTTCGGACACTAACATGTTGTCGTCCTTAGGCATCGTGTCGAGGTCATCCATGCACGACGACAGAGCCATCGAGCATAAGATGAATGAAATTACGAGGTGAAATATCTTTTTCATGATAGAATTTCGATTTTATAGAATTTAGAAATTGAGATTAAGGCTGAGCGTGTATGTTCGAGGCCTCGGATACATTTCACGGTCGATACCGTTATATAGTTCGGGGTCGATGCCGCTGTAGGAAGTGAATGTATAAACATTCTGCACACCGAAGCTCATACGGAGCGAGCTCTTCTTGTTCCACAGCTTGCGGAAAGTATAGCCCAGGGTTATGTTGTCGATTCGGAAGAACGAGCCGTCTTCAAGCCATATATCGGAGTAGAGCTGCTGATTGTCGAAACCGGTCTCCATTGTCGAAACCAACAGGTTTGAGAAGCTGCCCTGGTCGCTGTAGGCCGACTGGAGATATTGGTCGGCTTTTACATAGTTGTAGACGTAGTTGCCCAGAGTGCCGTGGCCGCTGATGCCAAGGTCCCAGTTCTTATAGGAAAGATGTGTGTTGAAACCGATTAAGGATGATGGAAGAGCACTTTTGTCGTTGGCATATTTTGTTTCGGTGGCACTAACAGAGCCGTCGGGCTGGATATACTGACCTTCGAGGGGCTTACCGTCGTTGTCGTAAGCCTGCTTGGCAAGATAGAATGTGTAGGGAGTGCGGTCGACCATGAAAACCTGCACCGTCTTGCCCGTGCCGGAAATCGCTCCGGTGTTAACAAAATTGTTGTCGGAATCGATTACATTGAGCTTTGTAATCTTGCTCTGCTGCCAGGTGTAGTTTAAACCGATGGTCCACTCCCAGTCCTTAGTCGAAACAGGAATGGCATTAATTGCGATTTCAACACCCTGATTCTCCATAGAACCGATGTTTGTGGTCAGAATCGGGGAATAGTTCACACCCGCCGGCACGTTGATGGTGTTGAGGAGATCTTTAGTGAAGCGTTTGTAGTAGTCAACCGAGCCGAAGATGCGGTTGTTTATAAAACCATAGTCGATGCCGACGTTCCAAGTTGTAGTTGTCTCCCACTTAATGTCGTTGTCATAGCCGTTTGGACGATATGTGTTATACCATTTGTCGCCAAAGAGATATGAAGACTCGGGATAGCTGATGCTGAAAGTAGTCATCCAGGGATAATCGTTGAGGATGTCCTGCTGACCTGTCACACCATAGCTTAGGCGCAGCTTTAGATTGCTGAGCACTCTCTGATCTTTAAACCATTCTTCCTCAATCATACGCCATCCAAGAGCGACAGAAGGGAAGTAGCCCCAACGGTTGTCTTTTGCAAAACGCGAAGAAGCATCGGCGCGAAGGGTAGCAGTGAGAAGGAATCGGTTGTCGAACGAATAGTTTGCGCGCCCATAGAACGAAAGGAGATAGTACTCGGTTTCGTTGTGCTTGCTGGAGCTGAGTTCGTTTCCCTTGAGGTCGAGATTGCTGTCGTCATACTTTTTCCAGAAATGCTGCCAACCATATCCGGCCATGGCACTGAAATTATGTTTTTTGTTCCAGGTATGCTGATAGTTTGCGTAGAAATCGAGGAGGTAGTTTCGTTTGTCGTGTTTCGAGCTGTAGGCAAGCCCGGTGCCATCTTTCTGGTTTCCGGTGTACATCATCCCGGCAAGTTCGGGCACATCACGGTTATATTTGCTTTGGAGCACATCGTAGCCAAGGTTTAGATTGAGGCTCAGATCCTCCAAAGAGTGAATCTTGTAGTCAAGCTGCATGTTGCCGATCGAACGCAGAACCTTGTTAAGCCGTCGGTCGAGTTCGAGAGTTGCTACAGGGTTGTCGGTCTGAATAGCCATAGGCGAGTCGCCGTTTTTCCAGATAAAATATCCGAGGCCGGGATCGGTTGAAGCCGTTGCACTGCCTGTCATCACAGGCCGCGTAGGGTCGTAGCGCAAAGCGTTTCCAACGACAGATTTGTCAATCTGATGGTCGCGTTCGTAGGAGAGCTTGACATTTGCGTTTATGTTTAGGTGATTGTCGAGAAGCGAAGGAGTAAGAGAAACATTTCCCGTGAATCGTTCGTAGTCGTTGTTCTTGATAATGCCTTCCTGATTAGTGTAGCCGAAAGACACTCGGTAAGGAGTGCTGATCGGGGCTATTTTTCCGGCGACTGACAGGTTGTGGTCGGTGCCGAAGGCCGTGCGGTAGATTTCGTCCTGCCAGTTGGTGTTTGCCTTACCAAAAGTAGCGTCGGCGGGTACACCGGTGATTGTAGGCACAAAATCGCGGAATTGTTCGGCCGAGAGGATGTCGAGGCTCTTTGCACGTGTAGATACAGCCACATTGCCAGAATAGCTGACCCGGAGAGCGTCGGCACCTTTTTTTGTAGTAATCACAACAACGCCGTTCGAGGCACGGCTACCGTATATAGCGGTTGCCGAAGCATCTTTCAACACTGTGAAAGTCTCAATATCGTCGGGGTTTATGGCACCGATGAGGTTGCTGGCACCTTCGATAGTAGAGTTGTCGACAGGGACACCGTCAATAACAAACAGAGGGTCGTTGCTTGCCGACAGAGAGGCACCGCTACGGATTCGGACGGTAGAGCCCGAGCCGGGCGCACCCGAACCGGAGACAACGTTGACACCCGGAATCTTACCTACCATCGCCTCCTGAAGAGAAGTGCGGTTGCCCTTGTTGAGTTCGTCGGGCTTGATGGCAATCACCGATCCGGTAGCATCGTTTTTCTTCACGCTTCCATAGCCAATGACAACGACTTCTTCCAGTTCGGCATTGTCTTTGTCGAGCACAATGGCTTTGTCCGGAGACACCGTGTTTGCAAGCACCTCTTTAGGAAGATAACCGACGTATGAAATTACGATGGACGAATTGTTGTCGGGAACCTGGATTGTAAAATCGCCGTCGATGTTGGTTACCACGCCTCTTGGCTCGCCTTTCACCACAACCGATGCCCCAATAAGAGGTTCGTCGGTGCTGTCAATAATTTTACCCGTCACCTTGACGGAAGCCGAGACCGGCCATGCTATCAACATGAAAACACTAAAGAGGAGTGTTGCCGGCCAAAATGATTTTGATTGATTCATGTATTTTTACAGTTTTTAGATTTAAGAATCTGCTGCAAAAATAGGATGGCAAAAATATGTTATAAAACATGTGTAATGTGCAAAGTAGATGTACTAAAAAGTTATATTACTGATATTCAGCAATATAACTTTTGCGTTGGTTAACCAAATAGTAACAGAAAAATTATGACATTTTCCGGACAGAGCCGGAATAAAATGACATTATCCAATCAAAGCGTCTGAACCATGCCCACAAACTCATCCTTTGGCACAACAGCATGGCTGCGGACTTTGAAACGATAGTTGTAGACAGTCTGAGGAGAATAATGGAGGAAGCTTGCAATTTTGGTGCTGTCATTAATACCCAGCCGAACAAGAGCATATATTCTGAGTTCGGGAGAAAGGAGTTCGTTTTCCTTAGGCTGCAATTGATGGCCGGGAGCAAGGAGAGCGTTGAATTTCTCGATAAAGTCGGGGAAAATATCAAGAAAACCTTAAATTCGCAGCTTAATTACTTGTTATAAATGCAAGTCCTTGACAAAC
>CAJUAR010000005.1 GCA_910584495.1 uncultured Muribaculaceae bacterium
ACTCCAAGCCATGCGACCTGGTGATTAACAGATATTGTCGAACCGGCTCTAAAGTAATGTTGACCGCTCTGGCGATTTATTTCGTCGGAGCGGCTTTTGCTCTATAGGCATCGACTATCGATATTCCCCCGTCGCTTCAGATGTAGATATTATTTTGACAAATGACGATGGTGATAAAATAATATCATTCCAATTCGGGCTATGCCTCGCGTCGATGCCGATGTTGCCAATTATGGAATTTCCGTTGCGGCATCCTCTACTCGACAGCCTTGAAAATTCTTTATGCCGCCGGGCGGAAAGTTGCTACTTTGCTGACTGCTTGAGGGTGCTGCTGTCGTGAAGGAAATGGATAAACTCGGCAATATCTACTATTGCCCGCTATTAAAAAAGATAGTGTAGATTGCTAAAATAGTGTCGTGCTATGCTAATATTTACTTGTCGAAGAACGATACTTTTGTGTAATTTTGCATCGGATAAAAAACCTAAATCTGACACTATAACTACAAATGAGAAAATTAACCCTCATAGCCATGTCCGTGTTGCTCGGAGCCTCGCTGCAGTGTTGCGGCAACCATAAAACAGCCGAAACAGCAAATGAATATGTCACCGTTCACGACGGTAATTTCTACATTGGCGATTCGATATATAAATATGTCGGAGCCAACTTCTGGTATGGAGCCATTCTTGGCAGCGAAGGCCGTGGCGGCGACCGTGCCCGTCTTGCACGTGAACTTGACATTCTCGACAGCCTGGGCATTGACAATCTCCGTGTGCTCGTTGGCGGAGATGGAGACGAAAACGTATCTTCGCACATAATGCCTGTTCTCCAGACTGCCCCGGGTGTATATAACGACACCATACTCGACGGTCTGGACTATATGATGGCTGAACTCGAAAAACGGGGAATGAAGGCCGTGCTCTATCTCAACAATGCCTGGGAATGGAGCGGCGGTTACGGCGAATATCTGCAGTGGGCCGGCGAAGGTCCTACACCCAATCCGGCCACAAACGGCTATGAGGCATATATGAACCATGTGGCCCGTTTTGTGCTTAACGATTCGGCAAAAGCCCTGGCCGCAAACCACGTGCGCAACATCGTTGGGCGCACCAACCGCTATACGGGTAAGCCCTACAGCGAATCTCCGGCCCTGATGAGCTGGCAGATTGCCAATGAACCCCGGGCCTTTGCCTCCGATTCGCTGACAAAGCAAGCCTTTGCCGAGTGGATGGCCTCGCAAGCTGCCTTGATCAAAAGCCTTGATCCAAACCACCTTGTGAGCACAGGCAGCGAAGGACGGCATGGTTGCGAGGGCGACCTCGAACTGTGGACGAGGATTCACCGCGACCCCAATATTGACTATGGCATAATTCACCTGTGGCCATACAACTGGGGCTGGGTGAAACCTGAAACACTCGTGGCCGATGTCGACACCGCATGCGTTCGCGCCGCCGAATATATATCGGCCCATGCCGAGAAGATGGCAGCTGTCGGCAAGCCTCTTGTTCTCGAAGAGTTTGGCTTTCCTCGCGATGGGATGGCCTATGCTCCTGGCACGCCCACCGAAGGCCGTGATGCTTTCTATACCTATGTATTCTCGCTCATCCGCGATAGCGGCATGATTGACGGCTGCAATATCTGGGCTTGGGGAGGCACAGCCGTTCCGGCCCACGACACATGGCAGCCGTGGGATGCCTATACCGGCGATCCGGCACAGGAAGCCCAGGGCCTCAATTCGGTCTTTATCTGCGATTCGTCCACCATTAACATAATACATAGTTTTACATCACAATTAACCAAATAGTGTCGTATTTTGTTTAAATAGTGTTGTTTGTAAACATCTGAATTACAATAGATTGAGTGTTTGTTCGTTAAAGAAAAGATAGTATTGCATTCAGATAAAATAATGCTGTGACAGATGAATATTAATTGTGAAATTTGCACAGTCAAACCTTGGGTCTGACATGAGCCGCATAATCAGCAAACAAACAATCAATCAATTTATAATTCAAAAATCCTTAAAATCCATTGCATGGAAACAAGTAATCGAAAGCATCTGCGACTGCTCTTTGCCGTGCTGTTAGCACTATTGGGCATAAGCGTGTCGGCACAGACAACCGTCAACGGTACGGTTACCGACAGTACCGGCGAGCCCATTATCGGGGCATCGGTTGTCGAAAAAGGAAAAACCGGCGGCGTTGTAACAGACTACGACGGTAATTATTCCATCCGCGTGGCCGATGCCAACTCAACCCTCACATTCTCCTATATCGGAACTGTGAGCCAGGAAATCGCCCTCAAGGGCCGAACCAAACTCGATGTCGTTCTCAAAGAGTCGAACGAAGCCCTTGAAGAAGTAGTTGTCGTGGGCTATGGCACACAGCGCAAAAGCGACATCACCGGCTCTGTGGCCCGTCTCAGCGAGGACCAGATGAAACAGAGCATCGTAACAAATGCCGACCAGATGCTCCAGGGCAAAGTGGCCGGCGTGCAGGTTACAACCAACTCCGGAGCTCCCGGCGGTGCGACCTCCATCCGTATCCGAGGAGCAAGCTCGCTCAATTCGTCCAACGAACCCCTCTATGTGATTGACGGAGTTCCCATGGATAACTCCAACAACAAGATCGGCGGCTTCGACTGGGCCGGCGGTTCCAACGGTCAGACCACCGTCAACCCCCTCGCCGCCATCGCTCCCTCCGACATCGTCAGCATCGACGTTCTCAAGGACGCTTCGGCCTGCGCCATCTATGGTGCTGCAGGTGCCAACGGTGTAATTCTCGTAACCACCCGCCGCGGTAGCGCCGGCCGTACCAACGTGACCTACGATGGCTACGTGGCATGGCAGCAGACCGCCAAGCGTCTCGACATGATGGACCTCCGCGAGTACGCCACCTATCAGCAGCAGCTCCTCGCCGAAGGCGTCATCAACAAGAACAACATGGACGGCTCCTTCCTCGACACCTCCCTCCTTGGCAAAGGAACAGACTGGCAGGACGAAATCTTCCGCACCGCCTTCATGCAGAACCACCAGGTGGGCGTAAACGGCGGTAACGACAAGGCTGTCTATGCAATCTCGGGCGGATGGATGAAGCAGGAAGGTATCATCATCGGTTCCGACTTCACACGTTTCAACACCCGCTTCAACATTGACAGCAACATTACCGACTGGCTAAAGATCGGCGGCTCCCTGGCCTACACTCGCACCGACGAAAAGATTACCCTCAACGACGGTTCCGACGGCGTCATCATGCAGGCCATGACCATGCAGCCCTCCGTTCCCGTCCGCGACTTCGACGGAAACTGGGCAGGACCTAACACTGTCAACGGCTCCTCTACATGGAACCCCGTCGCCCTTGCCCTCGAGAAGAACAACACCCTTCTGCGTCAGCGCATCAACGGTAACTTCTACCTCAGCGTTGACTTCCTCAAGCACTTCACTTTACGAGCTGAATATGCCTTCGACGCATCGCAGAACCAGAACAAAGCCTACGTTCCCCGCTACAAATTCGGCATGGTCACCAACGACGTCAATCAGATGATGCATCGCGAGGACCACGGTTTCTTCTGGATGCAGAAAGACTACGTCACCTACCACCAGAACTTCAACCAGAAACACGATGTCAAAGTGATGGCCGGTTTCGAAGCCTCCAAGTCAAACTGGAACGGCACCTCCCTCATCAAGAAGAACTTCACCAGCGACGACATCTTCGTCATGGGTGAGGACGGCGAATTCGTCAGCAACTCCGGCTGGCAGGATGCAACCTCCAACGCATCTGTCTTTGCTCGTGCCAACTACTCCTTTGACAACCGCTACCTCGTCACCGCAACAATCCGTCGCGACGGTTCCTCCAAGTTCGGACAGAACAACAAGTGGGGCTCCTTCCCCTCGGCCGCTCTCGCATGGCGTATCAACCAGGAAAAATTCCTCCAGAACGCATCTTGGCTAAACAACCTCAAGCTCCGTCTGGGATATGGCCGTGTTGGTAACTCCAACATCGACACCTACCGCTACGGCGCTGCCATGAACACAATGCTCACCCCGGGCGGCACCGGCTACTATCCCGCCAACCTCCCCAACCCCAACCTCAAGTGGGAATCTTCCGAGCAGTACAACGTAGGTCTCGACTTCGCTGCCTTCAACAACCGCATCGACTTCACCGTCGACATCTACAAGAAGCAGACCAAAGACCTCCTCTTGCAGGTGTTCACTCCCGGCCACATCGCCACAAACGAATGGGGCACAATCCAGACTCCTTACTCCAACATCGGCAAGACACAGAACGTCGGCATCGACTTCCAGCTCAACGCCCGTCCCGTCGTGACACGCGACTTCACCTGGAACGCTTCGCTCACACTATCGCACAACAAGAACAAAGTTGTGGCCCTCAACGACGACTCGCAGGTACTATACGGCAACATCGACTGGTACGCTCCCTTCCAGACTGTCTCAATGTTCAAGGTGGGCCAGCCCATGGGCGTGTTCTACGGCTATGAGACTATGGGTTTCTTCCAGAACGAAGCCGACATTGTGGGCCACGCAACCCAGACCGGCGGCGACAAACCTTATGCCAACAAAATCGACAAGACCTCAGGCGCTTGGGTGGGCGACATCAAGTTCAAGGACCAGAACGGTGACGGCGTGATCAACGATGCCGACCAGAAGATTATCGGCGACCCCAACCCCGACGTGACTTTCGGTTTCACAAACAACTTCACCTATAAGAACTTCGAACTCACTGTAGGCCTCACAGGCCAGATTGGCGGCGACATCATCAACTGGGCGCGCTACAAGACCGAAGGCCTCTCGTCCATCTGGGACAACCAGGCCGCCAGCGTGCTCAATCGAGTGGTTGTCGGCAAAATCGACCCCAATGGCGGCGACGACATCAGCAACCTCAAGGTCATCGGCGGCGGCAAAAACGGCATCCCACGTTTCTCCAGCCTCGACGGCAACGGCAACAACCGTATGAGCGACCGCTGGATTGAAGACGCAAGCTACCTCCGCATCCAGAACATCGCCCTGAGCTACAACCTGCCTTCGGCATGGGCCAAGAAAGCCTTCCTCCAGAGCGCCAAGATCTATGTGAACGTGCAGAACGTCTACACCTTCACCAAGTACAGCGGCTTCGACCCCGAAATCGGTGCCTACAACCAGAGCTCGCTGCTCCAGAACATCGACCGTGGCCGTTATCCCACTCCCCGCACCTACACTGTGGGCCTCAATCTCTCCTTCTAACCCAACATAGCGACACATTTCATGAAAAATATCATAAAAAAGGCAGCCCTCGCGGCTGTGGTGGCTACAAGCCTTGCTTCGTGCGACAACTTCCTCACCATCGACCCGTCCGACAAGCTCGTTCAGGACACCTTCTTCAATAGCGTCGAAAGGGTGCGCATGAACACCATGACACTCTATGCCGCCAAGACCTGGAGCAACTTCACCATGAACTTCCAGTGGAAGACCGATATGCTTGCCGGCGACATGTACTACACCTACGATGCCGAGGGTCAGTGGTTCTTCGGTACCTACACCCCGGTAAACCAGTACATCAACGAGGGCTGGAAGGGGCTCTATAATGTAATTGCCTTCGCCAACTCGGTGATCAACGACATGCCCGGCAAATGCATAGGTATTCCCGAGGCCGACATCAACGCCGCCGTTGCCGAAGCTCGCGCCATACGCGCATTCTGCTACTATCAGATTGCCGAACTCTGGCATGATGCCCCCATCATCTTCAACAACACCGAGAACATTTCCACAGGCAAGCTCGACGTTCCCCGCAACACCCAGAAGAGCATCTATCGCTTCGCCCTCGAGGACTGCGACTTTGCTGTAGAGAATCTCCCCGAAGTTGACAGCGATGCCTTCCGCGCCAACAAGAATACCGCCCGCGCCATCCGTGCCAAACTGCTGGTGACCATGGCTGCGCACTCCGACTATGGCTACGACCGCGCCGACCTCTATGCCCGCGCCGCCGCCGATGCCGAAGCAGTGATGTCTTCGCTGCCCTGGATTGAGAACATCGATTTCGCCACCCTCTTCGATGTGGAAAGCAACAACGGACCGGAGTCGCTCCTCGCCATACAGTGCGCCGTGCAGGGCTACTCCTTTGGCAACGCCAAGAACTGCGCATGGAGCCGCAGCTCCGTCATCGCCGATCAGACCTGGGGTGCAGGCAAAGGCCCCACAGTCTCGCTGCAGAAATCATTCGACCAGACCGACCGCCGCCGCAAGTGGACATACATGACCAACGGCGACTACTATCCCAACCTCGCCAAAGCTCAGGGCGGCTATACTTATAAATTTGTGAACCGCGCCGACGACGGTACCGTCACCGAGGACCGCAACGAAATGAACGCCCACATCAAGAAGTACATCATCGGCAAGAGCGCCGACTGCGACGGCAACGTGGGCATCAACCAGGATGCCGCCAACAACATCTATCTCATCCGTCTGGCCGACATGTATCTGACCTACGCCGAAGCCATACTCGGAACTGCCAACACAACTACCGACAGCCGCGCCCTCGAGAAATTCAACGGCATCCGCAAGCGTGCAGGTGTGAGCGAAGTGACCTCGCTCGATTTCAAAACCATAATGGCAGAACGTCGCCGCGAGTTCGCCTTCGAGTCCGTTAGCTGGTTCGATGTCCTCCGCATGAGCTACCGCGATGGCCAGCAGGCTACAATCGACTATGTCAACGCAGGTTATACCGATAACCCTGCCGAAAGCTACAACCGCTGCGCACAGTTCATCGCCGTCGACGGCATGGACCAGAGCCAGGAAAATGACCCCAACAGCTACAAGATTGTCCAGAACAAGGCGGAATACTGCATGTACGACCCCATCATCCTGTCTACATCGGCCTTTGTGGTTCCCATCCCCGCTGCCGTGAGCACAAGCTCGCCCGCGCTTGCCGGAGAACCCGTCGATTTCTATGCTGAATAATTCAACCTAAGATCTAAACAACAGACATGAATAAATATATCAAATATATAGCCCTCCCCCTCGCCGCAATGGCAGCGCTGGCTTCGTGCACTGAAGAAACCGATGCCGAGAAGGACAAGGGCAGCACCCCCGTGGTGAAATATGTCCGCGACTGCGACCCCGAAAAGGCCGACTCCCTCATCGTTGCGGCAAGCCTGGGCAGCAAGCTCGTCTTTGTGGGCGACAACCTCGGCGACGTTCAGCAGGTGTGGTTCAACGACCAGAAGGCTCTTCTCAACCCCACCATGGTGACAAGCCACGCAATAATAGTCGACATCCCCAACGTGATTCCAGGCAAGGTGACCAACATCGCAAAATTAATCACCTCCGGAGGCCAGACCCTCGAATATCCCTTCAAGGTGACAGTGCCCGCTCCACGAATCGAAAAGATGAGCTGCGAATATGCTCCCATCGGTTCGACCGCCTCGATTACCGGTGCCTACTTCGCCGATGACGAATCAGTGCCTCTGTCGGTGACCTTCGAGGGCGGCATCAAGGCCGACATCGTAAGCTACACCCAGGACCAGATCAACTTCAAGGTGCCCGAAGGCGCTACCGAAGGTGCCATCGTGGTGAAGACCATCTACGGCGAGACAAAGACTCCCTTCCACTACGCCGACACCCGCGGCATGCTTTTCGACTTTGAGCGTGACGGCAAGACAGGCCTCGGGCTCGACGGGCACTGCTGGCACTGCGCTCCCTTTGTGGAAGACGAACTCTCGCTCACCAAGACCTACCTCAAGATGGGCGATGCCGAAACTCTCATCGACGATAACGCATGGCCCGAGAACACCCATATGTTCACCTACTGGGCCGGTGACTGGGGCTCTCCCCTCGGCTATCCCGCACGTGTTGGCGAACGCCTCTTCGACGTTGTCGACTTCACCGACTGGCAGAACATGAGCCTCAAGTTCGAGATGCTCATTCCTTCGGCCAACGCATGGCAGTCCTGCGCTATGCAGCTCATTTTCTCCGGCACGGACAAGACTTCCTATGGCCCTGACGGCACCGACATCTACGGCAACACAACAGCGGCAAGCAACAACAGCTACTTTCAGGACGACAGCGGCAAAGCTCCATCAAGCTGGGGACGCGCCCTCTACCGTCCCTGGACGGGTACAACTGCCTTCCACACCAACGACCAGTGGATTACCGTGACTGTTCCTCTCGCCGACTTCATCTACAACTCGGCCGGTGGCAAGGCTACTACTTCGCCCTCTTCGCCCTCCGACTTCGCCAACTTCGAAATCTTCGTGTGGTCCGGCGGTGTGAGCGGTGTCGACTGCTACCCCATCATCTGCATCGACAACATCCGTGCTGTCAAGAACTAAGCGTTAAAGCATAACTTGCAATTATGAAAAAATACATAAAAAACGGCATATTTGCCTTGTGCATGGCCTTGACGGTTCCGGCTCTCACGTCATGCGACAACGACGACGACTACGATACCAACCAGTACGTGGGCGGTGTCAACCTCAACAGCTATGGCCCCAGCCCTGTGGCTCGCGGCGGCCAGCTGCGCTTCCTGGGCAGCGGCATGAACCAGATTACCAAAATCACCCTCCCCGGCTCGGGCGACATCACCGAGATTGAACGTGTGAGCAACGAGGAAATCCGCATCGCTGTTCCCCAGAATGCCGAACCCGGCGTTGTGACCCTGCACTATGCCGGCGGCACAATCGAAACCAAGACACTGCTCACCTTCCTCGAACCAATCAGTATCGATGAAATCGCCCCGTTGCGCGTCAAGGCCGGCGAGACCATAGCAATCAAAGGTGAATACCTCAACCTCATCAAGGAAGTATGCTTCTCCTTCACCGAAGGTACCGATAGTGTCAACGTCTTTGCCGAAGACTTCCTCAGCCACGACCGCAAGGCTATCTCGCTCGTAGTGCCCGAACGTGCCGTCAGCGGTACAATCTTCCTTTCCGACGCCAAGGAGATGCCCAACATGATTGAGTCCGAAATGGCTCTCGAAATCATACTTCCCGCTCCCTCCGAAGTCAAGACCCTGGAAAGCGTCAAGGCCGGCGACAAAATTAAGGTGGAAGGTAAGGACTTCGACCTTGTGAAAGCCGTCAAGGATGCTGCCGGCAACGATGTGGAATACACCTTCACTCCCGGCGAAAACGGTGCTGCCGATGTGATTGAGCTTACCCTCAACGACAACACCCCCGACGGCGCCATCGTGGCCATCACCGTTTCCGATGTTGAAGTGGCTCTCGTCAACGTGGGCATGGCAGTTCCCGCAAATCTTGTGGTTGAACCCGCCGCCGACCTCCGCGCCGGTGACATCGTCACCATCAAGGGTCTCAACCTCGACCAGGTCGTAAGCCTCGTCTTCCCCGGTGTGGCCGACGCAGTGGCTCCCGCCACCGTAAGCAACGGCGAACTCACCGTCAACTATCCAGCAGGTGCCAAGACCGGCAATGTGGTGCTCAACCTCAAGAGCGGCAAGACTGTTGAGATTCTTCTAAGCTACGCCACTCCCGATCAGCTCGGCTTCAATCCCTCGCCCGTTTCGGCCGGTGCCGAACTCACCATCTCGGGCCGCAACCTCGACGTGGTTAAGGCCATCGGTTTCGAAGGTGTTGAAGTTCCCGTCGAAGTGACACCCGCATCCGCAGCCGAAATCAAGGTTGTGGTGCCCGCCCTCGCAAAGAACGGCAAGGTGACCTTCTATCTCGACAACGAGGACACCTCCGTATCGGAAAACGAACTTGCCGTCGAAGCTCCCATCTGCGCCTTCATCGTGTCGATGGACACCGAGGAACCCACTGCCGGCGAACTTATGCTCTTCACCATCAGCAACGGCGACAAGCTCACCTCTGTTCTCGTCAACGGCCAGGCAGTGCAGTATATCGCCAATGGCGACAAACTCTATGTCAACCTGCCCTCTACCTGCGGCCCCGCTACCAAGATTGCCCTCGTATCGTCGAACGGCACTCTGGAATATGAGTACGACATCATACCTGCAACCCACGTGGCCAACGTAATCTGGGAAGACATCTTCAATCTCGGCAACTGGGACGGTGGAGGTCTGCGCCTCTATAAGGAAGACTTCCAAGGCATTCCCGCCGGTGCCAAGCTGGTGTTCTACCTCACCGCAGCTGCCGATGCACAGATTCAGCTCAACAATGCCAACTGGGGTCAGTTCGCCATAGTTGACGTTCCTGCCGGAGCGACTACCGCCGAATATGTTCTCTCTGCCGACGACCTCACCAATATCCTCACCACCGACGACGGCTGGAGCACAACTGCCATCGTAGTCAACGGTCATACAGCTGTCATCAGCAAAATTGCCGTGGAATACGAACGAAGCATGGAAACAGCAATCTGGGAAGGTGCATGGGAATCGGGCAACTGGGGCGGCAACCAGGACCTCGCATGGGGTAGCTACGACTGGAGCACAGTCAAGGCCGGTTCCATACTCCGCCTCTACATCACTCCCATGGTGGCCGATCCCGCCAACGACTGGTGGTGCGTTGCACTCCGTCACGGCGACGGCTGGAACATGCTCCCCGCTCCATGCCCCGACCAGTGGGGACAGCCGGTGAGCGGCGTCTGCGAGCTTGAACTCACCCAGGGCATTATCGACGACCTGGTGGCCAACGGAGGCCTGGTAATAACCGGTGCCGACTTCACTCTCACTAAAGTAACACTGGAATAACAAACAGCAGGAGGCCGCCGGCTCTCCGGCCGGCGGCTCTCAAATAAAAACATATCATGAAGATTACTTCCAAAGCAATATACATGCTCGGCCTTGCTGTGGCCGCCACAGGTTTCGTCGCCTGCGACGACGACCACGACATGGACTGGAACGAAAACGCTCCAGTGCTTGTCAACCTGCTAAGCTGCTCCGTTGCCGAAGGCGCAGAACTGCCCCTGACAGGCAATGTCGTAGAACTCACCTACGACACTCCCATAGCACTCAACGCCCTCGATGTCGTGTCGCTCAACGGTGTGACTATCTCTGCAAAGGCCGACCCTGCGACCGAACTCGATTCCGTGCGTGTCGATGCCGAAGACGCTACCAAGCTCAAAGTGATGCTCCCCGCCCTCGCTGCCGGCAAGTCCTATACCTTCGTTGTCGGCGACCGTCTGGTTGCAGGCCGCGGCTCCAAGACTTTCGCCAAAGGCACGACCGTAAACTTCACCGGCAAGGCTACAGCGCCCGTGCAGACTGCCTTCGAGGCTCTTGTCAACCCCAACGCAACAGTCCAGGCAAAGAACGTGCACAACTTCCTCATCGAGAACCACGGCAAGAAGATTCTTTCCGGCGCAATGGCCAACGTGAACAATAACAACGACTTCGCCGGCTGGATCAAGACCAAGACCGGCAAGGACGTGGCTATCACAGGTTATGACTTCATCCACCTGCCTGAGTCAGGCGAGAACTGGATTGATTACACCGATATCACTCCCGCCGAAACACAGTGGAATGCCAACGGTCTCGTAAGCTACATGTGGCACTGGCGCGTGCCCGCCGACGAGCAGGCATACAACGACAAGGACTACAAGCGCTACGACAGCAAGATTAAACCAGAAGGCGGCGGTAGCGGCACTAACTTCGACATCGAGAAAGCCCTCACCGAAGGCACCTGGGAAAACAAGTGCATCATGGACGACATCGACAAAGTGGCCGGAATCCTCAAACTGCTCCAGGACAAGAACATCCCCGTAATCTGGCGTCCTCTCCACGAAGCCGCCGGCAGCTACAAGTACGACGGCGCATGGTTCTGGTGGGGTGCCAAAGGCGGCGAAGCCACCAAGAAACTTTGGATTCTTCTCTACGACCGTCTGGTCAATCACCATGGCCTCAACAACCTCATCTGGGTGTGGACCGCTCAGTGCGAGGAAGGTTACTACGACCGCATGACAGCCGACTATCCCGGCAACCAATATGTCGACGTTATCGGCACCGACATCTATGCCAAGGACGACAACTCGCAGAAGGCCGCTTACACAGAACTTCTCAACCTCGGCGAAGGCAAGAAACTCGTCGCCATCAGCGAGACGGGTCTCATCCAGAATCCTGACAATTGCATTGCCGACGGCGCTAAATGGTCGTGGTTCAACCTCTGGTACACCTACAACCAGCACGAAAGCAACGGCGACGAAGACGGCTTCGGCAACACGACTCAGTCGCTCAACACGGTGTTCGCAAGCGCATATGTGATCAACCGCGACCAGATGCCCTCACTCAAGTAACATCCGCTGCGCGAATGTGGGTTATGTCGGCTCCAAAGGCCCCGCAAAAAATAACCCGCGCCGAAAGGCGCATAACCCGTCGGCGAAGCCGACATAACCCGATTTCGCGCAGCGAAATCATAACCTCCAGGAATCTAATATGTTTACCTATCAGGACCCTACAGCACCCATCAACAAGCGCGTGGACGACCTCCTCGGCCGCATGACACTTGAAGAAAAGGTAGGACAGATGAACCAATGTGTCGGCGTGGAGCATTTCCGCGCCAACATGGGCACACTCTCCGAAGAGGACCTCAAGACCAACACCGCCAGCGCCTTCTATCCCGGCATGGTGCCCTCCGACCTCGAGGAACTCGCCCGTCAGGGTCTTGTAGGCTCTTTTCTCCACGTCCAGACTATAGAAGAGGCCAACCGCCTCCAGGCACTGGCCATGCAGAGCCGCCTGGCCATACCGATTATCTTCGGTATCGACGCCATCCACGGCAATGCCTATGCGCCGGACAACACCGTCTATCCCACCAACCTGGGACTGGCATGTGCCTTCGACCCCGCCATGGCCGAGACCATAGCCCGACAGACAGCTCGCGAGATGAGAGCCATGAACCTCCATTGGACGTTCAATCCCAATGTGGAAGTAGCCCGCGACCCCCGCTGGGGACGCTGCGGCGAAACCTTTGGAGAAGATCCCCTGCTGGTGGCCCGCCTCGGCTGCGCTTCGGTGCGAGGCTATCAGGGCGACCTCAACTCTACCGAAGACGTGCTGGCATGCATCAAACACTTTGTGGGTGGCAGCCAGCCCCTCAACGGAACCAACGGCGCGCCTTTCGACGTGTCGGAACGAACACTCCGCGAAGTCTTCCTCCCGCCCTTCAAGGCGGGAACGGAAGCCGGAGCGGGTTCGCTCATGACCTCGCACAACGAAGTCAACGGCATCCCCGCCCACTGCCACCGCCGCCTGCTCACCGACATCCTGCGCGGTGAATGGGATTTCAAGGGTTTTGTGGTCAGCGACTGGAACGACATCGAGCACATCCACGACCTCCACCGTTGCGCCGAGAGCGACAAAGAAGCCTTCTGCCGCAGCATCCTCGCCGGCATGGACATGCACATGCACGGTCCTGCATGGACACCCGCCGTGGTTGAACTCGTCCGCGAAGGCCGTATCCCCGAAAGCCGCATCGACGAGTCGGTGCGTCGTATCCTCACCGTTAAGTTCAGGCTGGGTCTCTTCGAGCACCCCTATGCCGATGAGGCTACGACAATGGACGTCCGTCTGTGTCCCGAACACCGTCAGACGGCTCTCGAAGCCGCACGCAAATCCATAGTGCTGCTCAAGAACGACGGCATTCTTCCGCTCCGGGAAGGGAAGTACCGCAAAATTATGGTCACAGGCATAAATGCCGACGACCAGAACATTATGGGCGACTGGAGTGCTCCGCAGAGGTGCGAGAACGTGGTCTCCATTCTCGATGGCATCAAGGCCATGGCCCCCGATGCCGACATTACTTTTGTAGACCAGGGCTGGAACCCGTGCAACATGGATCCGGCAAAAGTGGAGGAGGCCGCCGAGGCCGCACGCCACGCCGACCTCAACATTGTCGTCGCCGGTGAATATATGATGCGCTTCCGCTGGCTCGAACGCACTTGCGGCGAAGATACCGACCGCAGCGACATCGACCTTGTAGGTCTTCAGAATAAACTTATACAGGACGTTGCGGCACAGGGCAAGCCCACCATCCTGATTCTTGTCAACGGCCGTCCGCTCGGTGTGGAATGGGCCGCCGACAACCTGCCCGCCATTGTCGAAGCCTGGGAGCCGGGCATGCAGGGAGGCACGGCTGTGGCCGAAATCCTCTTCGGCCGCGTCAACCCTTCGGCGAAACTGGCCATCACCGTCCCGCGCACTGTGGGGCAGGTTCAGATGGTCTACAACCACAAGCCCTCCATGTACTTCCATCCTGTGGTGGTCACAAAGGGCGGACCTCTATTCCCATTCGGCTTCGGCCTGTCCTACACCACCTATGACTACTCCAACCTCAGGGTGGACAAGGACGAAATCACTGCCGACGGCACCCTTGAGGTGAGCGTCGACATCACGAACACCGGCAGCCGCGCCGGCGAGGAAATAGTGCAGCTCTACATACGCGACGAATACAGCAGCGTGACGCGCCCCGTCAAGGAGCTCAAGGACTTCGCCCGCGTGGCCCTCGAACCGGGGCAGAGCAGGACGGTGCGCTTCACCGTCGGCCCCGATCAGCTCCGCTTCCTCGACGAGGACATGCGCCCCGTGGTGGAGCCCGGACGCTTCATCGTCATGGTCGGTGCGTCGAGCGATGACAAAGATTTGATAACCACTTCCTTTACTATGAAATGAAAAATATACTACCGGCAATTCTTCTCACAGGCCTCAGTTTGGCCTCGTGCTCCCAGACTAACAAAAACAACACAGAGGATGCCGTGCCCGCTCCCCGCGAAGAGCTCCGCGCCCTTCTCCAGTCGGTTCAGGCCGACGGCAAGACTATGTTCGGACATCACGACGACCCCGTCTACGGCCACACTTGGAGCGCCGACAGCGGCCGCAGCGATGTGCTCGAGCTTGTAGGCGACTATCCCGCAGTGATGAGCTGGGACCTTGGCGGCATAGAGCTTGCCGACAGCGTCAACCTCGACGGCGTGCCCTTCAGCCGCATACGTGCCGAAGTTGCGGCACAGGACGCTCGCGGTGGCATAAACGTCTTCAGCTGGCATCTTCGCAACGCTGTCAACGGAGGCGACAGCTGGGATGTGTCGGACAGCACACTGGTTGCACGTCTGGCAAACGACAGCACAGCAAATGCTGCCTTCGCCAAACAGCTGGTGGCTGTTGCCGATTTTTTCAATTCGCTCACCGACAGCCAGGGCAACAAAATAGGCGTGGTCTTCCGTCCGTGGCACGAACATACCGGCGGCTGGTTCTTCTGGGGAAAACCCCACTGCAGTGTCGACGACTACAAGGCATTGTGGACAAATACCCGCCGGGTTCTCGACAGTATGGGTGTCGACAATGTGCTCTACGCTTATTCGCCTGACCGTGTGAACAGCGTGGAAGACTATCTCGAACGCTATCCGGGTGACGAGGTGGTAGACATTGTAGGAACGGACATCTACCACTTCAATGGTCCCGACGGTCTCGACGATTTCCGAAGCACGGCCACGCGCTGTCTGGCAATTGTCAGGCAAGTGGCCCGCGACTATGGCAAGATTCCCGCTTTTACAGAGACCGGCAGTGAATCGCTCCCCATGGCAGACTGGTGGACGGAGGTCCTCCTGCCCATTATCAAAGAAAACCCCACAGCCTACGTCGTGGTTTGGCGCAATGCTCACGACAAACCAAATCATTTTTACACCCCTTATCCGGGACACGCAGCCGAACGGTCGTTCAAGGCTTTTTACAACGATAGTACAGTTTTATTTGCAAAAGACATACGATAAATCCCCCTACAACAATGAGTGATTTCGAATATCGCAAAAATTTAATCTGGTCGCGCTACGAAGAACTTGTTTCGCGCCGTAACTTACCTCTCGAAGGTAATGGTGTTTACTGCCGTTATGCCAACCCTGTGATTACAGCCGAAATGGTACCCCCATTCTGGAAGTACGATTTCAATCCTGAAACCAATCCTTACCTGATGGAGCGTATAGGTGTCAACGCCACGCTTAATTCCGGTGCTATCAAGCTCAACGGAATGTATTTGCTCATAGTGCGGGTGGAAGGCAACGACCGAAAATCGTTCTTTGCCGTTGCCGAGAGCCCCAATGGTATCGACAACTTCCGCTTCTGGAAGCGTCCCATCACCATGCCCGACACCGACGACCTTGGCACGAACATCTACGATATGCGCCTCACACAGCATGAGGACGGCTATATCTATGGTCTCTTCTGCGTGGAACGCCACGACGACAGCCGTCCCGGCGACCTTTCGGCGGCTACGGCAACCTGCGGCATTGCCCGCACAAAGGACCTGGTTAAATGGGAACGTCTGCCCGACATAAAATCCAAGAGCCAGCAGCGCAATGTGGTGCTTCATCCCGAATTTGTCGACGGCAAATACGCCCTCTACACACGTCCGCAGGATTCGTTTATCGACACCGGTAGCGGCGGAGGTATTGGATGGACTTTGATTGACGACATTACAAAAGCTGAGATTACCCGTGGCGAGCAGATTATCGACAGACGTATATACCACACAATCAAGGAAGTGAAAAACGGCGAAGGCCCTCACCCCATCAAAACACCCAAAGGCTGGCTCCATCTGGCCCATGGTGTGCGTAACTGTGCGTCAGGCCTGCGCTATGTTCTGTATATGTACATGACAGCCCTCGACGAACCTTGGCGCAAGATTGCTTCGCCCGGCGGTTACTTCATGGCTCCTGTCGGAGAGGAATATATGGGCGATGTGATGAATGTTCTGTTCTCCAACGGATGGATTGCCGACGATGACGGCAAGGTGTTTATCTACTATGCCTCCTCCGACACCCGCATGCATGTGGCCACTTCGACAATCGACCGTCTGGTGGACTACTGTTTGAACACTCCCGAGGACGGCCTGACTACTTCGGCATCGGTGGAAACGCTCAACAAGCTAATCGACCGCAACCTGGAGTATATGGCCATGCACGAAGAACCGGCACTGGTATAATCCTTATTTCCGTACCATGAAAAACCTTAAAGAAAAAATAGGTTACGGCTTTGGCGACATGGCGTCGTCGATGTTCTGGAAGGTGTTCAGCTACTACCTGCCCTTCTTCTACTCCAATATCTTCGGTCTGAAGCTTGCCGATGCCGCTCTCCTTGTGCTCGTCACCCGCATCTGGGATGCCATTTCCGATCCTATGATGGGGGTTATAGCCGACCGCACCCGCACTCGTTGGGGCAAGTACCGGCCCTATCTGCTCTGGATTGCAGCCCCCTTTTCGGTTTGCGGCATTCTGCTGTTCACCACCCCCGATTTTGGCTATGGGGCCAAACTGCTATGGGCCTATGTGACATATATATTTATGATGACTGTCTACACCGGCATTAACGTTCCTTATGGGGCAATGCTGGGTGTAATCAGCGATAATCCGCGTGAAAAAACTGTTTATTCTTCGTTCCGCATGTTTTTTGCCTACGCCGGCTCTTTTGTGGCTCTGTTCAGTTGGGAACCACTGTGTCTCTTCTTCCGGAATGCAATAGGAGCCACGCCGGCAACGAGCTGGCAGCTGTCGATGTGTGTCATTGCTGCTGCATGTCTGGTGCTTTTCATATGTTGTTTCTGCATGACCCGCGAGCGCATCAAGACGGTGTCGACCGCCTCGGTGGGCAAGGATTTCAAAGCCTTGTTCTCCAACAGCCCATGGTGGCTGCTCATTGGAGCGGCCTTGTGTTTCAACCTTTTCAACACTGTGCGTGGTGCAACTGTGGCCTACTTCTTTGCCGATGTTATCGGTCCTGATGCCATGCTCAGTTTCGGAGCTTTCGGCAACATTCTGTTCTACTCGGGCCTTTTTCTTGGCATAGGCGAAATTGCTAATATGGTGGGTGTGGCTCTTACTGTGCCTGTGTCATCGCGTTTGGGCAAGAAAAATACCTTTATCGGTGTCAACATTGTGCTTTTCGTTCTGAGCGCGTTGTTCTTCTTCGTCGACGCAACTCCCGGCGGCTACTGGCTGATGCTTGTGCTGCAGGTGTTTATATCGGTGCTGACCGGTATCATGTCGCCGCTCATCTGGTCGATGTATGCCGATGTGAGCGACTATTCCGAACTCAAATACCGCACGGCTTCGACGGGGCTCATTTTCTCGTCGTCGTCGATGGCTCAGAAATTTGGCGGTGCTCTTGGCGGCGCGGCGGTGCTCTGGCTGCTAAGTTCGTTCGGGTATTCCGAGGCAACATCCGGCCTAACCCAGCCGGCATCGGCCATCACCTGTCTGTGGATGCTCATGTCGTTCATTCCGGCAGCAGTGGCAGCTCTGGCTGCATTCGTGGCTATGTTCTATCCGCTCACACCCCAGATAGTCAACGGCATAGTGGCCGAGCTGAAACTCATCCGCAGCGGGCAGAAAGCCCCCGCTTCCGAGGACGAAATGTCCGATTTTGCAAATTTAATGTAGCATATCATTTATGGATTCTATAAAAGAATATCTGCGTCAGGATGTTCTCCTCAATCTGAAGGAGAACATCTTGCCGTATTGGTCCACCAAGATGGTGGACCCCGCCGGAGGCTTTTATGGCCGGCGCGACGGCAACGATTGTCTCGATGCGACGGCTCCCAAAGGAGCTATTCTCAATGCCCGCATCCTGTGGTCGTTTTCGGCGGCTTACCGCGTGCTTGGAAACGAGGAGTATCTTGTGCTCGCCACTCGTGCAAAACGCGAAATCATAGATTGTTTCTATGACAAAGAATTCGGAGGTGTTTTCTGGTCGCTCAATGCCGACGGCACACCCCTTGACACCAAGAAACAGTTTTATGCCCTTGGTTTTGCCATCTACGGCTTGTCGGAGTATGCACGTGCCACCGGTGACAAGGAGGCTCTCGACTATGCCGTGCGTCTTTTCCGCGACATCGAGGGTCATAGCCGCGACAATGTCCGCGGAGGATATATCGAGGCTCTTACACGCGATTGGCAGCCGATTGCCGATATGCGCCTTAGCGACAAGGACGCAAATGCCTCGAAGACCATGAACACCCATCTCCACATTATCGAGCCATACACTAATTTGCTGCGCGTGTGGCCCGACGAGGAGCTGCGAAATGCCACAAAAAGTCTGCTTCTGGTGTTTCTCGACAAGATTATGATACCCGGCCAACGCGGTCATCTGGGGCTGTTTTTCGACAATGACTGGCATCGTACCGACGGCATAATATCTTATGGCCACGACATCGAGGCTTCCTGGCTGCTGCTGGAAACGGCGCAGGTGCTTGCCGATGAAGAACTGCTTGCACGCACGATGGACGCAACCAGGAAGATAGCCGATGCTGCCGGCGAAGGTCGTTGTGTGGATGGCTCGATGGTTTACGAGCGGCATGCCGACGGTTCTTACGACAACGACAAGCACTGGTGGGTACAGGCTGAGAATGTCATAGGACAAATCTATCAGTATTGTTTTCATGGTCGTGGCGACATGCTTGCCAAGGCTGTGCAGAGCTGGGAATATATCAAGGACAATATTGTTGACTACGAAAGCGGCGAATGGTACTGGAGCCGCACAGACGGGACTGTGAACCGCGCCGACGACAAAGCCGGCTTCTGGAAGTGCCCCTACCACAACTCCCGCATGTGCCTCGAAGTCTTCGAACGCCTCGCCGGGCACGAATGTGCAGCATGTAGAGATTTTTGAGATTTTTAGGTAGTTGAAAAAACACATTCGGAATTTATGGCAAATTTTGCCGTAAATTCCGAATGTGTTTTTTTCAGTCTTGTATATCTTAACTTTTTCACTATTTGCCAATCACTGAGATGACTGAGCCTTTGCCGGTGATGGTGAGGGTGGAGACGGTGGCGGGAACGAGGATGGTTTCGCCTTGGCAGAGGGTTGTTGTGTTTCCGTCGGCATCCACGGTCATGTTTCCTTCGAGGGCTATCATCACGGTGAAAGAATCGCGGGCTGCGAGGTCGAATGTCATGGTGCCGTCTATGCCGGAGAGTTCGGAGGTGAAATAGTCGCAGCTTGCTATAGTTTCGGTCTTTCCTGTATGGGCCGGAAAATTAGACACAGGGTTGTGGTCGCAGTCATTGAAATTGATTGCCTCGATGCTTTCTTCCACATGCAGCTGTCGTGGATTGCCCTTCGCATCGCGTCGGTCGTAGTCGTAGATTCGGTAGGTTATGTCCGATGCTTCTTGAATTTCGAGCACCAGATTGCCCGGCCCTAAGCTGTGCACCCTTCCGGCAGGAATCAAGAATACGTCGCCGGGACGTGTAAAATATTTGTGCAGGGAACTTACAATTTGGTTTTCGGCCACTTCGCGGCGAAATTTAGCGGAATCGATATTTTTTGAAAATCCGGCATAGAGATAAGAACCTTCGGTCGGCGAGATGGAGTACCACATTTCGGTTTTGCCGGGGCAGCCATGCCGTTTTGCGGCCAGGGCATCATCGGGGTGGACCTGTACGGACAGGTCGTCGGCAGAGTCGATGAGTTTGATGAGCAGAGGGAAAAGACCGTTGTATTTTCTCATGATACTGCCGCCCATAATATCGTTGCCGTATTCGCTGATGAGTTCGTTCAGCGACTTGCCTTTGTATTTGCCTTCGGCTACGACAGACACGAATCCCGGCATGGGAGAGATTTCCCAGCTTTCGCCTACGTTTTCGCCCTGTGAGGGCATGCCTTTAAAATCGGCAATACGCTTGCCGCCCCAAATGACGCTTTTGAATATCGGTTCGAATTTCAGTATTTCGTTCATTTATCTTTTTTGTTTGTTTTTCAATGGCAAAATTACTTGCTTTTAAAGTGTTGTAAAAAGCTTATCTTACCAGATGGCAGGACTATTTTGCCACTGTCGGCTTTGAGCCGCAAAAACAGAGGGCGACAATGTAATTCTAATTAGAAAAACGGGCATATAACCGTGTGATTATATGCCTATTTCAATAGTACACCCGTAGGGAATCGAACCCTAATCTAAGGAACCGGAATCCTTTATTCTATCCATTGAAATACGGGTGCATCACTCCTTATTCGCATGCAAATTTAACTAATATTTTTGGACTATGCAAAAATATTGTTGAGCCAGCGGTTGAGACTGGCAGTGCGGACGGCGATGTCGAGGATGGTGAAGCGTCGGCGTATGTGCTGGGCACGTTCGGCACTGCGGCGCAGCCGCTCGCGGCTGATGCCGATTTGCTCGGGTTCGACGGGTGCTCCTACAGCCGCCAGGCAACGTCGAGCCTCGGCAAGCGGTATGAGTTGGTGCTCAAGACGTTGCTTGATTTCCGGCCAGTTGTTGCGCAGGGTCTCAAGTTGTTTGCGCAGCGCGTTGTGGTCGATATATTTTGCTTCTGTTTCGGTGGCCCCGATTGTGGGGAAGTCGGTTCCGGCAAAGAGAGCGAGGGCTTTTGTCTTTGCCTCTTCGAGAGTGGGCCATGCAGCAAGGCAAGCATCAATATCGAGATTGGCAATGTCGTCGGCAATAAATTGTTCGTAGAGGGCTGTTGACATGAGCGAGCCTATGCTCACCTGGAAACCGTGCGATGGCATAGTGCCATCATCCATGGTGTGGTGCTCCATATTCCACAGATGCGAGAACTGGTGGTCGGCACCGCTTGCAGGACGGCTCGTCTGGTGTGCCTGCATTGCAAATCCGCTCATAATCAAACCCTCGATGAGACGATGGATTGCCTCTTTGTCGCCGGCTTTGATTTTCTCCGGCTCGCCGAGGGCGGTTTTGAGGCTGTCCTGCACCAGGCCGAAAGAGAATGGGTCGACAGGCTCTACGCCGAGTGCATCGGAGATAATCCAGTCGGCTCCTGCCGGAATTTTGGCAAAAAGGTCGGCATAGCCGCTGGCAGTCATCTGCAGGGGAGCAGCCGCTATAATCTCGGTATCGGCCACCACCGCAAGCGGAGCGGGGCAGCTGAATGTCTGCTTGGCGCCATCTTTGGTAATGGAAGCTCCATAGGCGGTGTATCCGTCCATCGATGCCGCTGTGGCCACAGTCATGTAGCGTCGGCCTGAGTGGTGAGATGACAGTTTGGAGAGGTCGTTGATTGTGCCGGAGCCAACAGCTAAAGCCACAGCGTCGGTGGCTGCCAGCGCCTTGTCGAGTTCTTCGATATACTGCCATTCGGCATGCATGTCGTCGTGGTCGAAGATGTGAGGCTTGTCGGGTTGCAGACCGGCTGTTGTCAGAATATCGTTGACTTTCTGTCCGGCCACGGCCCATGTGGTTTTGTCGGCAACGACAATAGGACGTTTGGCGGGAAACATGCGGGCGAAAATTTCGGCAACGGAGGCAATGGCCCCGTCGGCAATGAGGAGTGCTTTGGTATCGGTAGCCCTTGCAAGAGCTTCGTCTATAGTAGGCATTGTTATGGCTTTATTTGATGAGAAGTTCGATGATTGGTTTTAGGTTCGAGGCATAGGTGGCGAAGCCCGTATCGGTGAAATGGATGTTGTCGACAGTGGCCTCATTGTTGCCTGCGAGCACATTTTCGCCTCGGAAGTAGTAGAGCTTGTCGTCGGTTGTGTGCCGGCGTTCGTAGATTTTGCGCAGACATTTGTTCTTGTCCAGAATCATGTTGCGGACTTGGACGTTAAATCTTATTTGAGGATAGAGAGGATTTTCAATCAACAATATAGGGGTTGAGGGATGTTTCTCCCTCAGAATATCGATGAATGTGTCCATCCGCTGCTCTACTTGTTGGGGCGAGCAGTTTGGCATTGCGTCGACCACAAAGAGCGAGGCATCGGCCTGTGCCATAAGGCGAGCAATCTCGGGGTCGAGCAGTCCGTTGCCGCTGAAGCCGAGGTTGATGACTTCGTGCTGCAGCTCGCGCATCAGTATGTTGGTGTGAGCCATGCCTGGGCGTGTGGCACAGCCGCCCTGCAGGATGCTTGAGCCATACATCACCACGGGTTTGCCGCGACGGGGCAGGTCGACAGCCGGAGGCAGCAGGACGGCCGCGCTGTCGATGCCCATTTCGATGGAGTCCACACCATTGTAGAGTGACAGGTAGAGCATGTATTCGCGCATGCGCGGCTCCATGTTGCGCATAATGTCGCATGTGCTGTGAACATCTCTTTTGTCGGGACGTGCGGCCCCGAGAGTTGTCCACACCGAGTCGTCGCCAAGGACATAGAGGTCGAGGCCACGGCTTCCGGTGGCCGACATATGTGTCATATAGCCGGTGGAAGCCGATTTCCAGCGGGCACTGATATTGCCTGTGTTCGAGCGGAAGCGGATGGCCAGCCCGGCTGAGTTTCCGCCAAGTTCCCACACTGGTTTGCGGACAACATTTTTGAGCGAATCGGGCAGTCGTGTATAAGGTACGGAGGCATCTGGGGCCAATGTGCCCAGCAGGGGCATGTTGTCAATTTTGTGGTAGACCAGAGGGGTTTCGCTTGCTTCGGCGGCCGCCATGGGCAGCATCAATGCTGCAGTCAAACTCAGGAAGTGTTTTTTTCTCATTTTTTAGAAAAGAACAAAGGGATGCTTGGCATCGCCTGTCCAGCGATAGAGACGGATTATCGAGCTTTGCCGTGGACGCGACGAATTGTGAGAGATGTAGAAAAGACCGTTGCCTACAGGGCAAATACCCGTTGAACCCCAAGGAAAGTTCCAGCCTCGGATACCGGTGGCGGCATCGGTCAGACCGCCTGAGGCAAGAGGCAGAACGAATTGTTTCTCCTTGCTGTCGAAGCCGCAAAGACGTTCCTTGTCAGGTTTTTGCGACAGGTCGATGGCATAAAGGGAATAGTTGGGAAAGCCCTTTTTGATGCCTTTGTAGACTGCTGCCAGCAGAGTGTTGTCGGCTTCGTTGTAGCATAGATTCTGTATGCCCCACGAAGTGTTGCCGGTGTAGACAAAATAACGGTTCTGCAGCCGCATGGTAGAGGGGTCGTAGCAATTGAGCACCTGGTAGTCGTTGTCGGTGCGTGTCGAATCGGCATATATGCCGTAGGCAACATAGAGAGCCTGGGGTTCGTCGGGTTTGCCTGGCAGCGGAGCAAAAGCAATGCCGTCGATGCCCGAGCATCCATATCGGTGCTCCACTTGGCGGCCTTGGTTTTTGACCTTGGCATAGTAGTCGGCGGCAACCTCGGGTAGTTCCACGGTGGTCATAACTTCGTCGGCTTTCATGTTGGGTCGTGTGATTTTGTCGGTGTCGAAAATGGCGATATAGAATTTCGAAGGTCGGTTCTTGGCGGCTTCGCCGGCGATGCCCACGCCGATAACATCGTTTTTATACTCTATGGAGCCGTATACTTTGCGTCCGTCGGGGCCGAGGGCGAGACAGCCTAGATGGCCTGTCAGGCCCCCTACGCTTCCCAACAACTTGCCCGAGAGGTCGGTTTTGACAAGTTTGGTGGTGAAAGAAAAATAGACTTCGCCTTTTGCCACATTCACGGCCACTCCCTGCACATGGTGTTTGTCTTGGAGGCCTGAGAATATCGAATCGGGGAGCAGTGTCCGCAGCAGTATGCCCTCCATCACATCATATCCGGCGGCATTGGGATGTATGGCCGGTCGGTCGAGCGCCAAGGCAGTATCCATACCGGTCTTGTCGCTATTGAGCATGGCCGGGAAATAGTTGGCGAAGCGCAGGCCTTTTGCCGCAGCATAGTCGGCAATGCGGCTGTTGAGCTTCATGATTTTAGGCATGGCATCCTTCACTTGGGGGCGCCAACCAAAGGCATCGGCCGGCAGCACGCTGCTCAGAACAGGTTCAATGCCGTTTGCCAATGCAATATCGGCCATTGCCGCGATGTTGCTCATTGTCAGGTCTTCGGAGTATGGCCCTGAGTTTTCGGCAACATCGTTTGTTCCGGCGTTGATGACAACCATTTTAGGATGCAGAGCCACAACATCACTGCGAAATCGCAGCAACATCTGCGACGATGTCTGGCCCGAGATTCCACGGCCCACGATGTCGGGATTGTTGGCAAACATGCTAGGAGCGCGCTCCGGCCAGCAATCTGTGATAGAATTGCCCATAAGCACCACTCGTGGCTCATATCCGGCAGCTGTCAGACTGTCGTTTTGGGCGGCGTAGCGTGCGAGGTTGGCAAACTTAAGGGCATCGACTGCCTGGACACCGATAGAGAGGGAGAGAGAAACAAAAAAGGCGAATAGTTTTTTCATCAGTATAGGGAAAAAAGTGTTTGTTCTGCCGGCTTATTGGATTCGGCATCGGTAAGAGGTACAATTGAGAATACAAAGATAATGAAAAAACCGACAGAAGAACACATCGATGGATGTAAATACGTAAATTGCCGGGTTGTCAGAAAATCATTTTCTCGCCCCAGATGGGAACGTAGGCATTGCAGCCTATGAACATTGCCTTGCGGATGGCATCGACATAGGGAATGCGGTAGAAGCCGCTGCCCGGATATTTGACCGGGTGTCCCATTTCGAGCACGTGCGAAAGAAGTACGCAGTCAGGGTTGAGCTGTTTTGCTGCCTTGCGCAGACGCAGGCCGACGGTGGTGTGGGGAATGAAGATGTCAATGTCCTTTGTCTTTTCGAGTTCGGTATAGTCGTAGGCATCGCCGGAGTGGAATATCACTTTGTTGCGCGAGGCTCGTCCGCAGTCAATTTGGTAGGTGGTGACAATTTTGGCATCCTGGCCGTGGTGGACGCGTTTTGCCATTATCTCTATGTCGCCCACGGGGTTGAGCACGGCGCGGTCGTCGATTTTGAAGCCGTTGTCGATGAAGTTGGAGTAGACCGGTTTGCCGGCATCGGCCATGGCTTTGTTGAGCTCATTGTTATAGTGGTCGCCGTGAGGGTGTGTGATGCAGAGGAAGTCGAGATATGGTGCCAGACGGTCGGCATGTTTGTGGCATAAGTCAATGCCGAAGCAGTACTTCGGGGTCTTTACCACATAGCCCATGTTGTAGAGCTGCCACACGGCAATGCTGCCATAAGGCACTTTCTCGGCCGGAATCTCGCGGAGCAGACGGTTGAGGGCTTCGTTGTAGAAACCCATCACAGTGTTTTTCTCCATCTCGCGTTCGGTGGCCGAATCGGTACATGCCATGTATTTCCCGAAATTGTCGCAGTGGTCGAAGTGATATTGGAGGTCGGTGAGCAGTTCCATACGGGTATTGTCCATCTGCTTGCAGCTGGTGTTTTTCCATAGCTGGTTGGTCATGGATTCGACGGAGCGGAGATTTTTTTGAGCAAAACCCATTAGCATGGCGAAGGAGCACAGGAGAGTGACTAAAAGTTGTTTCATAGTGTTCAGATTATGATTGGGCAAAATTGATGGCGATTAACAAGCATAGTATAGGCCCCACTGCGCTGCGTATAGCTTTAAGGGCAAGTTCTATCTGTTTTTCAACAGTGCGCGGCGATATTCCCAGGCGTGCGGCGATTTCTGTTGTCGATAAATGTTCGAAACGGTTCATTTTGAAAATTTCGCGACGTCGCTCGGGTAGTTTTTTCTCGATTATGTCAGCCACCATGGCATAGAGGTCGTTGAAAAAGAATTCGTTGTTGACAGTTGGCTCGTAGCCCTGTTCTGTGCCGTCGGCCAGCGGGTGCATGCGGCTGTATCGGATGTAGTTTAGGATTTCATTGCGTGTCAGGACAAACAGATAAGCCACAATCGAAACATTCTCGTCGATATTGAGCCGATTCATCCACAATTTCATGAACACATTCTGGAGTATGTCCTCGGCTTGCTGGTTGTCGTGGATTAGACGATATGTGTAGGCGCGGAAGCGAGGGTAGTATTTGCGGAACAGTTGTTCGAAACAAGCCTCGTCGCCGTACTTAAGTCCTATGATAAGGATTCGGTCTGTCTTATCGTCAATAGTCATCTCATGAATGAGTACACCGGAATGTGGATTAACACGTAAAATTAGTAATTTTTTTATTTTTTTTGGTTAAGTCTTACGTATGGCGGCGGCAGTTATTGTACTCCTATTGAAGCACAAGCAAATCAGCAATGGACAAAACTGAGTTTGAAAACTATTTCACCGGGAAATGCACGGACGAACAACGTATGGCGGCCGAGCAATGGATTAATGCAAATATCGAAACAGAAGAATTTGCACGTCTGAGCCGTGAAATGCTTGAGAACATGCCTTTTAGCGATCCATCGGAAACGCGGCGTGCATATAGGCAGCTCAACAGGCGTATTGCATCTATCTGCGGTGCTTCGATTCTTCCTCGTTGGCGCAAAAGGCTTCGCCAGGCAGCCGGCATTGCGGCTGTGGCTGCCTTAGGGTTTGGTTGCGCAATCTTCATTACTTTCGACAAGTGGAAGAACGAGCCGGAGCCTCAATTGCTTACCGAGCTGGTGCAGCAATACTGCCGGCGAGGTGCCAGCCGCAATATTTTGCTGCCCGATTCGACGATAGTGACTCTCTTCGGCGACAGCCGCATAGTCTATGACCGCAACACTTTCGACGACATGCGGCAAGTGTGGCTTTTCGGCGATGCATTTTTTGATGTTGCCAAGCAAGGAGGGTCTTCGTTCGATGTAAAGTGTATCAACACCGATGTGCGTGTTTTCGGTACAAGTTTCGAAGTGCTGTCGCACGATGCGGACGAAAATTTTGAGGTGTCGCTCTATAGCGGCTCTGTGAGGGTCACTCCATGCTATAACGGACACAGCGACACCCTGCGTCTGCATCCGGGCGATGTGGTTCGCATCGACAAACAATCAGGAACCATCACGCGCCACACTGTGCCATGGCTGGGCAAAGACAGCACCGATGTGGTGTATATTGGCTCGAAGGTGAGCGACATACTATCCCGACTGGAACGTCGCTACAACAAAACCATTGTTCTCCAGGGTCATACTCAGGAGGTGGCCGATACACGGCTTAACCTAATCTATCATCCCACCGATTCGCTGGAGACGATTTTGTCGGCAATCTGTGAGTTTTCCGATTTGCACATCACCGAGCAAAACGAAGAAATTATCCTCAGTCAAAAACCATGAGACGCAGACAGCTAAGCATCCTTTCATCAATGGCAGTGGCTGCCATGTTCACGCTTTCGTGCAACGGAAGCTCCGACGAGCCTGCACCGGTTCCCGCACACGGCGACAAGGATGATTCAGCCGTTGTGAAAGTGCTCTATTGGAATCTGCAGTGCGGCATGTGGGCCGACCAGGGCAACAACTACGATAACTTTGTTGCATGGGTTAAGGCTCAGAACCCCGATATTTGCGTGTGGAACGAAGCCGAGACAACATTCGACACAGGCGTTTTCGACTGGAACACGTGTGCAAAAGAGAAATATCTTCCGGAGCACTGGCCCGAGCTCGCCGCTCGCTACGGACATGAATACGTGATGGTGAACGGAGCCAGCAAAGGGTTGGTGACAACATCGCGTATTCCATTCGAGCGCGAATGTGACATTTACTGCAACCGTCCGAAAGTGGAAATACGCAGCGGTTCGACCATATATAAGTTCTCCATCGGCGGCGAGACTGTCCGTTTTGTCACTCTTCATCTGTGGCCCCATCACTATGACCCCTATGTGGCTGTCGGCGAGCGCGAACAGAGCAAGAAGCAAAACGGCGGCGATTTCTTCCGTCTGGCCGAAATCAGGACCCTGTGCGACACCACCATTAACAAACGGCCCGAAGCAGCGCTTGAGAACTGGATTATGCTCGGCGATTTCAATGCACGCTCGCCGCTGGACAACGAAGTGTATAAATACAGCCCCGACGCGCCGGCACTCAAGTGCATATCCTATATCCACAACAACACGCCGTATATTGATATTGTGCACGAGCGTCACCCAAACGAATTCATCACATCTACCTACGACTGGAATCACCGCATAGACTATGTTTTCTGCACACCCCATGTCAATAAACGAGTGGTGAAAGCAGATATAGTCAAAGACTACTATACAAACATACGTCCGCTCGACGAATTTTATCCCGGACAATATGCCCGCACGCCGTCGGACCACTATCCAATCATTTTCACTCTGGATATTAACAAATAGAAAAGACGTCTCGATACATTATAAACCTTATTGCAAACAACAAAAATCTATCCCATGCCATCTACACACAGAAGAAACAGACTGTTGCTCTTTGCGTTTCTGATACTGACATCATTGGGACTTGGTGCGCAGAACAAACCGGTGACCATCAAGGTTGAAAACACGCCGGTGAGCACTGTCCTTGCACAGATAGTCAAACAGACCGGCTACCTTTTTGTTTACGAGGAAACGGACATAGACACAGCACGCAAGGTGACACTCGATGTTAAAGATGCACCGACACATCAAGTGCTTCATTCCATTTTCCCCTCGTCGACAACAGTGAAATGGTCGTTCAAAGGGCATAATATCACCCTTACGACAAAGAAACATAAAAAGAACACAAAAACAGAGAAAAAAACAGGCAAACGCACCATCAGCGGTTCGGTGAAGGACGGTAAGGATGGCGAACCCCTGATCGGTGCCGTTGTCCGTGTTCAGGGAGGAGACCGCAGCGAGGCTGCACTTGTCGATGTCGACGGTAACTTTACCATCAATATCGATGACAGCGACGGACGGAAGCCCGTGCTTGAAGTTTCTTATGTCGGTTATAAGCCTCGCGAGGTGCCTGTGGGTGGAATGACCTCTATCGATATCGACATGACAGGTGCCCAGAACACTCTCGACGAGGTGATTGTTGTCGGTTCGGGTACGCAAAAGAAGGTGTCCGTTACCGGTGCAATTTCAACGGTGAGCGGCCTCGACCTGAAGACTCCGTCGACAACGCTCTCGCGTGCCATCGGAGGCAGAATAGCCGGCGTAATCACAAAGCAGACCAGCGGCGAACCGGGCACAGGCTCGGAGTTTTATATCCGCGGCATCTCTACCTTTGGCGGCAAGACAACCCCGCTCATCCTCCTCGATGATGTGGAAATCAATGCTTCGGATCTCGACTTTATTCCGGCCGAGAACATTGAGAGCTTCACAGTGCTCAAAGATGCTTCGGCGACCGCCATCTATGGTGCGCGTGGTGCAAACGGGGTGATGATTGTCACCACAAAAGGCGGCGAGTTCAACTCCAAAACAAAAATTAATGTCAATGTCGAGAACACGTTCAATTTCATAAACAAAGTGCCTGAATTTATCGGGGCTGTCGACTTTATGAATTTCTACAACGACGTTGCCCGCTTTCGCGACCGTGGCCAACAGTATAGCCAGGTGGCAATCGAACGTACGGCCTCGAAGGTGAACCCCTATCTCTATCCCGACGTGAACTGGACCAAGGAGATGCTTCGCGACTGGAGCATGCGCCAGCGTGCCAATCTCAATGTGAGCGGTGGCGGCTCAAAGGCAAAATACTATATGTCGCTGGAATTCACTCATGAAAACGGTTTACAGAAATCGGAAAAAAATTATTCGTGGGACAACAACCAGCAAATCTACAACTATACTTTTCAGAATAATATAAGCTACAAGCTTACCCCTACCACCAACGTGTCGCTCAACATGAACACACAGATCCGCCAGCTGTCTCACCCCGATTTCGCCACTGAGACAGTGATTGGCTGGGTGGGAAAGAAGGCCAATCCCGTCGACTTTCCGGTGTACTATCCCAACGGCCCCGACGGCAGCATCCGTTATGCCTCGCGCCGTATCAGCTCCGGCTTTCTCGACAACCCAAAACAGATGATGAACAGCTCGTTCTACGAAGAAAATTCAAACACTGTGAATGCTGTTCTCAAAATCGATCAGGACCTTTCGTTCATCACCAAAGGATTGAAACTAAATGCATGGGTCAACTGGAAAAACTATTCCAAAGACTATGTCCAGAAGAAGATGTACCCCTACATCTACTATATGCCTGTGGATGATGCAACCGACCCCACGGCACCGTTCGAACCTATAGTACAGAACCCGGATGCAAATCAGTTTGTGTCCATCGCCGGCAATCATCCTTCGGGCGACCGCACGTTCGAACTTCAGGCCAATTTGAACTATGCCCGCCGCTTCGGCAAGCACGATGTCACTGCCATGGCAATGTATCGTATGCGCGAATACCGCTCCTCGCATTTCAGCAGTGCCTCGGCATCGGTCTATCCCAAACGCAACCAGGGCATTTCTGGCCGTCTCACCTATAATTACGACTACCGCTATCTATTCGAATTCAACTTTGGCTACAACGGCACCGAACGCCTCCATAAGAGCCACCGCTTCGGTTTCTTTCCCGCTGCTTCGATCGGATGGGTGGTGAGCAACGAAAAATTCTGGGAACCGCTGGGCAAAACCATCACCCACCTCAAGCTGCGCGGCTCCTATGGCCTTGTAGGCTCCGACGACCTGGCAAGTCCAAACGGCACTTACTTTCTATACCAGGACCTAATCTACCACGACAATCTTAATTTCTGGAGCTGGTACTCGGGCGATGGCGACAATTCTTATACCGGCGGCGGTCCTCTGTTGCGCTACTATGCCCTCACCGACGTTGTGTGGGAAAAAAGCAAGAAGCTTGACATAGGTCTCGATATGACTCTTTGGGGCAAACTCAACCTCACACTTGAATACTTCCGCGAAGACCGCTACGACATATTCATGGAACGAGAATCGTGGCCATGGTCGCTCGGCTACGGTATGGCAATACCATGGGGTAACATAGGCAAGGCCCTCAACCAAGGCTTTGAGGCAAGCCTCAATCTTAATCATGCACTCAGCAAGGACCTTTCCTTCTCTTTCCAGGCCAATTTCACCTATGCACAGAACAAATACGTCTACAAGGACGAACCGAGCTACCAATATCCCTGGAAGCGTGTCACCGGCGAGCCTCTCGACGGATACCGCATCGAAGGATATATTGCCGAAGGGCTTTTCCGCTCGCAGGAGGAAATCGACAACAGTCCCGTGCAGCAGGTGGGCACTTCGCCTGTGAAAGTGGGCGACATCAAGTACCGCGACCTGAACGGCGACGGAAAAGTGAATGCCGACGACAGAACCATGATTTCGAAATATGGCAAGAACCCCCGACTGATGTACGGCTTTGGTGGCACCGTAAACTGGAAGAAATGGGACTTCGGTTTCTTCTTCACCGGCACAGGCTGCCGAAAAATCAGCATCGCCGACAAAGTCGACCCGGGCCAGGCTACTAACGGTCAGAATCTGAACGTCTTCAAGTGGGTCTACAACAACTATTTCGACCCCGACAAAGGCAATTTCGATGCTGCTTACCCTCTGCCGGGCCTGACATCGGTCGACAGCTCGAACAATACCGTCAACTCAACCTACTGGCTTCGCGATGCATCCTATCTGCGTCTGCGCAATCTCGAATTGGGATGGTCGTTTAAGTATGGCCGTATATATGTCAATGGTGTCGACCTGTTGTGTTTCAGCAAGTTCAAACTGTGGGACCCCGAACTCGACGGACCGTATAAATATCCTCTCCAGAAATCCGTAAATGTAGGTGTGCAGTTCAATCTCTAATCTTTTACTACGAAATATATGAAAATCAACAATATAGCAAAGATAGCAGTTTGCGTTCTCGGTCTGTTGGCTTCATCGTGCGACTACCTCGATGTGGTGCCGGCCGAAAAGGCTTCGGTCGACAACACCATGGACAACTATTCGCAGGCTCTGGGTTTCCTCTATGAGTGCTATCGTGGTGTGACAATTCCCGTGGCCAACGACTGGGCGCAAGGCATCAACCAGGAAATAGGCCAGCCGCTGCCCGGTATGGCTCTCAGCGATTACAGCATGACCACCGACGAGTGGGTGATGGACGACATTCAGCTCAATAACAATGTGCTTGCCCGTGCGCTCTACTCCAACACTTTGTCGGCAAACAACAATTTCAACACTCTTAAAAACTACTCCATCCGACTGTCGATGGTGTTCCTCTTTTTGGAAAAACTCAACACTTTGGGCGTGCCAAACGGCATTGTGCCCGAAAGTGCAGCAACCGAATGGCGTGCCGAGGCAAAATTCCTGATTGCGTTCTACCACTATTGCATGCTGCGACGCTACGGTCCTATTGCAATTGTCGAAAATCGCGTGTCGATGGATGCCCCCATCAGCGAATTTCCCGGACGTATGCACTATGACTACTGCGTAGACTGGATCTGCAAGCAACTCGACGAAGCTGCCGCCGACCTCCCCGCCGTTCGCAACGGTGCCGAAACAGGCCGTGCTACATCAACCATCTGCAAGGCCCTCAAAGCGCGTATTCTTCTCTATGCCGCCTCGCCGCTCTTCAACGGCCAGTTCCCATATCCAAACTGGACTAACAAGGTGGAGACTCCCGGCTACGGCACCGAACTGATCAGCCGCACTTATGACCAAAAGAAATGGGTCCGCGCCAAAGAGGCAAGCGAAGAAGCTCTTGCACTCGCCCTGGGCGAAGGCGACCGCGAGCTCTACTACGGCAGCTCCTCGAACGAATCGCAGGATATGATTGATAAAACATTCGTTCCTGTCGACGATGTGACCGACGATTTCAAACGTGCCGTGCTGCGCATGCGCAACGTTATAAGCGCCAAACCTACCGAAGGCAATAAGGAGGGGATCTGGGCTCTGTGGAATATGGCCTCCAAACCGGGAGATATGCGTTATCGCATTGTCCGCAACCCGGTGCCGAAAAATGCGAGCATGCTGCCTCAGGGTTTTGTCTATGCCTATGGCACTGTCAGTGCCACGCTGGCAACTGTTCTGCGTTTCGGTACCAAAAACGGCTATCAACCAGCCAACGACCCCTCCTTTCCCCCCGAAAGCGAATGGTACCGTTCGGCAGGCTACGGCGATACCGACGAAGCTTGTCGCTCGCACATCATCAATCTTAACAAGAACCGCGAGCCTCGTTTCTATGCATGGCTCTCGTTCGACGGAGGAGAATTCGGAACATTGCTCTTTAACGGCCAACGTCCTGTTTACGTCAATCTGCTTTCGGCTGATGCCCAAGGCTACGACCCGGTTAATGCTCCGCGCGACTATTGCGCCACCGGGTGGCCCTCGCAGAAATGGGTCAATCCCAAATCGAACATCACTCTCAACGGCAAGGAGAATTATTTCTATGCACCGCGCTACTATATTCGTCTTGCCGAGCTCTATCTCAATCTGGCCGAATGTAATGCCGAGCTGGGCAATATCGACGAAGCTCTGAAATATATCAACATCATCCGGCGCCGTGCCGGTGCTACCGAACTAACGGCAAGGATGGTGGCCGCCAGCGGCAAGTCGATTGTGGAGTGGGCGCGCGACGAACGCTCCGTGGAACTCTACGACGAAATGCACCGCTACTTCGACGTGCGCCGCTGGTGCCAGGGCGAGCTCCTTGGCTACGGCAAGCGCATGGGCCTCAATGCCCACGTGGCAAATCCAACATTTGAGGAATTCAACAAACCAATGTCTATCAATCTCGGTCACGTATATTCGTGGGGCGACCGTATGTATCTCCATCCGATCGATGCCCAGGAGCTATACTCCAATCCACAATTCGTGCAGTCGCCGGGTTATTAATCTCATAAATAGAATAATATGAACAAAATAATATCATATTTAGCCCTTGGTGCGGCACTGTCTATGACTGTCGCGTGCGATGAATACGACGACCGTTACTCGTCTGAGTATGCTTCGGTACTTAGGCTGGAGCAATACGGAGAATATGAAATGACTGCCTGGACAATCAATGATTCAGAAAAATTCGACATCAGGGTGCTTCGCAGCGGCCACAACATCAGCATTGCCACGACGGCAACCGTGCGGGCTATGACCGACGATGAATGGACCTCCTATGCTGCTACTTACGGTCTCAAACGCTATTATAAAATTCCTGATGATTGCTTTCGATTCACCGACGAAGTCTTCGACAAGACTGTAATCGATTTTGCTCCAAAGCAGATTTCGGGCGATGCCTCTGTTACGATTATTTCATCCAAGCTGAGCTCGTTCAGCAACTCCCTGCCGGCTCCCGAAGCTGGAGAGGACAATATAATCTGTCTGCCCGTGGTACTCGAAACGAGCAACGGCTCCGTGCTTGACGCTCAAAGCATATTGCTGCTCAAAGTGACGAGCAAGGATGCAAGCCTGTCGATTTCATCTACAGGATTTGAAAAAATTAGCTGTCTGAGCACTTCAAATCCCATAATACGCGAGTATAATGTGGCTCTTTCGTGCGATAATCCTTGGGGCTTCTCAGTACAACTCGAAAACAGTGCCGAACTGATTGAGACATACAATGCTGCAAACGGTACGCGGTACACACTCATGGGGGCCTCTGCGGTAGAAGTGCTCGACAATCAGCAGTGGAAACCTTGGGCCGATACCCAACTCGATTTTCCTGCGGGCACAAGGTCGAAGATTGTTACTGTGCGCATTAGTCCCGCTAACGTAGGCATGATGGATGCTTTTGCATTCCGTGTGGCACAACCGACAATCAACATCAAAACCGACGAAAGTTTGTTGTCGAACATCATTGCCGTTCAAGTCAAACCTTCAACACAAAGGATAAAGATTCCGGCCGACAACATCAAGGCATCAACCGATGATGGAAAACACACAGCAAAAAATCTGGTAGACGGAAAACGTAATACCTACTACACCTCTAATCCCGAAATCCACGACGGGGACCCCGTCTACGGTTCTTTTGTAGACATTACGCTGCCCAATCCCGTGCGCTACTTCGCGTTCGACTACATGAGCCGTTTCGACTATTTCGGCGACGGCAGCGGTATTCCTAACGAAGTCGACATTTATGTGTCGGACGATGGCGTAACATGGGAAATGTGCGGCAACATCCGAAAGATGCGCAGCGACTTCAACAATATGAGCCAGACCATGACCTACGGCAATTTTGATGCCGGAAAAGAAGTGAAATACATCCGGTGGGCTGTTGTCAGAGGCGGTGCCTCGGGGCTTGTGGACCACCGCGAGAATAATACAACGGCGTATTGGTCTGCTACTGCGCTATATATATTTGGAAAATAAAGTTTTATTCACCTAATACCATCAATTATGAAAAAAACTCTTATCTCATTACTTGCCTGTGCGGCTACTCTTGCCGCTTCGGCCGAAGTCACGCTCTTCGTGGCTCAAGGTGCCCCGATGTGCCGCTACCATGGCACGCCCGACCAGGTAATCGAAATGTACTCCGGCTTCAACTTCCGTTTCCCCAGCGAAACCAAACAGCGTGTGCCCAACTGGGACACCGAAGCCCGATTCTATGAAAAAGCCCTCGCCGGCGATTTCGCCGAGCTTTGGGGTCGTCATCTCGACGGTGTCAACGATGTTTCGTGCGACCATATATCCGATGGCTCGCTCCGCTGGTACTGGAACCGCTCCATGTGCATCACTGCGGCAGCCGGAACTTCTGTCACCGACATCAAGATGAAACTTCAGCGCCCTGAAACCACTATGCCGATTATAGCTATTGTCGAAGCCGTCAAGGGCGAGAACGGCACTGAGCTGCGCACCGTCAAGGAATTCTCCTGGAATCCAAACGATTCGACTCTTTCGGTGTCGGGGTCGTATACAGGCCAGGTGTTTGTGATGAACATGGGCGAAAACTACGAACGGAAAAAGGGTGTTATCCGTCCAATCTACATCGAGGTGACAACAGCCGGCACTTCGTCGCAGGTCGCTGTGCCTGAGTTCAAAACCAAACGACCCATGCTCGGCGAAAACGAAATGGTTGAATTGTCTTGCTCCACCCCCGGCGCTCAGATTTACTATACAATCGACAACGATGGCAAATGGAACGGCACTGCTGTTAACGGCGGTGTCAGAAAGAACGACCCCACAACAGCATCGACCCTCTACACCGGTCCGTTTGCGCTCGAAAAGGATGCAATTGTCCGCGCTATTGCCGTGAAAGAAGGTATGACAAATTCGTTCATCAACTTCAAGGAATACTATGTGATGCCTGAATTCCAGTATGAAGCTGTATTCGACTTCACCGACCACACCTCTATCAAAGACGAGAACGGCGAGCAGATTGCCAAGTTCGAAACCTATCCTGTGGTGAACACTGCCGTTACTTCAGGCACCACCGAGAAGGTGTCGATTGTCATGACTCCCGCGGTGGAGAAGGATGTAACCATTTCAGGCACAATTGCAAACGATAAAGGCGAAGGTTGCGACATAACCTTGTCCAATTCGTTTGGTGGTGTGGTGGAACTCCGTCCGCTCAAAAACACCACCGTGTATATCAGCGTTCCCGACGATAAATATCTCTCGGCGGTGATGATGGAAGCAAGCACCGCAAACGCCATAGTCCTTGGTTCGGGTGTCCCCGGCACTTACAAGAATGGCTTTGTGACTACTTCCCAGAAAATCTGGACGTACGACGGCCGTGATGTCTTCGAAGTGGCTCTCGACGTTACCGACAGCAGCCAGTATGTTGACCGCTTCTTTGTGTTCTACAGTGATATAAACAGCGGTGTTGACGATGTTACTGTCGATGCAAACGCTCCCGTGGAATACTTCAATCTTCAGGGCATGCGTGTCGACAATCCAGCCAAAGGACGCGTATATATCAAACGTCAAGGCGCGAAAGCCTCTAAAGTGATTATCTGAGTATTTCCAATTTAAGGTACGTAAGGGCTTCGCAGGTTGGAATGAACTTGCGGAGCCTTTTTTTCGTATCCGACATTGTTATGGTGTTCTCTGCAAAATAAAAACATAAAAAACTATGAAAAAACTATTGTTTATCGTTCTTGCCGTAAGCGTTTCGTTTGCTGTCGCGGCAAAGATTAAACTTCCGTCAATTATTGGCTCCAATATGGTGCTCCAGCGCAACGACACTGTGGCTCTTTGGGGCAATGCAATCCCCGGTGCCAAAGTGAAAATCAACACCGGTTGGGATGGCAAAAACTATACAGTCAAGGCAGGAAGCGATGGCCGGTGGAAGCTACAGGTTATGACAGGCGACGCCGGCGGTCCCTATAAAATTGTTTTTTCCGATGGCGAAGAAACTGTTTTGGACAACATTCTGCTCGGCGAGGTGTGGATCTGCGGCGGCCAGTCCAACATGGAGATGCCCGTCTGCGGCGATGCCACACAGCCCGCCGAGGGTAGTTACGAGGCCCTCAGGACCGTCAAGGACTATCCCGACATCCGTATGTTCACCGTGCCGCGTGCCGACACCGATGTGCCTCTGGATTCTTGTGGCGGCATATGGCATGTCTCCACACCCAAGAATGTGTCGCGTTTCAGTGCCGTGGCCTATTATTTCGGGCGAACTCTGTCCGACTTCATCAATGTGCCCGTGGGTTTGATAGCAAGCAGCTATGGCGGCTCCTCTATAGAGGCTTGGATGACCGAGGATTGTATCAAAAGCATAGACGGAGTTAATATTGAGGCTGCTTATAGTGGTCGTCTGCCGCGCGAAAAACCGCAACGTCTGTGGAATGCCATGCTCTGTCCCATCAAGCCATTCACGGCTCGCGGTTTCATCTGGTACCAGGGAGAGGCAAACCTCGACCGCTGGTTCGACTATGCAAAAATGCAAAAGGCAATGATCGCCTTGTGGCGAAAAGCTTGGAACAAGGCCGACATGCCATTCTATATCACTCAGATTGCCCCGTTTGCCTATGGTGGCGACCCCGAAAATCTGCGTCTTCCCTTGCTCATCGAGGCTCAATGGCAGGCAGCAAACGAGACACCACATTGTGCCGTGGCTTCAACTACCGATGTCGGCAACCGCGACTGCATTCATCCGGGCAAGAAACGTCAGGTGGGCGAACGTCTGGCTTGGCTTGCTCTCGCCAACGACTATGGCGTGGAAGGACTTCCGGCGCCGGCACCGACCTTGTATAAAATGGAGCGGCATGGCGAAAACGAGCTTTTGCTTATCTTCAAGAATGTCGATGCCGTCGACAGTTTTGTCTATTACGACGAGAACGGTACGCTCGACATAGGAGGTTTCGAAATTGCAGGCGACAACCAAGTATTCTATCCTGCCAAAGTGAAGAAAAATGTGTGGAGCAACAAAATATATCTCAGCTCTCCCCAGGTCCCCGATCCGGTTGCAGTGCGCTACGCCTTCCGCAACTACGACGACAAGGCAAACCTCCACACCAACTACGGCCAGCCCGTTCCCCCCTTCCGCACCGACACTTGGCAAGTGCTGAAATAATGACTGTTAGTTTCTCTTATCAAACAATGAGTGGTTTGGTTGTTGGCTCTGGCGTTTGTCTTCCAATGAAGCGGTGCTTTGTAAATTAATTTTGGCAAATGTGAAAAAAATATTTATATTTGCTGCCGAAAGCCTTTCGTGGCCCTTTGTTCAATTTTATTAAATCCTTAAAAAACTATGAACAAACAACTTATTTCTATGGCACTGGCCGGTTTTGCCTGCTTGTCGGTGGCTGCACAGGATATGCTTCTTGACAATCCTGAAAACAAAGCTTATTTCGGTGTCCGCGTAGGCGGTGAAGTCACTTGCCCGGGTAACTTCAAGACGGGAAGTACCGGCGTAGGACTTTATAATAATGGTGGAGGTATAGAATTCGGCGGCATTTACAATGTGCCTGTAGTTGCCAATTTCTATATAGAACCGGGCCTCAAATTCTACTATAACGCCTATTCGGCTAAGAAGGAATTTATCGATATGATTGATTCTCATCTCGACAGTTCGACCATCAAAAAGTTCGGTATGCGCATACCTGTGATGGCCGGCTATCATTTCGATTTCACCGGTGATGTCAAGGTTTATGTTTTCACCGGTCCGGAGTTCGAAATCGGTTTCTCGGCAAAGGAACACAATAAGGCTTCCGGTATCGACGTATCTGAAAGTGTATATCAGGATGGCGGCATGAAGCGCTTCGATATGCTTTGGGATTTCGGTGCAGGCATTTCTTATCAGAAATATTATTTTGGCATAAGCGGAGGCATAGGCATGCTCAACATGATGGATCAGGACGCTGTCTCCTTCCACGAAAGCCGTGTGACCTTCACCCTCGGCTACAACTTCTGAAATTATCGAAACGGCTCTAAATAGACACGGACCGGGCAAAGCCGGTCCGTGTCTGTCTAATTAGGGAAAATAGTTATTTTCTGCTATGGGTTTATAGTTTTCATTTGTCCACACGCGAATCCAGTCAATGTCCATGTGCGGGGGATTGTAGGGGTCCCAGGTCGATGAATCGACTGCTCCGGGCCATGCCTTGGGATTGGTGCTCAGTCCGCTGGTGATGAGCATGTAGAAACCCTCGGGGTCGCTCCAGGGCCAGTCGGTGTTTCCGTTGTCGCCTTTGTGGTGCTCGAAGAATTTCTCACCGTTGACGCCGCCAATTATTCGGTCGGGGTGCCATTCCATCCAGTAGATGTTCCAGTCGGTCATGTCGTCGATGTTTTTGTTGGCGGTGACACTGCCTGAGCCGCCCACCACTCCTGCGTGGTGGTTCTTTGAGTGAAGTGTGAAGTGGGCGGTGTTGTTGACACTTTTCTTGGGGTTCTCGAGCAAGTCTATTTCGCCGTTGTCGGGCCATGGACGTTTGTTGTTGCCCATAAACCAAAGAGCGTCGTTGATGCCAATGGTTGAAGAGCGGCGCATGCGCACCTCCACACGCATGTTTTCGGTGAATGTGCACCAGTGTCCTTCCTCGCCGGGTTTGGGCGTGCGGCACGAATATGTGGCGTGGTTCACCATTTTGCCGTGTGTGTTGTCTGCTGTTTCGGGCAGAGTGTGGCTCTCAAGGCGAAAATAGCCGGCACGTGTTTTGAAGCAGTCGCTGTCGATGCGTGCGCAGCGTGCAACGTGCGCTCCGTTGTGGAGTTGCCATCCTTCGGGAATGCCTTGTCCCTCTTTTTCGAATTCGTGCGAGGTGAGGAGTTTCCATCCGCGTACCGAGGGATGTGCATCGCCGCATTTGACCTTAGCCGCCGGATTTTTGTACAAGGCATTTTCGTTGCTGTGAGCGGGGCGAGCTTCGTCCGGTACAAGGATTTTCAGTTCGCCGACAGTGATGAAGCCGCGGCCGTCGATTTCGTCGATGGCGGTGAAGCGGAAGAAACGAGCTTCTGTCTTAGCCGGGAAATAGACGTTTTGCTCAATCGGGTTGTGCATGATGTTGCTGAATTCGCCGGGCACTTTTGCCGCGGTCCATTTCTTGCCGTCGATGCTTGTTTCGAAACGATAGTGTAGGGGAGTGCCTTCGAGACTTCCGTCGGCGCGGGGAGCAAAAGAGAATCCTGCTATAGGACGGACTGTTTTCATGTCGACAGTCACTTGTTTTTCGCCCGTGCAGTCCGGAGAGGTCCAGAACGAGCGGTCGCTGTCGTCGAACACTGCGTAAGCCGGGGCTATTGTGCCTGTAGCGGAAACAATGCTCCAGTCTGTGGGAGAAAGCGTCCTGTAGCCCGGCAGCGAAGCATTTACTTCGACCGGCAGGGAGATGTTGTAGGCTTCGAATGCGCTGATATTTGCTTTGCCACGACATTCATTGATGCGAAGTCTGAGGCTTTGTGCGTTGCTTTCCGGGAATGTGAGAATACGTTTGTGTCCTATTGTAGTACCCGAAGTTAGTTCCTGCCAAGAGCCGTCGACCAATCCTTCGACTGTGAATTTCTCAACATGCTGTCCCTTGCTTATGTCTTCGCACAGAACTATGCAATTGACGGCCTTGTTGCTGCGAATGTCGACTGTCATGTCTTTTATTGCTCCGGCAAGGTTGTCGGTCATGTTGTCGTCGAGCCATTTTCTGAATTCCTGTAAGCGTTCTACGTCGGCAGCTGCTATGCGGCCTGCTTTGTCCGGAGGGATGTTGAGCAGGAGCACAGAATTTCTGCCCACAGAAGTGAGGTAGATTTCGACAAGCTGACGGAGTGATTTAGGTTGCTCGGTGTCGTGGTAGAACCAACCCGGACGGATTGAGACATCCACTTCGGAGGGCCACCAGTAGAGTGCTTCGGCACGAGCCACAATTTCGCGGCTTCCCAGGTCGGCAGCTTTGCCGGAAATACCCAGACGACTGTTCGCTTCACCGGCCCCGGGAAGTATTCCGGGTCTGATTGGCGTGGCCGACCATTCGGTTTCACGCCCCATGCCTTTTTCGTTGCCCACCCAGCGTACATCGTCGCCCATAATGGCCGTAACAGCATTTGGCTGAAGCTTTTCGATTGTTTTTTTGAAGCGGACCCAGTCGTATTCTTGTTTTTTGCCGTTAGGTCCTTCGCCGCAAGCACCGTCGAACCACACTTCGTCGATACGGCCGTATTTGGTCAGCAACTCAGTGAGCTGGGCCACAAACATATCGTTGTAAGCGGGAGAATTGCCGTAGCACTTTGCATTTCTGTCCCAAGGCGAAAGATAAACGCCAAGTTTCATGTCATATTTGTCGCATGATTTACGCAGCATTTTCATCACATCGCCTTTGCCATTGAGCCAGGGAGATGATTTGACCGAGTGCTCGGTGGTTTTGGTGGGCCAAAGACAGAAACCGTCGTGGTGCTTGGCTGTGAGAATCACAAGACCGAACCCGGCATCTTTGAGCGTTTTCACCCATTGGTCGGTGTCAAGAGCCGAGGGATTGAAAATCGATGGATCTTCAGTTCCGTCGCCCCATTCCCGGTCTGTGAAATTGTTCACTCCAAAATGGAGGAAAGCTGTCATTTCGAGGTCTTGCCATTGCAGTTGCTTCGGCGCCGGCACCAGGCGAGAGGCCATTTCAATTTTTTCCTCTGTTGTGGCATCGGTCGGAAATACGACTTGTTTGGTATAGGTCTGTGCATTCAGAGACAGCGTTGCTGCAAGACAGACCAAAGGTATGGCTTGTTTCATCGTTTTGCGCTGAAAAAGAATGTAAATTCTGTAGGAACAATCGAAATACGGTATTTGGGTAATACATCGGGCCCGCATGTGGCAGTGCCGACACCGGTTTGCTCGGCATCGAGATGAACGGTGACAAGACCGTCGTCGGTGAGTTCGTTGATGTGTTTGGCTTTGTCAATGTCGGCATCGCTATAGGGTGTGGCACTGAACTGGAAAGGTCGGTCGGAAGTCACGGTCATGTTGTCGGCAAAAGTCACGGTGCGTACATCGGTGTGGTTGCCCGTGCTTTGAGGCACAATGTAATGATGGAAGTCGGATATAGGCGTGGTGCTGTGCTTGGCGATTCTTCCGGCGGTTTTGCGGTCGGCATAGGTTTCGCCGTCGCGGCCGAGATATTGAACTTTCCCCGCCATGGAGCTTGTCGCACGGTAGGAGATACCGATGCGCGGTAGCGATTTGACAACAGAGGTATCGGGACGGAATGAGCATTTGATGGCGAGATTGCCGCCTTTGCCCACGCTGTAGGTCATGGTGGCAGTGCCTACATTCTGCCCGTCTTTGCCGGTGAGAAGAAGGTCGACAAGCACATCTTTTCCTTGTTTTGAAATCTTTGCTGCTTTCTGGCTAAGTCCGTCGAGCCCTGCCGCTTTCCAGTATTTGCCCTGGCCGTTGCGGTGGGCATCGTTTTCGGTGAGTGGACGGTAGAGCGAAATGGCCAGCGGAGATGCCAGCTGTTCCTTGCCGTTGACGATGAGCGATGTCATGGCTCCTGTCTGAGGGTCGAGTGCAAAATCGATGCCTTCGGCAGTGTAGCGGCCTTTGCTTTGTTTGATTTTCTGCTTCTCGAGCACAGGGGCGTAATTGCCATTTTTGACAACGAATTGTTCTTGGGCAACAGCATAGCCGGTCGGTACTTGTTCGCTTGCTCGGGTGGTGGTCCAGTCTATGTTGAGGAAGGCTTCGGTGGCTTCAGCCGGAATATTGACCGGACCAAGCTGAACCTTTGTTGTGGCCTGCGGTTCGCAGTCGATTTGTTTTGTGCCTTGAGCAATGATGTTGTTATTGTTGTCGACAAGGCTCCAGTTCATGTTGTATTCGTTCAGGTTGGTGAAGTCGTACCAGTTCTTGACCTCTACGGCGAGAGTGCCGGGGTCGGCAAGAGTCGATTTGATGTTGCGGTACACGGCTTTTACTTCGGCAAGGTGCGGATGGACGGTGCGGTCGGAGTTGATCAGGCCGTTACAGCAGAACGAATTGTCGCTGGGAATGTTTTTGGGGCCGAAGTCGCCGCCGTAGGCATACCACATTCGACCGTTACTGTCTGTCATCACGTAGGATTGGTCCACCCAGTCCCAGATGCAACCGCCCTGAGCCATAGGTTCGCTTTCAAACACTTGCCAGTAGTCGTTGAGGCCGCCAACGCTGTTGCCCATTGCATGTGCATACTCGCAGAGGATGAAAGGACGGTAGATATCCTTCTTGGAGCAGTAAGCCTTTATGTCGTCGATGCTGCGGTACATACGCGCATACACATCGGTGTTGAAAGCTTCTTCGGAGCGTTCGTATTGGATGGGACGGTTCTTTTCCACGCTTTTGAACCATTTGTATGTCTCCTCGAAGTTTACGCCGTTTCCGGCTTCGTTGCCCAGAGATATGAATACCACGGAGGGGTGATTTTTGGACTTGGCATACATTCGCTTGCTGCGGTCCATGTGAGCCGGCAGCCATGAGATGTCCTTGGCCAGCGATTTTTCTTTGTAGCCCATGCCATGGCTTTCGATGTTCACTTCATCGATTTGATAAAGACCGTATTTGTCGCACAGATGGTACCAGCGGCGGTCGGCGGGGTAGTGCGAGTTGCGCACTGTATTGATGTTGTTGAGCTTCATGAGCTCTATGTCCTTGAGCATCAGCTCTTCGCTGACAGTGCGTCCGGCCTGCGAATGGCTGTGACGGTTCACGCCTTTGATGAGGATTGGTTTGCCGTTGAGGCAGTACTGTCCGTTTTTGATTTCAGAAGTGCGGAAGCCTACGTTGCAGCCCAGTGTTTCCACTGTCTGACCCTTGCGGTCTTTAAGTTGCATTTCAAGAGTGTAGAGGGCAGGATGTTCGGCGTTCCAAGGCACGACGTTTGCTATGGTTTTGTCGAAGTTCACATTTTCTGCAGCAGCGGCACTTCCATTGGCCACGCAAAGTCCTTTGTCGTCGGTCAGCGAGTAATCGATTGTGTACCCTGCAGTATCGCCACCCACTGCAACTTGCAGGTTAAATAGACCGTCGACATATTTTTCGCGGTCGAGAGGCGATTCAACTTTGTAGTCGGAAATAAAAGTTTTTGGTGTGCTATAGAGATATACATCGCGTTCAATGCCGCTCATGCGCCAGAAGTCGGCACATTCAAGATATGCGGCCGCCGACCAGCGGTAAACTTCGAGAGCCAGCGTGTTGTTGCCTTTTTTGACTTTGTCGGTGATATCCCATTCGGCTGCTGTTTTAGAACCTGCATTATAGCCTAACAGTTCGCCGTTGAGCCAAATGTAATAGAAAGATGTTACACCTTCGAGACACAGGACTATGCGTCTGCCCTCCCACGAAGATGGCACGGTGAAGGTGCGGCGGTAGCTGCCCACTTCGTTGTCGTCGACAGGAACAAAGGGCGGATTCTTTGGGTAGCCATAGTATTTGTCAACCCATTCATAACGTTCGTTTACATAGATTGGTGTGCCATATCCCTGACGTTCCCAGTTGCCGGGAACGTTGATTTTGTTCCAGGACGATGTGTCGAATTCGGGTTTGAAGAATTCTGCCGGACGCTTTGCGGGATTTTTTGTCCATGCAAAGTCCCAGCGGCCGTTGAGGCTTTCATACCAGGGCGAATGCTCGAACCGTTGTTCGGCAATTTGCTTTTCGGCACCGCTGCCGTTTGCATAAGGCACAACGAGAGCATGAGGCGGCAGTTGGCCGGCGCGGAAAGCATCTTTGTCCTGCCATTCGGGCAGTTGTTGGGCAGTTGCCGTCAGCGAGAGTGCGGCTATTAATGATAGGGCAAGGTTTTTCATAGTTGGTAAAGTCAGTTAACTGTAATTTCATCGAAATACATCCATGTGGGAGCACCTTCGCGGGCATAACCGTCGGGCACGCATCCCGGATTGACGGCTACGAACTTAATGTAGCGGGTGTCGGCGTTGAAACTGCAGTCTATGTCGAAAATTTTAGCTTGTTTGTGGTAGATATTTTCGGCGGGCGTGTCTATGGTGCGGCGCAGGGTGAAGGATTTGCCATCGTCGCTTGTATAGACGTAGATATGCGTCGGTGCGGCGATGCAGATGTCGGAATGGACAAGCGAGCCTAATGTCACTTTGTTGACGGGTACCACTTCTCCCATGTCGAGGACAAATTCAGCAGTCTCGTTCCACCACCCGGCCCATTCGAAATCAGAGTTTCTGTCGCTGCCGCGCAGACCGTTGGTCAGCACCCTTGTCAGACCGTTGGTGCAGTTTCCGCTCACGCTGTGGGATGTGGCTTTGTTGAAGTCGAGACTGAGCTTGAGTGTTTTGCCCATCTGCTTGTCGCCCTTGAAGGTGGCGGCATAGATTGTGGCTGCTTTATTGAGGCGTAAAGTGTCGCTCCATGCTTTGTCGAGGGCTTGGTTGTCGACAGAGTAGCGTACATCCACATCCGGGCGGATGCAGCTCACATTCACTTTCAGCTCTTTGCCGTTGCCCCGCACGTTGTGGTCGAGGTTATACATTGAGCGGGCATAGGTAATGCCTAATTTGTCGAGTGTGGGACAGAAGGCATCCAAAGCCTTGAGAAAAGCACCCCAGTTGCTTCTTCCTTCAGGGCGCCATGCCACATCTGCGATGGCCATCAGTCGCGGGAAAATTTGATACTGCACATCTGATGGCGAATTGCAGAACTCGCTCCATAGCGAACCTTGTATGCCGAGCAGATTGCTGCGCAAAGCGTTGTCCCAGTCGGAAGTCATCGGTTCGAAATTGTAGACATCGCGCAGGGTTATGTTGCCAAAGTAGGTGAAAGGTTCGAACCATTGCGGCCCCTGGTAGCGGATGAGGTAGGTAGAACGAGCGGGAGTCATGATAAATTTGCGTCCTGTGGCACGCGAATCGTTGACGGCCACGCTGCCGTCGCCTTGCCAACCGTAGACAATAATGTCTTCTTTCGGTTTTCCATATGTCACCTCATCCCATCCCATTGCTTTGCGGCCGCGGGAGTTGACATAGCGTATGACGCGGTCCATCAAGTAGCCCTGAAGAGCTTCGTGGTCGGCAAGATGCTCTTCCTCGATGCGTTTGTTGCAGAGGGGGCACTGTTGCCAGATGCGTTTGTTGGCTTCGTCGCCTCCAAGGTGTATGGTTGGCGAGGGAAAGATTTTCATCACCTCGTCCAGGACATTTTCAATGAAGGTGAAAGTGTGTTCTTTGCCGGCGCACAGGATAATGGACGCATCTTTGCCGCCAATGCCGGGAAAAACACCCACAAATTTATCAACAACGGGACATGCCAGTTCGGGGTAGGAAGCTATGGCAGCTATTGAATGTGCCGGCATTTCGATTTCGGGGATGATGTTGATATTGCGTTCGGCGGCATATTTCACAAGTTGGCGCATTTCCTTTTGGGTATAGAAGCCGCCAACAGTTGCCTTTTCATCGGCACTGCGAGCATTCAGACGGCCTGGAAACATTTCGGGGCGGTCCACACGCCAGGCTCCCACTTCGGTGAGCCGCGGATATTTTTTTATTTCGAGCCTCCAGCCGTTGTCGTCGCAAAGGTGGAGGTGCAGGTTGTTCAGTTTTAGTTTTGCGGCCACATCGATTATGCGTTCAATTTCTTGGGGCTCGATGAAGTACCGCACCACGTCGAGCATCAGGCCTCGATAGCCGAAACGTGGTTTGTCGTCGATTGAGCAGGCTTCTATTGTGCCATTGCCCGATGTTGCCAGTTGTGCAAACGATTCGAGGCCGTACATCAGTGCGGCGTTGTCGCCGGCAGCAAGTGTAATTCCTTTGTCATCGACTGTGAGCTGGTAATGTTCGGGTTCCAATTCGGGTTTTATTGCAACCTTGATAACAGCCTTGTCGCTACTTGACTTTTTAGTGTTGAAACCATTGCGGTCGAGGTATTTCATTGCACTCGACACAACTTTGTTTTCGCCGGCCACGCCTATTGTTGCCGGTATTGTGAAAGAGCCCTTGCCGGCGGTGTAGTTTGCCGGCTCGGGAATGATAAGAGGCCTTGCCTTGCCGCATACTGCGGCAAGGGCAAGGATTAATATTGTCAGAATTGTTTTTTTCATCTCTGGCGTTTAACAAGAATTAGAGGGGATAGGAGAAGCGTATGGGATCGTCGTATTGTTCCTGAAGGTCTTTCAGCTTTTTCCGCATGTCGGCAGTGATGCTTTCGGTGCCGGGCTGACCGTAGATATTATTCATTTCAGAAGGGTCCTTGTCGAGGTCGTAAAGCTCCCATTGGTCAATATCATTGTAGAAATGGATGAGCTTGTGGTGTCCGTCGCTCACACCGTAGTGACGTTTGACAGCATGCTCGGCAGGGTATTCATGGTAGTGATAGTAGAGGGCATCGCGCCAGTTTTCTGGTTTGTCGCCTTTGAGCAGGGGAAGGAGGGATACACCCTGGATGTCGGCAGGAATTTCGACACCGGCAATTTCGAGGAATGTCGGGGCGTAGTCGATGTTCTGCACCATTTCGGTGATGTCGCCACGGCGATCCATTCCTTTGGGAAGACGCATGATCAGAGGCGTGTGGAACGACTCCTGGTACATGAATCGTTTGTCGAACCAGCCATGTTCGCCCATGTAGAATCCTTGGTCGGAGGTGTAGACCACCAAAGTGTTGTCGAGCAGACCTTTTTCTTCGAGGTAGTCGAGCACACGGCCCACATTGTCGTCAAGACTTTTTACCACCTTTAGATAGTCGCGCATATAGCGTTGGTATTTCCATTGGGCCAGTTCTTTTCCTGAAAGATTCTGTGCATAGAAATCCTTGATGATAGGTTCGTAGAACGCATCCCATTTGGCACGTTGCTCCGAATCCATGCGGTCGATATATGAGTGATAGCGGGCCTTGAGAGGGCTGTCTTTGTCCGAACGGTCCATTTTCAAGTCGTAGATAAGGTCCATGTCCTTGAAGATGCTCATTTCTTGGGCGGCTGCAGCTTCACGGCCTTGGTAGTCGTCGAAGAAATTGTCCGGCAATTCGAATGTTCGGTCTTCGAAAAGACGCAGATGTGCCGTGTCGGCCAGCCAGTTGCGGTGGATGGCCTTGTGGTGGATGAGCAGACAGAATGGTTTGTCTTTGTCGCGTTCGTTTTCCAGCCAGTTAAGGCTCTTGTTGGTTATAAGGTCGGTGAGGTAGCCATGGACTTGCACGGTGTCGCCGCTTTCGACAATGAAGTCGGGGTTGTAATAGTCGCCCTGACCCGGCACAATTTCCCAGCGGTCGAAGCCCTGAGGAAGACTTTCGAGGTGCCATTTGCCGAAGATGGCGGTTTGGTAGCCGGCTTTTTGCAGATATTTAGGGAAGGTAGGCTGGTCGCCGTCGAAAACGCAGGTGGTGTTGTCGGTAAAGCCGTTGGCGTGGCTGTGTTTGCCGGTGAGCATGCAGGCACGGCTGGGTCCCGACAGGGAGTTGGCCACATAGCTTTCGGTGAAGCGCACGCCATCGGCAGCGATGCGGTCCAAGTTGGGAGTGTGAGCAAAGCGTGTGTCGTAGCAGCTCATCATCTGCGCCGTGTGGTCGTCGGTCATAATGTAGACGATATTCAGCGGTTTTTGAGCATTGGCAGCTGCTTTCTTGCAGGACGACACAGCTGCTGCACCGGCCGCAAGAGCGGCCGCTGCAGCAGAGTAGAATAGAAGTTTGCTGTTCATCGTTTCAGAGAGATGGCAGGTTAGTCGCAGTCGTAGCTATAGTCGGCGGGACCTTCGCTGGTGCTCGACCACCCGGGATTCTGATAGAGCACGCTTCCTACAAGCAGAAACTCGCTCAGGGGAATAGGTTCCAGATAGTGCTGTTTTGGGAAGGTGTAGCCATTGTAGGCAATCGACGATGATGAAGCCTGCAGAGGATGAATATAGTCTGAAACTGAAGGACCGGAAACAACGGTGCTGTTGTAGAGTTCATTGCCCCAGATGTCTTTGTTGACACCGCCCCACAGGTTGATGCCTTCGGGCTGGTAATCCACCATTTTGTCGAGTGCTCTCCAGCGTTTGAGGTCGTCGAGGCGGAGACCTTCGGCGATGAGTTCGCAGCGGCGTTCGCGGCGGATGTTGTATAGTGTGTTGTCCACCATCACGCCCTTGGACCATACGGCGAGATCGTTCTCAAGGTTGAGCTGGGTGGCGTTGACTGTCTTTTGGAAGTCTGTGTCGACACCTGCGCGGGCGCGAAGCTCACGCCAATAAGTCTGGGCGCGTTCATCGAGGTTGCCGTGGCGCATGTAGTATGCCTCGATGTAGTTGAGGCGTGTTTCGGCCGAGCGGAACAGAGGAACGGCAGTGGTGCAGAGGTACTGGGTTGACTGGGTTTTGTCGTCGGTGTACCATTTTTTGAGCTCGTAGCCCGTGGGTGCGCCATTGTTGCCGGTGTTGAGGATGGATGGCCGGTAGTAGTAGATGGTGTCGTTGGTCACCTTGCCGTCGTCGTCCACGGTTGTGTTGATTACACGGCCGGGGAAGCGTACCGACTGGGTTAGGCGTTGGTCGCGGTTCTGCATTTCTTTGTAGCCGTCTTTATCGCCGCCGTAGTTGGAGCCGGGGGCATAGATGGGAAGTCCGTTGGTCATAAGATAGGAGTTGACCAGAGCGCGGGTGGCGTTGCATCCGCCGCCGCTCTTGAGGAATGCCGAACAGCTGTGGTTGAGGATGCCAGACTTGTAGTAGCGGGCAAGAAGAACCTCGCTGCCATCGGGGAATTCTGTTTCCCAGTTGTTGAACATCCCGGCATAGTCGCTAACAAGAGGGTGCTTGTCGGAAGGTTCTACAGAGGCTGCAATAGCCTGGTCGAGGAAGAAGTTGACTTCAGCCTCGGCCGAGCCTGCCGGGAAGCTGTAGTTTGGCCATGTGTTTGCTCCGGGCCACTTGCTGTTGCCGGGCACGAAGCATGTTCCGGCATGGTAGCGCTCCCACGAAGCTTCGTAGAGGGCTACACGCGATTTTAACGCGAGGGCCACGTGTCGGGTGATTCGGCCTGTCTCAGGTGCAGCATCCTGCATCAGGTTGGCCGCTGTGTCGAGGTCAGCAAGGATGAAACGGGCCACTTCGTTGCGGGGATATCGCTTGCTGGCTGCAGCAATCTGCGACATGTCGTCGGACAGCATCTCGCGCAGGATGGGAGCGTCGCCGTAGTTGCGGAGAATGCGGTAGTAGTCGTAGGCGCGGAAGAAGTAGCCTTCGCCCAGGAAGTGGTCTATGAGAACCTTGTTGCCTTTCACCGAACCATCGGCGATGCGGGCTTTGGTCTTGTTGATGAAGAAGTTGATGCCGCGAAGGTGTTCGAAGTTCCACTCACAGTTGGCACCCATCTTCACCATGAGTTTGTCACCTTTGTAGAACAGGTTCTGGGCTGAGAAGGAGCACTGGTTGTCGCTCTGCACATCCTCGGTGTAGAGGCCGCCCCAGAGTTCTTTGTTTTTGGGGAGATATTCGTAGAATGCATTTGCTGCTATGCGGAGGTCTTCGGGCGACTTGTAGTAGGAATCTTCGTTGCCGAAGTCCATAGGCTCGCGGTCGAGGAAGTCGTCGCACGAGGTGAGCGAAAGGGCGGCGAGGGCTATTGCTATATATTTTTTCATTGTTGTTCTTTTTAGTTTGGGAGAGGATTAGAAAGTGAGTTCGAGACCGACAGAGTAGGTGCGGTACTGAGGATAGGCTTTGCCGGCACCGCCGTCGTATACAGAATCGGCGCTTTGCAGGGCTTCGGGGTCGAAGATTTTCAGCTTGGTGAAGGTGAAGAGGTTTTCGGCCGAGAAGTAGAGGCGTGCCTTGCGGATCCATTTTGAGAGACCTGCGTTTTCGGGGAGTGTGAAGCCCACAGTGAGGTTTTTCAGACGCAGATAGGAGGCATCCTGAAGGAAGCGGTCGCTGTTGTAGATGTTGTTCTTGTCGGTGCGCAGACGTCCGTAGTAGGAGTCCATGTTGGCGCCCAGTTCGCTGTCGGCGAAGCGGAAGTAGTCAAGGTGGTCCACAAAGGGAGTGAACTGCCACGGGCCGCCGCCGAAGCCGAAGAATGTCGATGTACCCCATGGCTGGTTCTCACCGCCGCCGATGAAGAAGTCGCGTTTGCCAATGCCCTGGAAGTAGGCGCGGAAGTCGATGAATTTCCACTGGGCCTCGAGGGTGAAGCTGTAGGCGTAGCGGGGTGTAGAGTTACCGATTACGGTAATGTCGCCATGGTCGTTGAGGGTGGCGCTGCCTTCGTTGATGGCGGGGTTGTCGTCGAGGTTGGCGTACATCAAGTCGCCGCCGCCCCAGTTGTTGCCAAGCGCGCTCTGAGAGTGAACGGCCTGGTAGTCAGCCATTTCTTTGTCGCTTTTTGCTATGCCAACAACTCTGTAGCCCCATATTTCGCCGTAGGTCTTGCCCTGGTACCATTTGCGCACTTCGTTGGTGGGCGAATCGTATTTGGTTACGACGGTTTTGTAGTCGGACAGCGATGCGCTGATGCTGTAGGAGAAGTCCTTGTTGATGCGGTCGCGCCACGAAAGCTCGATTTCCCAGCCGCGTGTGCGGAGCTCGGCGTTGTTTGTTTTGGGAGCGTCGCCACCGAATACGCCGGGGAGAGCCATTGCCGGACCTACCATGTCTTTGGTCGTACGCTGGTACCAGTCGAATGCACCCTGCAGGCGGGAGTTCAAAAGGCCGAAGTCGACACCGGCACCGGCATTTTCAATCTTCTCCCATGTGAGGTTTGTTGAGAAAGGTGCGTAGACGGGGAGGATAGTGGCCTGGCTGCCGCCGAGCACTACATTGCCGCCCGATGTGGTCATTTGCTGGTAGAAGGGATAGAACGACGATGTGTTCTGGTTGCCGAGCACACCGTAGCTGCCGCGGAGCTTGAGGTAGTTGCAAATGCCGGTGAATTTTTCCCAGAATTTTTCCTGAGCCACGTTCCAGCCCACGGAAACCGAGGGGAAGTAGCCCCAGCGCTGGTCTTTGGGGAAACGCGAGGCACCGTCGCCGCGCATGTTCACTTCAAGCATATAGCGGTCGTCGTAGTTGTAGTTCAGACGGCCGAAGAAGCCCACCGAGCTCCATTCTCCCTTGCTCTCTGATACCATGGTGCTTTCGCCGCCAGTTTCGGAGGGGATGAAGGGGGTGTCGGGAATGGGAGTGTTGGAAGTGGCTACACGGTCGATTTCGCGCTTATAGTACTCTGTCTGCATACCGATGAGCACTTTGAAATTGTGCTTGTCGGCCAATTTGAACGAATAGTCGGTGTAGAAGTTGGTTGTGAAGTAGTTGATTGAGGTGTTTGCTTTTTCGTAATATGATTCGCCGGCGGAGGGATATACGTCGAATGTGCCGTTGGGGCGGATGATGTGCTTCGCCGACACACCCTCGAGGACCTGCAGTGGAATGGGGTTGCCGTCGGGCCCGGTAACGCTGATGGGCTTGAACTGGCGGGTGTAGGGATTGTTTTCTATGCGGCTGTTGATTTCAGCGTGAATCTGCCAGTCCTTGATAGGTTCGATGGTGAGGTTGGCCTGGTTGTAGAACTGCTGTGTCTTGGTTGTTTCGCGTCCGCCTTCGGTGATGGCCTGCATCATCGATTTGGGGTGGAACTCGCCGTTGGGCAGATAGATAGGTTCTGTCGCATAGCGGCGGCCGAGGTTATGGTAGAAGAGCGAGTTTAGGGCCGAGGGTTTGTTGTTGTCGGTGGAGATGATGCGCGAGGTCCAGTTGAAGTTCACATATTTGTTGAACTTGATGTTCACCTTGCCGGTGAGGGCGAGACGAGTGTACTTTTCATCTGCGTATTTGAAGATACCGTGCTGGTCGAGGTAGTTGCCGGAGAAATAGTATTTCACTTTGTCGTTGCCGCCTGTCACCGATGCGTTGTGTTCGTCGGAGATGGCCACGTCCTTCATGTACCAGTCGTACCATGCGCTGTTGCCCCAGCTCTGGAAGTTTTCTTTCCATTTTGTCGGACTTTCGGCTTCGGTGGCGAACTCCAGCTTGCCGAGCTGGAAGTCCTTGATTTTTTGAAGCATGTTGGGACCGAACTGTATGCGGCCGCCCGAGTTGAGGTAGGCTTCGTTCACCATCAGGGCCATGGTGTAGCTGTCGACAGTGTGGGGAATGTTCTTGGGTGTCTGGAAACGAACATTGCCCGAGTAGTTGACGCGGGTTCCCATTTCGGAGCCGCTCTTGGTCGTTACGAGCACAACGCCGAAGGGCGCGCGCGAACCGTAGATCGAGGCCGCAGCGGCATCCTTGAGCACTGAGATGTTCTCGATGTCGTTGGGGTTGATTGTGCTCAGGTCGCCTTCCATGCCATCGATGAGAACCAGAGGCGACGAGTTGGAACCTTCGCCGATCGAGCCCACACCGCGTATGTTGATGTTCATCTCGCCGCCGGGAGCACCACCTGCATCATTGGTGATGTTAAGACCGGCCACAGCGCCCTGAAGGCCCTGCACGGCGTTGCTCAGAGGACGGCTTTCGAGCACTTCGCTGTCGATGGTCTTGACAGCGCCTGTGGCATTTATTTTTTTCTGTGTGCCATAGCCCACCACAACTACTTCGTTGAGGGCTGTTGAGCTGTCTTTGAGACGCACTTCAACTTTGTCGCGGCCGTTGAGGGCTATTTCCTGGGTCTCCATTCCTATGTATGACACCACAATTGTGGCTTTGAGAGAGCTGACGCGCAGCGAGAAATTGCCGTCGATATCGGTTACGGCTCCTTTGCCTTCATGTCCTTTTTCGAAGACTGAAGCACCGATGGCAGTGTCGCCCGACGGTTCGTAGACGGTGCCCGTCACTGTTGCCTGTGCAAGTGCTGCGAGGCTAACTACCATGCACACCAGCGTGAGGATATACTTTTTCATTGCTGTATGGTTCTTTGGTTTTCTGCTTGTTGTTTATTTGTTGTGAGCCAGGCCGTAGTGGCGGAAGTAGAGGCGGAACATCAATGTGCTGTCGCGAGTGAAAACATCTTGTTTCACAATGTGCTTCGACAGGTCGTTCTTGAATTGTTTCACCGAGAAGAGGAAGGCACCGTCGCCGCCGCCGGTAGAGCTGGCATTGACCACCGAATACCAAGTCACTGCATTGACAAGCTCCGGAGCACGCCAGTTGGCGTTGCTTTTGATGTCGAGCGACATGGTGTCAAGTGCTACACCTTCGAACGAGGGGAAGAAAATCGTGTCGAACTCAACAAGTTTGGCAGTGATTTTGCTTAGATAGAACTTCTCTTCGGTGCTGATCTGGAGCTTGCCGTCTGTGCCGAGAATAGGGTTGCCTTCAGCATCTTTCACAGTGTCGTAGACATTGTAATAATAATGGTAGGTGGTGTCGATAGTTCGAGCCACCGACAAGGGGTAGACCTGTCCGTTTGTGAGCGAACGAATATTCGTCAACTCAAGAACTGACTTCATACCAAAGTCGCCCGGGTTCTTCGGGTCGTCTTCGCAAGCTGCAACCGAGGCCATAAGACAGGCTGCTGCAATGTAAAGAAGTTTTTTCATTTGATTATATGTGTTTAGGTTTATTGTTTTATGATTTTTGCTGTTGTACGTGTTCCGTCGGCACTTTTAGCTACAACAATATAAACACCATTGTCCAGGGAAGAAATGTTCATTGTCGAGCCTTTGGTTTGGGCGATGACAGAACCAGCGATATTACATACTTCGATGCTTTTTGCCATGCCGTTGGTAGATAATTCGCTATTTTTGTTCAGAATCACAAAATGTGTGCCGTTATCAGCAATAATTTCGTTTATTCCAGAATTGCGATGATTGACGGAAACTTTGTCTACTACCTTTTCAACGTTTGAGTTAAGACCGTAGGAGCACCATTTAGCCATGTTGTATTTGTGCTCTACAGGCACATCATTGCCCATGTCCCAGTAGAAGATGCCTCCCAGACCCTGCTCTACGGAGTAACGTGCTCGTTTATAGGTCTGCAGTGGTCCGTCGAAATAGTAGGTTATGCCGTTCATTTCCTTGAAGTCTACTTCTTCATTGGGTGTGTAGTCTCCGTCTAAGAAACCGTTGCGCACACCGCTGATGGGAGTGACCGAGGTTCCGTTCTGCTGTCCGCGAGAAGTTGTTGTCGCATACGAGGTAATGATTTTTTCTTTGGGAAATCCATGATTGACAAATGCCTGGCACATTTTTTCGAAATGGCTGTAATACGAATGTATTGGCTGCGGGCCATACTGCTGGAATGTGAAGCCGTCGACATATTGCATTTTGTCCTTGGGGAATCCGTAGGCAACATTGTGGCACGAAATGTTGAAGCTTTTACCTTCGGGGAGAGCATTTCGGATATCTTCGGCAAGCATGCCGAGAGTGGTCTGGTTGCCATATTGCCATTCAAGGTCGAGTTCAACCCCATCGTATCCCTCGGAGAGTGCCGCCAGGTCGGCTGCGAAAATTTTGCGTTTTGTAGAGCTGGAGATTGTTGATTCCCAGCCATCGTGACTTTTTACCGAAATACGCACTTCGTAACCGCCGTAGCCTTTGTAAGCCTCGAGCATGATGTTGCGCCACGAATCCTGGGAGTAGCTGTTAAATCCAAGGTCGTCGGCCTTGTCGTATCGATAATAGCCTCTGCCTTCTTTTAATATATCGGCGGTCTGAGTGATTCCCAGACCCGGCATCGGAGCCCCGTTGTTTTTATGACCTTTTATGGTGTTTATATCAAAATTGCCTCGTGTAAAGAAGATTGTTTCGTCGAGCTTGCCTTTGAAACCTTTGCCTATCAGAAGCGGACATTCCTCGTTGCCGGTGGGCACATTGAAAATTTCGCTGTCGCTGAGAGTGCGGCTTGCCACCACTTCCGTGCCGTTGAGGATGAAAAGAAAAGTGAAGCGACCTTCCTGGGCACCATCCAGTGGGCTTATGGCTATGTGATTCCATTTGCCGGGTTCCACTTTGTTCATAATCGCATATTTGTGACCGTCCACCGATACATTCATCACATGCCGTTCTTCTTCTCCCAGACGGAGCGATATACCTTTAGAACCATCGGCATTTTCTTTCTCGAACAAACTGGCACCTTCGGCCCATTCTTCAACATAGAACCACGTTTCGAACGTATATGAGATGTTGCTGAGATTGAAGAGGTCTTTTCCGCAGTCGAACCATGCCTCGCCATCGAAGCTTGCCACACCCTGGCGGCCTTCGAACTGTGCAAGATGGCTTAGTTTGCCACATATAGTACCGTGGCTGTTGGGAGAGACGTACCGGAGGTGTCCCGAAGGCAGACTTTCTATGCCGAGAATAATGAGTTCGTTGCTAAGCAGATATTGTTCGGCCGGTATGGCGCGGTCGTAGAAACGTTCGTTTGCGGTATATGCCGCGTTGATACGGTAGCGCATGGCTTCGTTGTCGCACACCACCTTTGATACGGAGCCCTTGGCTATTCCGTGGTTGTTGAACTGGTTGTCGGCGAGCTCGTCCCACACTGCAGTCTGTTCTACAATTTCTTGACAACCTGTCTGGTCGAATTTATAGTATGCAGCCAAAGCGTCGCGTTGCGGACACCATTGGTTGAGTGTATTCTTGATGAAATAATTGAAATCGTCTGTAAGTACGTCGTTCCACAGACGCACCTCGTCGATTTTACCTTTGTAATTGCCGCCTATGGTCAGATTGCCGGTATCGACGGGTATGGCGGCAAGTTTGCCTGAAAACCTTTCGGAGCCGTCAATCATTATTTTACCTTGTCCGGCATCGCATATAATTGTAACTTGGAACCAGTTTCCTGCAGATAGACCGGAAGAAGCGGCTGTTGCTGTTTCCGAACCGGCGCAGAACACCAAGGAGCCTTCACTGCCGAGTTTCAGACTCCATGCATCACCTGCGCCAATGACACCGGCTCCTTCTGTCCATTCGTCGGGGCATAGCCACACCTGGATTGAATAGCTGTTCAGATTTGAAAATTTCTGCGATTGACCGCAATCGACCGTGCCATCTTCGGCAAGAGCCAGGGCCATATTTTCTGCCACGGCATTGGCGTTTGTGATTGAGCCTGCGCACAGAGCGCACGCAAGAATCAGATTTTTGTTCATAAATTGTGAAATGGACTTGAATTTTCAAGATTTAAGGTATAGAGCAGGGACGAGCTTGTGGTGCCTCGTCCCTACTGCTAAGATATAAGGTATATGTAGATTATTTTACGAGCACTTTAGCAGCTTTGCCGCCAACGCGTGCCACGTAGAGTCCTTTTGCAAGTGTAACTTCTTTACCCTGGGCAACTTTGGCACCGGCCATGTTGAACACTTCGGCAGCGGCGCTGAATGTGATGGTATTGCCGTTGACGCTGAAGGTAAAGTTGTTGTCGGCACTTTCGATGCCTTTTACACCGGAAGAAGGCTTGCCGGGATGGAGAGTGATGAAGTTCTTTGTGGCGGAGTTAGTTACAATTGCATCGGGGCTGATGGCTGTGAAACGGATTTCGCGGATGAATATGGTCTTTCCTGCAATGCCGCCGGGGTAGTTGATGGCTATGCGCATGGGCAGGTAGGTTTTGCCTTCGTCGCTTCCGTCGGGAGCATCGGTGATGAATGTATATTCACACCAACGAGTGGGGTCCCATACAAATTCTTCGGTGTCGGGGTCTTCAACCCAGTTGTCACCGGCAGTCCAGGCTGCATTAGCGGAATCGGACGGACGCATGCCGTTCTCCATAGTTTTGGGCTGGACAGTGTTGACGGCATTATCACCGTTACCGTAGTTGTTGGCATATACATTATAGGTGATTTTAACCTCTATTTTGTTTGCCTTGGTATAGGGGGTGTTTTTGGGGTCCATAAAGAAGTTGAGGTTGCCCCAGTTGAATGTGCCTCCCGTTTTTGCGGTGATTTCGTAGTCGTAGCCGGTTGCTGCTTTGAGGGCTTCGACAACATTGCTGTTGGCATCGTTGAAGGTGAAGCATTTGCCGATTTCGCCGCCGAGGTCTACAAGCTGAAGGCCTGCGCACACATTGCCGAAATGTCCGGCTTCGTGGTTCCAATATTGGCCGCCGCCGATGATGAGCAGACCGTCTTTCCAGTATTTGTCGGCTTCGAGTACTGTCCATGTGCTGGCGTTGCCTGGAAGGTCGCCGGCGCTGTTGATGCCCTGGAGGTTCGCTCCGTGGATGCCGTGGGGATAGATGGGCACGAGTTCGTCGGCCTGATAGAATTTGTAGGCTGCAGGTGTGATATCTTCCTGCGCAAGAAGGGCTCCTGTCCCAATAAGGGCCATGGCTGCCAGAAGTACAACTTTCTTCATGTTACAGATTTTTTAGTTAATAAAATATGAGATAGACTGATTATGTATATTTTCGAAAAGGCGTTTGTCCCTTTTGATGTTGCAAAATTATAATGACATTTTTTATTTGGATTCAGTTTGTTTCCGAGAATTGTTCGATTTTGCACAAAAACTGTGATAGTAATCAGGAATGTGGATGTTTTGGATTATTTCGGAAATATGAAAGCAAAAATCGAACATCAAAATTATGAAACGAAGACAAAAAATTGTAATTTCGCACAAAGTTATTCAGTATCTAATTTTATATCTCCGATGGGAAAATTTTTGACTTCATTTTTTGTGGGGTTTTTAGCCATGCAGCCCCTTGGAGCGACAGGTGTTTCTCCCACTGTCCCTGCCGACAATCCGGCTGTTGAAACTCGTTCCATGCTCTTCGCCGGCGGCGACGGAGTATCGCGTTTCTACCGCATTCCCGCTATCGTCACCACACCTGGCGGCACGCTTGTGGCCGTTGCCGACCGCCGCCTCGACAGCAACAAGGACCTTCCGGGACGCATTGATGTTGTTTGCCGCACCAGCACCGACGGCGGTGCATCGTGGGGTGAGACTGTGACTGTGGCCCGAAACGACAGCACCGGAGGTTACGGCGATCCTGCTCTCGGCGTTTCGCCCGATGGTGACTTGGTGTGTGTGATGACGCACGGCCAAGGTCTGTGGGAGTCAGAGATCGGCAGTCACCCTCGGATTTGCGTGAGCCGAAGCGGTGATGAGGGCAAATCATGGGCGGCACCCGTCGATATTACCGGGTCCTTATATTCCCAGATAGAGGGTCAAGCTCCGGTGAAAGCCGTAAGTGCTTTTGCCACTTCAGGAAGAATTCTTACCGATAGCAAGGGTAATATGTGGTTTGTGCTTATAGGACGCCCACATCTTAAAAAGTGGACAGAACTTTATTGTTATGCCTGCAAAAGCACCGACGGCGGCCGCTCGTGGGTGTCGATGCCCGTTGCTGTCGACGAAGATGCCGATGAATCTAAAATTGCAGAATTGTCCGACGGCAGTTTGCTTATGAGCATACGCAACCGTCGCAAAGGCTGGCGTAAATTTTCGCTTAGCAAAGACGGCGGGAAGACATGGACCAAGGCCGCGCTGTCGACAACACTGCCCGATCCTGCATGTAACGGCGACATAGTGGCACTCGAGAATGGAAAATTGCTTCATACCATCTGCGACAGTCATAGCGACCGTACGGCGGTTAGTCTCTTTTCGTCGGACGATTCAGGCACAACATGGAAAAAACTCATCGAGGTATGCCCGGTTGGGAGTGCCTATTCGGCTATGACAACTATGCCCGATGGACGCGTGGGCATTCTTGTTGAAGAAGCTTCGAGCCTCGGTGGTTTTAGAATTTGGTTCACAAGGCTGAATATTAATAATTTATGAAATATTCTGTCTGGCAATTGTCGCTACTGTGCCTAATCCTGGCATTATGTCGGCCATCTGCTGTATGGGCCAAAGAATTTATGTGTCGCGAAATATCGCTTTCTGAAGGACTTTCGCAAAGCTATGTGTCGTCGATGGCCCGCGACGATGTCGGTTTCTTGTGGATTGGCACTCGTTTCGGGCTCAACAGATACGATTTTGATCATATAAAGAACTATTACAGCAGTCCTACCGATGAAAACACTTTGCCCGACAACTCAATAAGGAGGATATTTGTCGACTCGCATAATACAATATATGTAGCATGCGAAAAAGGAACAGCAATATATCGGCGGCAGAGCGATGATTTCCAGCGTCTTACTCTTCCCGATGGCAGACTGTTCAATGTCCGCAGTTTCAAGGAGGAAGAAAATGGCGTGTTGATGGGTGGCGCCGGAGGCTTTTTTTTCTACGATTATAAATTGGGGAAAATTGTCAAACTCCAAGTGCAAGGCGGTTCGAAATTATACTACACCTTAAATTCGCAGCTTAATTACTTGTTATAAATGCAAGTCCTTGACAAACA
>CAJUAR010000006.1 GCA_910584495.1 uncultured Muribaculaceae bacterium
CCCAAAGGGGTCAGTCCCGCGTGCCCGAAGGGGTCAAACACACGCGCCTTTTCCATCGGCTAAGGAAACTATGCCTTTGAATGTGAAATATGAATTTGTACGGAATTTCTCTAACAGATTTCGCGATACATCGTCGTGTTGTTCGATTACTGCTATGATATTGATATTGTTCACCTCGGTGGATATTGCAAATCCGAAGAGGAGCAGAAGTACCAAGGGCATGAAGAGCACGACCGTAAGCGTGCGGAAATCGCGCCACAGATGCAAGGCTTCTTTTTTTATCATTTGAAACAATATGTCCATATGTTCAGTCTCCTCTCTTTGCGTCTTTGGCTACTAATCTGAATACTTCATCCATTGTGACGGCCTCATATTCTTTTTTGAGGTTCTCGGGGCTGTCAAGGGCTTTGATTTGGCCGTCTACCATAATGGAAATGCGATTGCAGTATTCGGCTTCGTCGAGATAGTGGGTTGTAACAAAAACTGTTATGCCCTGAGCTGATGCCTGATAGATGAGCTCCCAAAATTTTCGGCGTGTTACAGGGTCGACACCGCCTGTCGGTTCGTCGAGAAACACCACATCAGGCCGGTGCATTGTGGCGGCGGAAAATGCAAGTTTCTGTCGCCATCCAGTTGGAATATCCTTCACAAGCGTGTTTTTCATCTGCTCCATGCCCAAAGCTTTGAAAACCTCATCGGACATGATTCGAATTTCTTTGGCGGACATGCCATAAATGGTGGAAAACAAAGTGAGATTTTCGATTACTGTGAGGCCTTCGTACAGCGAAAATTTCTGGCTCATATAGCCGATATGCCGTTTGATGTCTTCGGCTTGGGTTGTGATGTCGAATCCGGCCACAGTACCCGAACCGGAGGTGGGGTAGCTTAATCCGCACAACATGCGCATGGCTGTGGTTTTGCCGGCTCCGTTGGCTCCGAGAAAACCAAATATCTCGCCGCGCCGCACATCGAAGCTGAGATTGTCCACGGCAGTGAAGTTACCGAATCTTTTCACAAGATTTCGGACCGAAATAGCCAGATTGTTATTCATTATCGGCAAGTTTAATAAAAAGGTCTTCGATAGTTCCTTCGGCCGGATAGATTTTTACATCGGTCAAGCCCCGGTCGATCATGGCCTTGACTGCTTCGTCTCGTTTGAACTCATTTCCTGCAACAAGGTGAAGAGTTGCTCCAAACGTATAGCAGTTCTTAACGTCCGGCAGTTTGCGCAAGGCCTGCAGGAGCGGGTACATTTCCTTTGCCGATGCACTGTAGAGATTCTCTCCAAGATTTGATACAAGACGTTGGGGGGTGTCGACATCCAGAATGTGCCCTTTGTCGATAAGAGCAATGGTCTGACAACGCTGTGCCTCGTCCATATAGGAAGTTGAGACCATAATTGTGATACCTTTCTCTTTCAATGTGACCAGCATATCCCAAAATTCACTGCGCGACACGGTATCTACACCCGTTGTGGGTTCGTCCAGCAGTAGAATCTTAGGGCGGTGAATAAGAGCGCAAGCGAGGGCGAGTTTTTGTTTCATGCCTCCGGACAAAGCCCTTGCAATGCGGTTGGGAAACTTTGCCAGCTGGTCAAAAAAAGGAGCTGTCAGGTCGTAGTTATCCTTGACATTCACGCCGAAGAGCGAGGCGAAAAAGTGAAGGTTTTCTTTCACTGTAAGGTCGGGATAAAGCGAGAATCGTTCGGGCATATATCCGATATTTGCTCTGATTGCACGATAATCTTTTATTATATCGAAGCCTGCGACAGAGGCTTTGCCGCTGTCGGGAGCAATGAGAGTGGTAAGTATTTGGTATAATGTTGATTTCCCCGCTCCATCGGGGCCGATGAGACCAAACATTGCTCCTTGGGGTACTGAGAAAGAAACATTGTCGAGAGCCACGTCTTTACCATAGGCTTTCGTCACATTTTCTATGTCGATGGCGGGAGTCATAGTCTTACTTCGCCGTATTGTCCCAATTTAAGTCTTCCGTCATTTTTCACGGCAATCTTCACGGCATACACAAGATTGGCCCTTGTGTCTTTTGTCTGAATGGATTTTGGAGTGAACTCACTTTCCTGGGCTATCCATGTTATGTAGCCCGGGTATTCGTATTGTTCGTCGCCCCCGAAATCGGCAATGACAGTTACTTTCTGTCCTATTTTGATATCGGCCAATTGGTTGGCAGTGAAGTAGCTGCGAAGATAGATGTCGCTAAGATTGGCAATTTTGAAAAGAGGACGACCCATGGAGGCATATTCACCGGCTTCGGCAAATTTGGCAAGTACGGTGCCTGTGACGGGGGCTTTGATTATACTCTTTGAAATTTGTTCGTCGATTTGCTCTTTTTGGTATTGTAGGGCAATGGCGTTGTCGGCAATCGACGATTTGTTTTTGTTAAGTGTCGAAAGCAGGGCCTCGAGCCTGGCACGCAGTGTGGCGAGTGTTGCAGAAGCATCGTCGCTTTGCTTCTGTGTGGCTGCTCCATCGGCAAGAAGACGGCCAATTCGTTCACATTCGCGTTGTTGGTGTGCAATTTCCGAGCGCAATGATGCTGCTTGTGCTGCAACATCGGGTGATGAGCTTTCGGTTGATGACTGTCGGTATTGGATTTGTTTCTGTTGCAGAACAAGTAAAGCGGTGTCAATGACAGCGACGGACATGCCGGCCTGCACTTGGTCGCCTTCGTCAATGTCAAAAGCTGTAATTTTTCCATTGGTTTCGGCGGCAACAGTAACTGTTGTAGCTTCGAAAATTCCGGTGGCATCATAGTCTGGCTTGTTGTGGCAAGAACACATGAGATATATGGCGATGATAGATATGACTGTCTTTTTCATTGGTTGAGGGTATATTTCAATTGGTAGATGCTTTGGATAAGTTGTATTTCATGAATGGAAGAGGTGAGACGAGCCTGATTTTCGTCGGTGATTTTTGTCAGCAGCGCAGTTGCATCGATTACACCATTTTCCAATTGTGATTCAGCGGCTTTGCGAACGTTGGTGCGTAGGTCGGAGATACGTCTGTCGTTTTCAATCACCTTTTGCAGCTCCTCGATGCGGGCTGTCTGCTCGTTGGTCCGTAGCTTGTTGGTGAAAAGAAATACATCGCGATCGGTCTCTACTGTCGCGTTTGCAAGTTTGATGCGCGATAAACTGTTCTTGCGGGTATAGTAAGCTCCAAGGTTCCACGACACTTTCATGCCGGCTACAATATTGAACGACAAATCGCGGTCCATCATGCTTTTGAAGTTATTAAAACCGGGGTAGCCGTAGAAAGCCTGTGCAAATAATCCGATTTTAGGCATAAGCGATGATGAAATTTCGTTTTGTCGTGCATTGTTAGCTTTGGCTTGTGCTGCAAATAAGTCGAGTTCGGGTCGAGTCGAAGCCATGCTTGCCGGCATTTCCGGCTTTGGCTTTACGAGCTTTTCTTTCGTCATCTCCTTTCCGGTGTAAATTCCCAAAAGGCGACGGTAGCATTGAGTTTGGCCTTTGACCTGTATAATTTGCTGGTCCACGGCAAGAGTTTGAGCTTCGACCATATCGACATCGCACTGCATTGCCGTGCCGTTGGATTCCATAGATTTAAGCTTGGCGAGATTGTTCTGAAGCAAAGCCAACGTTTGCTCCGAAATTTTAGTCTGTTCTTCAACCAGAAGTATGCCGAAAAAGAGATTTTCTACTCTTTCGCGAACAGCATAGAGCTGTACATCGACTGCTGCCGCTTGTTGTTCACTGGTGCTTCTTGCAACAGTACGCCGAGCCTTGGATGTCCCACCGTCCCATATTGTCTGATTGACATCTACACCAATTTTATATTGTGTTTTGCCGAGGCCTGAGACGTCGGTATTCATTTGCTCGAGGATATTGTTCAGCGCATCGGGGAACGAAGGCACGACGTTTTGCACTGTTCCTTGTGCATAAATGCCAATTTGAGGAAGCCAGCTTTTGTTTATGTCCGATATGTTTATTTTGTCGGTTTGTTGCAGAATATCATATTTTCGGAGCAGGGGATAGTTGTCGTGAGCCAATTCGACGCATTGCTCAACTGTAATATCTGCCATGGCGGGCATACAACTTGCAGCCGCAGCAATCAAGAATACGGAATATTTTCTAATCATGGCATTGGATGTTTAGTTTATTCAGGATGGTGGCTATGTTCTCTTGCTTTCGCTTTTCAAGAAATTCGACTTGGTTCATTCCGGTATTTTCAATCATTGCAGTCACAATTGGCGAGGCAAGGAACGGAAAGAGATTAAGCGAAACAATGTCGAGCAAAATCATCCGGGCATCAAGCCTGCGACAACGCCCATTCTGTGCTTCGGCATCGATTGTGGCCTGCATGTTGGCGAGCAATGGAGCGGCGATAGACAGAATGGCGTTCTTTATAGTTTCGAATCTTTCGGGATTAATATATAATTCATTGATTATGAATCTGGGAAGCAGTGGATTGTTGCGCAGGAATTCAAAATGGTAGCTGACACCCTGAATAATGCGTTCTCGCAGGGGTAAGGCACTGTTGCCTATGGCTCCAAACATGATTTCGCTCAGTTGCGTCATTTTGTCCGATACGATTTTTTCGAAAAGCTTGTCCTTTGTGCGAAAATAGTAGTGGAACATGGCATGTGTAACCCCGGCTGCACCGGCTATGGAGGCTGTCTTGGCACCGGCGTAGCCTTTTTCAAGAAATTCTTTTTCTGCGGCTTGCATAATCATTGCTTCGGTGTCGTGCTGCTGCACATTTGCTTCACTCATAGTTAATAGAATTGATAAACATATTTGACTAACAAAATTGTTAGCGCAAAGATAGAGCTTATATCCCAAACCGCCAAACAAATCGAGGAACAATTTTGTTTCTGTCTTGTTTACAAACACACACCGGGACAGAAACAATGGATATTTGGTGGAAAAATCGTCAAATAGGTTTGTTCATTGTCGTGTGGCCGCGGCGGCTCTTGCACTGTGAATGTCAAACAAGTAATTTTGTGGCTCAGAAAATCAAAAATAATCACAGAATGAAAGCGTCAATAATCCTTGCAGCCACTTTGGGCCTGTTATTTCTCACTAGCTCTAAGTGTTCAGACGATGCCCCGGACGTAAAACCTCTGCCGCCCGTCGAAAATCCTGATACCCCGGAGCCGGAAGAACCTGCTCTTCCCGAACGTGACAAGCCTGTTTTTGAGGGTAAAATGGTGGTAGGGTACTATCCTACATGGAGTACATGGTGGGGCGAGCCCGACTATGACAAGCTTTCGGTAATTTGCATTGCTTTCGCCGAGATGCGCGGTGATGGCCACATCTACTGCGATGCTTATTCTGATGTGAAGCAAGTAATTGCCAATGCCCACAAAAAGAATGTCAAGGTTTTGGCATCGTTGCGTGATGCCCAGAATGTGTCGGCAGCTTTGGCCGATGAAGAACTACGCAAGAACTTTGCAAAGGAAGTGAAAAACTGCTTACGCGATTTTAATCTCGACGGTGTTGATGTCGATTATGAAGAATGGGGAGGCGATGAAAATGCAAAGCGCCTTAATCTCGAAAAGTTCTACATTGACCTACGAGCTCAAATTGGCGAAGGTTACCTGCTGACGGCAGCCCTCGGCGGTAAAACACACCTCGATTCATCGATAGACGCCCAGCTGGTAAGCCATCTGGATTATGTATTCCCCATGATTTACGATGACTGCGGCGGCTGGGAAGGCGGCGGCTGGGGCGAAGTAGGACAGCACTCAAGCACTCAGTACTTCAAAGATGTGATTGCTTTCTACACCACTACGCTTAATGTACCCAAAGAAAAACTATGTGCAGGCATGCCATTCTATGGCTATGAATTCAAGTCTTCGACATCGACACAAGGTGCCACAGCTGTAGCCTATCGCGATTTGTTTTCGCGCTTTCCCGGCGTCGATGTGGCCAATACCGACAATGTGGATCTTATCTGGTACAATGGCATACCGACAATAAAAGACAAATGCCAGTATGTTGTTGACAACGATATTGCCGGTGTCATGATTTGGGAACTTTCGCAGGATACCCGGCAAGATGAAACAAGTTTGCTTAGCGCGGCATATAGTACACTGAACAATAGGTAAAATAGATATAGGAAATTGCGATTTGTCTCTTGACCGTTATGGCTTTGGTGGCCATAACGGTCTTTTTCTCATATCGGAGTGGAGGCAAGGGCTTCCTTGAGAATTGCAAGGGCGCGAGCCACGGTGTTGACATTTTTGAAGGCAAAGCTGCGGCGGTCGTTGCGCTGGCGGGGTTCAACCTCGGTGGGATGTGCCTGAAGATATGCCAGCATGCGCCCGAACATTTTCGACTGGTAGTAGGCCTTGTTGCTGTCGTCGACAAAATAGGTGTACATTGTGCCTTGCTTGATGACTACTTTTTCTATGCCAAGACGGCGGGCTGTCCAGCGCAATGGGGGCACTCGCAACAGCTCGCGTGATACATCCGGAATGCGTCCGAAGCGGTCGGTGAGGCGTTCTTCGAAGGCTTGCAGCTGGTCGTCGCGCTCAATGCTGTCGAGTTCTTGGTAAAGGGCTATTCGTTCGCTTTCCTGTGCTACGTATGTCATGGGCAGGAGAAGTTCGAGGTCGCTCTCAATGATGCAGTCGGCAACAAAATCGGAGGCTCCGGCTGTGCCGTCGTCGGCACCCTGCATGGTCGGAAATTCTTCTGTGCGTATTTCTGTAACGGCTTCACGCAGAATTTTTTGGTAGGTTTCATAGCCCAGGTCGGCTATAAATCCACTTTGTTCGGCACCAAGGAGGTTGCCGGCTCCGCGAATGTCGAGGTCCTGCATGGCCAGGTGGATACCTGACCCAAGGTCGGAAAAGCTTTCGATAGCACTTAGACGGCGGCGTGCATCGGGAGTAATGGGCTTGCCGGGGGAAAGCATCAGGTAGCAGAAAGCTTTTCGGGAGCTGCGTCCCACGCGGCCTCTCAGCTGGTGAAGCTCGCTCAGACCGAAACGATCGGCTTCGTTGATGATGATGGTGTTGACATTGGGCATGTCTATGCCGCTTTCGATGATGCTTGTGGCAAGAAGAATGTCGTAGTCGTGGGCAGCGAAGTCGCTGATAGATTTTTCGAGCCGTTCGGGGGGCATCTGTCCATGTGCCACAATTGTGCGTGCATCAGGTACGAGGCGGTGCAGCATGTCTTCGAGACGTGTGAGGCCCTCGATGCGCGGACTGATAAAGAACACTTGTCCTCCACGGGCAAGTTCGAAGTTCAATGCTTCTTTCACAAGGTCGTCGTTCATTGTGTCTACGCTTGTGATGATAGGGTAGCGGTTTGGGGGCGGTGTGGTGATGGCAGAAAGGTCGCGGGCTCCCATAAGCGAGAACTGCAGCGTTCGCGGTATGGGTGTGGCCGTCATTGTGAGGGTGTCGATATTCACTTTGAGCTGGCGAAGCTTTTCTTTTACGGCAACGCCAAATTTCTGCTCTTCGTCGATGATGAGTAGCCCCAGATCTTTGAATTTGACACTCTTGCCAATGAGTTTGTGGGTGCCGATAAGTATATCGATTTTGCCCTCGGCAAGGTCGGCAAGAATTTGCTTGGTGTCCTTGGCCGAACGTGCACGCGACAGATATTCCACCCGGACAGAAAAATCATGCAGTCGGTCGCGGAAGGTGTTGAAATGCTGGTAGGCCAGCACCGTTGTGGGTACGAGCACGGCAACTTGTTTGCCGTCGACTGCGGCTTTGAAAGCTGCTCGTATAGCTACTTCTGTTTTGCCGAACCCCACATCTCCGCATACCAGTCGATCCATTGGACGTTCACTTTCCATATCTGCCTTAACGGCCTGGGTGGCGGTGAGCTGGTCGGGGGTATCCTCGTAGATGAACGATGCTTCAAGCTCGTGTTGCAGATATGTGTCGGGGCTGAAGGCAAAGCCTTTTTCCTCGCGACGACGGGCATAGAGCTTGATAAGGTCGCGGGCTATGTCTTTCAGCTTGCTCTTGGTGCGGTCTTTGATTTTTTGCCATGCCCCGCTGCCTATGCGGTTTATTTTTGGGGGCACGCCTTCTTTGCCACGGTATTTGGCAAGTTTGTGAAGCGAATGGATGGATACAAACAGGATGTCGTTGTTGTCGTAGACCAACTTGATGACTTCCTGCATTTTTCCATTGATGTTGGTGCGCAGCAGCCCTGCGAAGCGTCCCACTCCGTGGTCGATATGTACAATATAGTCGCCCACCTCTATCTGTCCAAGTTCCTTCATGGACATGGCCAGTTTTCCGGTGCGTGCACGATCGCTTTTGAGGGTGTATTTGTGAAAACGGTCGAAAATCTGGTGGTCAGTGAACACGCACACTTTGGCCGTGTGGTCGACAAAGCCTTCGTGGAGTGTGCCTTCTACGGCCTCGAATTCTATTTTGTCGCCACGGTCGGCAAAAATTTCGCGCAGTCGGTCGAACTGTTTCACATTCTCCGAAAGAATAAACAACCGATAGCCGTCTGATAGAAATTGATTGAAGGAGGAGGCTATGAGGTCGAAATTTTTGTGGTACACTCCTTGTGGCGAGCAGTCGAAAGCCAACGACGGCACGGGCGTGTGTTTTTCTCCCTCTTTTCCGGCCTTGAACTGTAGCCGGCGAAAACGTGCAAGGTCGGCGGCAAAACGCTCGGGGTTTACAACGGTGTCAAGTGCGTCGGCATCGCCTTCTTCGGTGAGCAGGGTATAGGCCGACATTCCGCCTTCGGCAATGGCACGGATGCGCGAGGTGGTGAACTCTTCGTCGCGCAGGGCTATAATGCTGTCCGATGCTATGTAATTGAGTAGAGATAGCATGGCGGCACGCGACGAAACTGCAGTGACAAGTTCAACTTGTTCGAGCTGGTGCTCGGACAGCTGTGTTTCGACGTTAAAGAGGCGTATCGAATCAATTTCGTCTCCGAAAAAGTCGATACGCACGGGCAGCTCGCTGCCATAGGAGAAAACATCGAGGATGGAACCGCGCATGGCATATTGCCCCGGTTCATAGACATAGTCTACTTCTTTGAATCCCTTGTTTTTGAGCCAGCGAGCTACCTCGCTCATGTCGGCCGGCGTTTTTTTGTCGAGTTTTAAGGTGTGCGAGGCAATGTCTTGTGCCGATGCAACTGTTTCGGCTACGGCTTCGGGGTAGGTAACTACATATGGCGCGGTGCCTTCGCTGATTCTGCGCAGGGTTTCGGTGCGGAGTATGCGGTTTGCTTCGTCGGACTGACCATATTTAATGTCGCGTTTATAGCCCGAGGGGAGGAACGCCACGGCATTTTCGCCGCATAGCCGGCAGAGGTCGAAATAAAGGTATCCGGCATCATCGAGATTTTCGCCGACGACCACCACTTGTTGTTCGTGAGGCAGAGAGGAGAGCATCATTGCGGCAGCTGATCCGGCCACACCGCTAATACCGCTCTGTGGCTTTCCGCAAAGACTGCGCAGCGAGCGTTTTCGGCCCGCTGTCATTATAAGCTTGCTAAGTTCGTTAAGATTCATCTCAAATTATGGTGACGGTCAGTCATCTGTATAATGGCGCAATACACGACGGTAGGAGTTGAAGATTTTGCTCTTCGACACGAAGCCGACATAACGACCGTGGTCAACGACAGGAAGGTTCCAAGCCCCGGTGTTGTCGAAAGTTTTCATAACCTCTTCCATTCCGGAGCCAAGTTCTATTTTTGCCGGTGGCATGGTCATGAATGTCTCCACACGCATGCGGCGGTATAGGTCAGGGCGAAACATGATATTTCTAATCTCGTCCAGCAAAACCACGCCAACGAATTTGCCGTTATCGTCAATTACGGGAAAGAGATTGCGCTTGCTCATGGCAATGGTGTCTACCATTTCTTTGAGCGACATTTCCGGCTTGACAGGCAGAAAGTCCGTCTCTATAACATTGTCGATTTTGAGAAGAGTGAGCACTGCCTTGTCCTTTTGGTGTGTGAGCAGCTCGCCGCGCTGGGCAAGACGCATTGTGTAGATGGAGAAGGGCTCGAAGATTTTTATTGTACCGTACGATATTGTGCTCACAATGAGAAGAGGCAGGAAGAGTTCGTAGCCACCGGTGAGCTCGGCGGTGAGGAAGATACCCATCAATGGAGCGTGCATAACTCCGGCGAGCACTCCTGCCATGCCCATTAGGGCAAAATTCTTCATTGATAGTTCGGCAAAACCAAGATGGTTGGCGATGTAGGCAAATAGAAACCCCGTGAGACATCCAACATAGAGAGATGGAGCAAACGTACCGCCCACGCCGCCTGCACCGTTGGTGGCCGATGTTGCAAAAGCCTTGAAGAGCACCACGAGACCGATGAAAAGGGCAATGAACCATACTTGGTTGCGGTCGGCATAGAACAGCGAGCCATCAACAACAGCCGGTGCGTTGCCCGAGAGTAGTTCGGTGATGGAGCCGTAGCCTTCGCCGTAGAGCGGCGGCATGAGAAACACCAGTCCCGATAGAATGAGGCAGCCGGTCAGCGTCTTGAGCCATCGATGGCGGAAACTGCGGAAGAAGTGCTCCATCATGTTCATTACTCTGGTAAAATAGAGCGACATCAGACCGCATACTAATCCAAGAAGTATGACGTAAGGTATGCGCGAAGTATAGAATTCTTCGGTTTGAGCAAAGAAAAATTCAAATTCATAACCTGTATATGCATAGGCAATTGTGGTGCTCGTTATGGCTGAGATGAGAAGCGGCATAACAGAAACCGTCGTAAGGTCGAGCATCAGTACTTCGAGGGTGAAAAGAACCCCGGCGATAGGGGCTTTGAAGATGCCGGCAATGCCTCCGGCGGCACCGCAGCCTACGAGAATCATCAGAATGCGCGGCGACATGTGGAAGAGGCGTCCAAGATTGGAACCTATGGCCGAGCCGGTGGCGACAATGGGGCCCTCGGCTCCGACCGAACCGCCAAACCCTATGGTTACGGAACTTGCGACGACTGAGGTCCACATGTTGTGGCGCTTGAGGCGGCTTTTGTTCTGCGATATAGCATAGAGCACGCGGGTCACGCCGTGGCTTATGTCGTCGCGCACTAAGTAGCGCACAAATAGCGAGGTGAGTATCACTCCTATTGCCGGAAGCAGAATGTAAAGTATATTCCCGGCTTCGGGATTGACATGGGTTGTAAGTATTTCCGAAATGGAATGAATCAGGAACTTAAGCACCAAGGCTGCAAGACCGCTGAACACACCCACCAAAAAGGCCAGCACGAGCACAAAATTCTTCTCTTTGATGTGCTTTTCCCGCCATTGCAGAAAGCGGAAGAACAAGCGCCCCGGCGGCGTATTGTAGTTTATTTCTTTTTCGGCCATAAGGAAACCATTATGCAAACTGTAGAAGCCGGCCTATATCCCCTTGCCAGTGAGGACAGTGCTGACTGTATAAAACAATATTTTGAGGTCGACACCGAGCGAAACGTTGTCGACATAAATCAAATCGTATTCGAGACGTTCGAGCATTTGGTCTACATTGGAGGCGTAGCCATATTTTACCATTCCCCATGATGTGATGCCGGGGCGGACACGGTGCACAAGTGAGCATGAAGGATGGCGGGCCGTCATTTGCGAAAGATAATATTCTCGCTCCGGACGTGGACCGACAAGCGACATGTTGCCAATGAGTACATTCCAGAATTGGGGTAGCTCGTCGAGACGATATTTGCGCAGCATGTGCCCCAGGCGCGTAATGCGTGGGTCGTCCGGTACGGACAGCGCAGGCCCGGTGGGTTCGGCATCTACCTGCATGGTGCGGAATTTGTTGATGATAAAAGGCTTTTTGTGCCGTCCCACACGTTGTTGACGATAGAGAACAGGACCAGACGAATCAATTTTTACAGCTATGGCGATTGCGACCAGTAGAGGCGAGAGCACAAACAGCGCACATGCCGAAACGACAATGTCGCCGAGTCGTTTGAAATTGGCAGCTGCCGGACTTATGTCGGGCTTGGTGATGTCGACAAGAGGCTCGCCAACGACGGTGCTAACTTTGGGTCGGAGGGCAAGCATTCCACGCAAGTCGGGCGTTACATAAATTGGAAGTTCCAGCGGATAGAGCTTGTTGATAAGCTGCGAAGTGCGTCCCAGCCCTTCGGCCGACGGCATGAGGATTATGCCCTGTGCCTCAGATTGCCGGCACAGCTGCGCAATGTCGTTCCCTTTGACCACAGGCACGCCGCACAGCTCTGACGGTCCTTCATAGTTTTCGTCGTTGATGCAGGTCACAATGCGCATGCCATTTTTTTTGGTGCCTCGGACTATGCGTTCCAGCCGACGTTCATTGCCGGAATTTGCTCCGATGACTACAACTTTGAAAATGTTTTTGCCGGAGCCAAAACGCCTGGCGGCACGGCTTACCATCACCATGCGGGCAATGTAGGTGGGTAGAAACAGACATAGCCACATGGATGCCATCAACTCATAGCTGGTGGCCCGTTCCTTGACGTTGTCGTTCACCAGCGCAATAAAAAAAACTGCGAGCACAGCGATCAGCGATACTTCGGCGATGGAGAGAGTTTCATCGAGGCGAGATTTATAGGTGGTATTGTCTTTGTTGTATGCCCCAAAAAGAAGATAAAGAAGTACAATGCCAAATGGCACAAGTATTTGCTCGGCAATGAGTGAGTCGAGCGTTAGAAATTGATTGAGCGATGACGGACGTATTGTGGGGGACACCATGAAAAAACGAGCAATGTCGAATACAAAGAACCCTATACTGGCCGTCACATAGTCGGCCAATATGTATTTTGCGCGTTGTCGGTTGAGATCGGTCATTGCTCTTGCGTGTCAGGAACGTAGAATTTTAAAACACCCGTTTGCCGACAGTCGCATTACCATTGATGGCTTTGTGTTTTCGGTTGGCTGCTCGTTGCGGCGCGATGTGCACACATAGTCGACACCCGCAATAATTTCAGGGTCGATTTGTTTGAATACAGCCGGCGAGGGGCGGCCGCTGATGTTGGCCGAGGTCGACACCAAGGGCTTTCCAAAGGTCCGGCATAGAGCCGAGCTGAAAGCTTCGGTGGTGACTCGGATTCCAATAGTGCCGTCGGGGGCTTGCAGCTCAGGGGATATATGTGCCATTGGGAGCGGACGGTCGTAGACAATGGTCAACGGACGGTCCGTACATTCAATAAGCTCGTAGGCAACGTCCGGAATGCCGTCGGCCGTGCGTTCAAGAGCTGCCAACGAGCCGACAAGAGTGATCAGGGCCTTTGCGTCGGCTCGCTTTTTGAGCCCGAAAACTCGCTTCACGGCCTCGCTGTTTGTGGCATCGCAACCTATGCCCCACACCGTGTCGGTGGGATAGACAATTATGCCGCCACGACGCAATGTTTCGACAGCTGCCTTTATGTCGGGAGCGAATTTGTTCATATAACCTTGTGTTTTGGTGTTGTAGCCTGGAATTCCTTGAGGTATTCGGGCACTGAGTAGGCAGTATCAATGAAATTGCTTTGGGTATAGGCGCGTTCGGCCAAAGCGACCATGTCGACTGCCAGCCCCTCGGCATCGGGGACATAGATTGCGTTTCCGTCAGTCTCCATAATTTCTCTTGCTTTTTCGGCACCGCTGCCGAAGAAAAGAATGGGGCGGCCTTGTTGACGAAGGTCTGCAAATGATTCGGCATTGAGTACCATGGCACAGGGGCGGAGCAGGGGAGTGAGCGACATGTTGTATGCCCCGGTGTAAACTTCCATGCGACGGGCATCAACCATGGGTATGAATATTGTGTCGGGGCTAATTTCGTCCGAGGAGAACATGACACGCGACACAAGGAGCTCGAGTGTGTGAACTCCTATAATAGGTATATTGAGAGCGTATGCAAGTCCTTTGGCTTCGCTGAGCCCGATGCGCAGGCCTGTGTAGCTGCCCGGACCCATGCTCACTGCAACGGCATCGAGCCTCATATTGTGTTCGCGTGCATGGTCAAGACAATGTTTGATAAATTCACTGAGCAGTGCTGCATGATTGCGGCAGCCGAAATCTTCGCGGTGTGACAGAATCATCCCATCGCTTGTAAGGGCTGCCGAACAAGGCGCGCCCGAGCTTTCTATGTTGAGAATAGTCGCCATGAAATTCACTTTTGGCACAAAGGTAAGAAATTTTTTGATAGAAAGGGGTCAAGTGCCACCGATTATTTGTAATTTTGTGCCATATAAAATTGTATTGCCCATGCTCATGTCCATGACAGGATTCGGCAAATCAAGCCTCGAATCCTCTAACCATAAAATAACGGTTGAAATAAAATCGCTCAATTCCAAGCAGTTGGACCTTGCTGTCCGGTTGCCTCATGCCTTTCGTCAATGCGAGCCGGCGATCCGCAGCATTGTCGGAACCGAGCTTGAACGCGGTAAGGTCGACCTCTTGGTGACTTCCGAACTTCTTCCGGGTTCCGAGGCTAAGGGTGTGAGTAAGCTAAATGTTGAGGCTCTCAAATTCTATAAGCGGCAAATCAGCGAGGCTTCTGCAGCGTTAGGGATCCCAGAACCTGCTGATTGGTACTCCGTGCTTCTGCGTTTCCCTGATGCAGTGAACACAGAAAGTGCCGACGATGTGTCGGACGACGAAGTCGAAACACTTCTCGAAGCTGTTCGTCGGGCGGTGAAGGCTCTGACAGACCATCGTCGCGAGGAAGGCAAGGCACTCGAAACTTTCTTTGCCGAACGTGTTGCAACAATCACTTCTCTCCTTGCAAGTGTAGAGCCATATGAAAAAGAGCGTGTGGCAAAAATCAGACTGCGCATCGAGGATGGTCTGAGCAAAATCCCGGCAGTAGAATACGACAAGGGTCGTTTGGAGCAGGAACTGATTTTTTACATAGAAAAACTGGACGTAAACGAAGAGAAACAGAGGCTTGGTCGTCATCTTGCCTATTTTACTGAAACAATGGAGGCTTCGAAGCCCGGACAAGGTAAAAAACTTGGTTTTATTGCTCAGGAAATGGGACGCGAAATCAACACCCTCGGCTCAAAGAGCAACCATGCCGAGATGCAAGCCATTGTGGTGCGCATGAAAGATCAGCTTGAACAAATCAAAGAGCAGGTGCTCAATGTGATGTAATATTACTCTCTCATCCCAAACTATCTGAATGACTCAATTTGTCCATCTCCACGTTCACTCGCAGTACTCCCTGCTCGATGGTCTGTCGTCGATTGACGGCCTTGTGAAAAAGGCTGTTGCCGACGGAATGCCGGCTGTAGCTCTCACCGATCATGGTAATATGTTCGGTATCAAATCGTTTATCAACACTATCAAAGGTCATAACGGAAAGGTGAAAGATGCTGTCAAGGCGGCTGAGACAGCACTTAATGCCGCGCGCGAGGCCGACGATGGTCAAGCTGTCATTCAGGCCGAAGCCGATCTTGCCGCAGCTCGTGCCCGTTATCTCAAACCCATTGTAGGGTGCGAGATGTATGTGGCAAAAAATGACCTCCACGACCGCGGCGACAATAAAGATAAGGGTTATCACCTTGTGGTGCTGGCAAAAAACGAACGCGGATATAAAAACCTTATTAAACTTGTGTCCAAAGCCTGGACCGAAGGTTTTTATCACCATCCCCGTACCGACCGCAAAGAGTTGTCCGAGCATAGCGAGGGGCTGATTGTATGCTCGGCATGTCTGGGTGGAGAAGTGCCTCGTCTGCTCAGGGCCGGTGACTATGAGGGTGCCGACGAAGCTGTGGCATGGTACAAAGCCACATTCGGCGACGACTATTATATTGAGCTGCAACGCCACAAAGCAAATGTGGAACGAGCTAATCACGAAACATACGAAATACAGCGCCAGGTAGAACCACAACTTTTGGAACTGGCACGGAAACACGGAATAAAGGTGATAGCAACCAACGACTGTCACTTTATTAACGAAGGTGATGCCGAAGCGCACGATCGTCTCATCTGTCTGTCGACAAACAAACTGGTGAGTGATCCCAATCGTATGCTTTATTCCAAACAAGAATGGTTCAAGACCTCGGCAGAGATGGCGCAAGTGTTTGCCGACATGCCACAAGTGCTCGAAAACACTCTCGAAATTGCCGACAAGGTGGAGGAATATTCTATCGACCATCCGCCAATTATGCCCAACTTTGCCATTCCTGAAAGTTTTGGCACTGAGGACGAATACCGCAGCCGCATCACCGAGCAAGAACTTTTCGACGAGTTCACCCGCGACGAAAACGGTAACGAAATCATGACCCGTGAGGATGGCCTGAAAAAAATCAAAGCCCTCGGTGGCTATCAGAAGCTATACCGCATCAAATTTGAGGCCGACTATCTTCGCAAAATCACATATGAGGGAGCTGAACGCCGCTATGGCTCACCTCTCTCAAAAGAAGTGGACGAGCGCATCAATTTTGAACTTCACATTATGAAAACCATGGGTTTCCCCGGCTACTTCCTTATTGTCGAAGATTTTATCAGGGTGGGACGCCAGATGGGTGTGAGCATAGGTCCCGGTCGCGGTTCGGCCGCCGGTTCGGTGGTGGCCTACTGTTTGGGAATCACTCAGATCGACCCCTTGAAATACGACCTGCTTTTCGAACGATTCCTCAACCCCGACCGTATTTCGCTGCCTGATATTGATGTGGACTTTGATGACGACGGACGCGAGACCGTGCTCAACTATGTTACCGAGCGTTATGGAGCACCTAATGTGGCACATATCATTACCTATGGCACTATGGCGGCAAAGTCGGCAATAAAGGATGTCGCTCGAGTGATGAATTTGCCCGTTGCAATGTCCAACCAGCTGACAAAGCTCATACCACGCCACATGCCAATCGACCCTCGCGACGAAAACCATGAGAAAGAGCTCAAACCCACGGTGTCGAACTGCATAAACTATCTGCCCGAATTTCAGGCAGAGATGGAAAAAAACAGCAACGTGCGGGAACTCATGAATTTTGCCAACTCGCTCGAAGGCACGGTGCGCAATGTCGGCGTGCATGCTTGCGGTGTAATCATCTGCCGCGATGATGTTACCGACTGGGTGCCTGTGAGTACAGCCGCCGATAAAAACGGCGACAGAATCCTTGTCACGCAGTACGAAGGTCGTGTGATTGAAGACACGGGATTGATTAAAATGGACTTTCTGGGTCTGAAAACGCTGTCTATTATCCGCGAGGCCGTGGCCAACATCAAACGTTCGAGAGGGATAGACTTGGACATTGACAGCATACCAATCGACGACAAGAAAACTTACGAGCTCTACAGCCGCGGAGCAACCGTGGGCACATTCCAGTTCGAATCGCCCGGTATGCAGCGCTATCTGCGCCAGCTGCAGCCCACTGTGTTCGAGGATCTTATTGCAATGAATGCCCTATACAGACCGGGGCCTATGGACAATATACCCGAATTTATTGCCCGCAAGCAAGGTCTTCACAAAATTGAGTACGACATCCCCGAGATGGAAACATATCTCAAGGATACATACGGCATTACCGTCTATCAGGAGCAAGTCATGCTGCTGTCGCGCCTCATTGCCGGCTTTACTCGCGGCCAAAGCGACACCTTGCGTAAGGCTATGGGTAAGAAGCTGAAAAAGAAGATGGACGAGCTCAAGGGCAAATTTCTTGCCGGCGGACAGGAGCGCGGACATAAGGCAGAAATTCTGGAGAAAATCTGGACTGAATGGGAGAAATTTGCGTCTTACGCCTTCAACAAGAGCCATGCCACATGCTATAGCTGGGTGGCTTTCCAGACAGGCTACCTCAAGGCAAATTATCCCGCCGAATTCATGGCTGCCGTGTTGAGCCGAAATCTGGAAGATATTGCCAAGCTTGCTTTTTACATGGACGAATGTAAGGCCATGGGACTGCAAGTGAAGGGACCCGACATCAACGAGTCTATAAGCTCCTTCAGTGTGAGCGAGCCTTCGGTGATTCGTTTCGGCCTTTCGGCAATCAAAGGCATAGGCCCCGATGTGGTGCGTTCCATCATTGAGGCTCGCGATGCCGGGGGGACGTTCAAAGATATTTACGATTTCGTAGAACGAGTACCCGCTTCTTCTATCAACCGCAGAGTGTTCGACAACCTGGCTTTGGCCGGAGCTTTCGACTGCTTCGAGGGTATCAAACGCGAGGACCTCTCGGGCGAAGTGGGCAAGAAGGGCGAAACGGTAGCTGAACAATTGCTCCGTTACGGTGCTCAGCGACAAAACGAATCGAAACTGTCGCAAACATCGCTTTTCGGTTTTGATGATGCCGAAATTTTAGCTTCGAGCCGTCCGCCAATTCCTTCTATGCCCGCGTGGGATAATCTTGTGCGCCTCAACAAGGAGCGAGAGCTTGTGGGAATGTATCTATCAGCCCACCCTCTCGACCCCTATTGGCTCGAGGTGAACTATGGCGTGAGCTGTACGACCACAGAGTTCAACGAAATCAATGAGCCTACAACCAAGCCGGTGACTTTTGCCGGTATGATTGTGCACATTGAAGAACGCAAACTCCAGTCCGGTACTGTGATGAGCATTTTCAAGGTGGAGGACTACACGGGCACTGCCGAGTTCACCCTTTTCGACAAACAGCGTGCCGAGTACGCCTCGCTCTGCATTGTGGGCACTCCTGTGTTGGTGGTTGGCACATTCCGCGAAATACGCAACCGAAACACCGGTGCTACAGCCCTGCGCTTCAATGTCGACCGCCTGATGCACCTCGACGGTTTGCGAGGCCGTCTGCTGCAGGAACTTAACTTGACCATCAACCCGCATCAGGCCTCCGACATTATCGCAGCCCTCGACGAAGTGAGAGCAAAACGCAATTCTTACGGCGAACACATGCCCGTTTCTATTTCTGTCTTTGCTCCTGAATACAACCGCAAATTACGCTTTTCATCCTCCCTCAACATACCTGTTACTCGCGATTTTATCCAAGACCTCGACAATCAGGGTGTTGATGTTGATTTTACCAAACTTAATTTTAATTAATATAACTATGACTTTTACCGACGAGAACATAAAAGAAATCATTGCATCTGGCAAACCTGTAGTGGTAGACTTCTGGGCAACATGGTGCGGCCCTTGCATGGCTATGGCCCCAATCGTAGAACAGCTTGCCGCCGAATACGAAGGTAAAGCGGTGGTGGGAAAATATAACCTCGACGACGAAAACGACTTTGCAACCGAATGTGGTATCCGTAGCCTTCCAACTCTTCTCTTCTTCAAGAACGGTGAAAAAACTCCGCTTCGCCTTGTCGGAGGCCAAAAGGCCGATGCCATCCGTGCCAAAATTGAAGAACTGCTGGCACTCTGACGCTGCAAACCCCTGATAGAAGGATGAAAACCATTTTCACACCCACCGACATCGACGACATAATGCGGGCCACAATAGGCACGCTCGACGAACTCTCGGAGCTGGAGGAGCCTGCAAGAAGCAGACTCCTCCAGCGACGGGAGGCTTTTGTCGATAATGTCGGAGAAGAAGTGGCAAAAAAAGTGATGGAAATCAGGGGTGAGGCCAATACTCGTGTCATCGTTTTTGCAGGCTACGGCCTGTGCGGAGCTTTTGCTCTGGCTGCTGCTACCGAGCTCCACACTATGGGATGCCATGCTCGGGTGGTGCTGTTCAACATCGGCGGCAAATGCCTGTCGGCCGACTGTGCTGCTGCGCGCGAGAACTTCCTGAGCGTCTGTGGCGCGGACTATTTGACCGAGGTCATAAATCCAGGTGTAGACTTTGCCATGCCTCAGCTCAAACGGCGCACCATTGTGGTCGACGGAATATTTGGCAGCGAAGATCTCAAACCTTTGCGTGGTGGTTATCAGGCGGTGGCTCGCTACATCAACGAACATTCGCCCCAAGTGATTTCCATCGACCTGCCGTCGGGTATGACCACCCGGCTTAATGTGGGAATGATTAACCGCAACATTGTCCATGCCACATATACCCTTGCACTAATAGGCCCCACATTGTCTTTCTTCATGCCGGAGAATGCCGAGCTGCTTGGTGCCTGGTCGGTGCTTCCGGTGGCGGTCAACCGCGATGCACTCGACTCAGTTAAGCGCAACCATCTGCTGATTGATGCCGAGGCCATCCGTAATGTGCTGCCAAAAAGGCCGTCGACCGTGTCGAAAGCCGACCTTGGCGATGTGCTCATTTTTGCCGGTTCATACGGCATGCTCGGAGCTGCCGTGCTCGCCACCAGAGCCGCCACTCACTCAGGTTGCGGCCGCGTCACCTGTCATGGGCCGCGCTGTGCTTTCTTTGTAATGCAGAGCGCGGTGCCGTCGGCAATGTTTACCACCGATGGTGCCGACGTCGACATTCGCCAGTTCGACAATCCTCGCAATTGTCAAGGAGTGGCCATCGGTCCCGGGCTGGGAACATCGAAAGCAACAGCCGAAGGGCTGGGAGCGTTTCTCAAAAGCTGTTATGCCGAGCGCAGGCCACTAATTCTCGATGCCGATGCTCTCAACATCATTGCCCAGAATCCATCATTTATAGATTATATACCACCACATTCCGTAATCACGCCACATGCCGGAGAGTTCGACCGTCTTTTTGGCGAACAAAGCTCACACGGCACACGAACACTGACTGCCATAGAAATGGCAGCGAGATATAAGATTACCATTGTGCTGAAAGGACCGTATACCCAGACCATCTGGAGCGACGGCTCGTTGATTGTCAACACCTCGGGCACCGAAGCCCTTGCCACTGCAGGCAGCGGCGATGTGCTGACCGGGCTTCTTGCCGGCTTTGTGGCACAGAAAATGTCGCCCGAAGTTGCTGCTGTTGCAGCTGTATATGTTCATGGCCTGGCCGGACGCATCGCCGCACGCTCATGTGGTTCTTACGGTACAACTGCCGAAGATGTAGCCGATGCTATAGGCCCGGCTATCGATTATATTCTTAACCCACGTCGGCAACAGCCGGCATACGATTGTCAAATATGAAAAAAAATGTCTTTCTGTTATGCGCGGCCTTGTTGGCCGGAGCTCCGGTTGTTTCGGCACAGGCTTCGCAAAAAATCACTGCCGGAAAAGCGAATGAGTATGGGTTGGCCTATGCCCTTCCTCTTACTGCAATAGATGTCTATCTCGTTGCCGAGCTGACAGAAAAAACACCCGGTGAGTTCTACAACTATGCTCGTCGTTATCTTGGTCTTGCCAAGGCAGTCACCAAGCCTCGCCTGTCGGCAGAGCTCAAGCAAGCCATAATCGTGCCCAAAGGCATGCCCGATGCCAACCAACGTTGGCTGGCACAGTTCCGTCCCGGTAGCTCGGTCTTCATCACCCTCAATGAAGAAGGTTTGCCGCTGACTATCAACAGCGATGAAATCCCCGATGAATACATGCCCGAAATACCGCCAACAACAGAGTTCTCGGCATCGCCGCTCGACGGACCTGCTGCCGAGCAGGCTATTACCGCTGATATGGCGCGCAGTGCCTCGCTCACAAAAAAAGCCGAACTTGCCGCCCAGCGCATCTTCGAGCTTCGCGAAACACGTTCCGACCTTCTCTCGGGCCAGGCCGACAATCCTCCGGCCGATGGAAAAGCCATGCAGCTGGTGCTCGACAATCTCGCAGCCCAAGAGGCGGCTCTAACTGCTATGTTTTCCGGCGTGGAACGCAAACGCACCGTGGTCGACAAGGTGACACTTGTGCCCGACAGCGGCGAAATCGATGGCCGCGTAATAGCGCGTATTTCTGCTGTCGACGGTATTCTCGATGCCGAAGATCTGGCTGGCAAGCCTGTGACACTCTCACTCAAAATCTCCGAAGCCCCCTCACTACCAGTCAACGAAAAGGGTCAGCCCAAAACATTCCCTCGCGGCGGCGTGCCATATCGCATCCCTGGCACGGCTTTAGTAACTGTTGACTATGATGGACGCACCATCTCGGCTATAGAAACGCCTATGGCTCAGCTTGGCGTGGTGTTCGGCCTGCCCCCGACACTTTTCACCGATAAGAACGAACCCTACAAACTCATCTACGACCCCAATACCGGCGGCATTCTCGAGCTGTCGCCCAAGGAGGGCTCGGCAGCGAAATAGAGCCGCAAACACTTTGTGCAAAACCACAGATTATATAATGCGGTCGAATGCCTCTTCGGCATCCGACCGCAATTTTTTACCCAAAATATACTGATAATTCATAAAAAAATCGTATCTTTGCGGCTGTTTATGTCCGGGCAGTTCCGTTGAGCCGCTTAAAGGACTTTGTCTTAAAGCATTAGATATGATAAAAATCACATTTCCAGACAATAACGTAAAGGAATTTGAGGCGGGGGTATCTCCGCTGGAAATTGCACGTTCCATATCGCCACGCCTTGCCAAAGAAGTGCTTGCTGCCGAAGTCAACGGTGCAGAATGGGACTTGAGCCGTCCCATTGCCGAAGATGCGACACTCAAACTCTTCAAATGGGACGACCCAGAGGGAAAACATGCCTTTTGGCACAGTTCTGCACACTTGCTTGCAGAAGCTCTACAGGAACTTTATCCCGGTGTGCGTTTCGGCATAGGCCCGGCTGTCGAAAACGGATTTTACTATGACATCGACCCCGGCGAAAACAAACTCACCGATGCCGATTTTGCCAAAATCGAAGCCAAAATGCTCGAATTGGCAGCACGCGACGAACAGATAGTGCGAGCCGACATAACGAAGACAGATGCTCTCAAATTCTTTGGTGACAAAAACGAGGAGTACAAGTGCGAGCTTATTTCAGAACTTGAGGACGGCACCATCACCACCTATACACAAGGTGCTTTTACCGATCTTTGCCGCGGTCCGCACCTTCCCTCGACAGGGATAATAAAGGCTGTCAAAATAATGTCGCTTGCCGGCGCGTTCTGGCGCGGCGATGAAAAACGCAAGCAGCTTGTGCGCGTCTACGGCGTTACCTTCCCTAAAAAATCGATGCTCGACGAGTATCTTGCCTTGCTGGAAGAAGCTAAAAAACGCGATCACCGCAAGCTGGCAAAAGAAATGGAGCTTGTGGCTTTCTCGCCTCGTGTGGGAGCCGGACTTCCCTTGTGGCTTCCCAAAGGTGCCGCTTTGCGCGATCGTCTGGAACAGTTCCTGCGCAAAATTCAAAAGAAATACGGCTATCAGCAGGTAATCACACCCCATATTGGCAACAAGCAGCTCTATGTCACCTCGGGGCATTATGCCAAATATGGCAAAGATTCGTTCCAGCCCATTCACACACCCGAGGAAGGCGAGGAATACCTGCTCAAACCCATGAACTGCCCTCACCACTGCGAAATCTACCGCGCCATGCCGCGTTCTTATCGCGACCTGCCTCTGCGTCTGGCCGAATTCGGCACAGTCTACCGCTATGAGCAGAGTGGCGAACTCCACGGCCTTACACGTGTGCGAGGCTTTACGCAGGACGATGCACATATCTTCTGCTCTCCTGAGCAGATTAAGGACGAGTTCCTCAAGGTGATGGACATTATCCTCTACATCTTCAAAGCTCTAGATTTCACCAACTACGAGGCTCAGATTTCGCTCCGCGACCCCGAGCACAAGGAGAAATATATTGGTAGCGACGAAAACTGGCACCTTGCCGAGCAAGCCATTATCGAAGCTTGTGCCGAAAAAGGCCTGAACGCCCGCACAGAACTTGGCGAAGCAGCCTTCTATGGACCCAAACTTGACTTTATGGTGCGCGATGCCATTGGCCGTCGCTGGCAGCTTGGCACAATTCAGGTCGACTACAACCTGCCCGAACGTTTTGAACTGGAATTTACCGGCAAGGACAACCAGAAGCATCGCCCGGTGATGATTCACCGCGCACCTTTTGGTTCGATGGAACGTTTTGTGGCCGTACTTCTCGAACACACCGCAGGACATCTTCCGCTGTGGCTCGCCCCCGAACAAGCTGTAATCATCCCGGTGAGCGACAAATTCATGGACTATGCCCGCAATGTTGCCGACGAACTCGAGCAGTCTGATATCCGTGTTTTTATCGACGACCGAAACGAAACACTTGGTCGCAAAATCCGCGACAACCAGCTCAAGAAAATGCCATATATGCTCATCGTTGGCGAAAAAGAAGCACAAAATGGTGAAGTTTCCGTAAGAAAAACCGGAAAAGGTGACTTAGGTTCGATGAAAATTGCTAACTTTGCAGAAATTTTGACAACCGAAGTCAAAGAAATGATTAATCAATAACCCCCTGAATGGAGAAAAAGAAACCTTTTAACCCCGGTGCACCGCGCCCCACCGGCCCAGCAAAACCAGCCCATGGAGCGCAGGGCACACCTAATGCCAACGCAAACGCCGGTGCTTCCCGCGGCCGTGACCCTCGGCAAGCCAAACAGGCACCTAATAACATCAACGAGCACATTCGTGCCCGAGAAGTGCGACTTGTAGGCGACAACGTAACACCAGGCATATACTCCATTCAAGAAGCACGCCGCATTGCCGACGAGCTGGAACTTGACCTTGTCGAAATCTCTGCACAGGCCGATCCACCTGTTTGCAAAGTGCTTGACTACCAGAAATACCTCTACCAGCAGAAGAAAAAAGCCAAGGAAATCAAAGCCAAATCGACCAAGGTAGTGGTGAAGGAAATCCGTTTCGGGCCGCAAACCGACGACCACGACTACAATTTCAAGCTCAAGCATGCCATGGGATTCCTTCAAGAAGGTGCAAAGGTTAAAGCCTATGTGTTCTTTAAAGGACGCTCCATCCTCTTCAAGGAACAAGGCGAAGTGCTATTGTTGCGTTTTGCCAACGATTTGGAGGAATTTGGCAAAGTGGAACAGATGCCCTTGCTCGAAGGCAAGCGAATGATAATCATGATTTCGCCCAAAAAGAAATGACAACAGCAAAATGCTGACCAAATACAACTCGAATTAACTAAATTAACAAACAAACAAATGCCTAAGGTTAAAACTAACTCCGGTGCCAAAAAGAGGTTCGCCCTTACCGGATCAGGAAAAATCAAAAGAAAACACGCCTTCAAGAGCCACATCCTGACCAAGAAGACCAAAAAGCAGAAACGCAACCTTACCCATAGCGGTCTGGTAGCACGCGTTGATGTGTCGAACGTCAAAGCTCTTCTCGGTCTCAAATAAGCGCTTGCAAGTGCTGCTCCTTTGGGACATCTTTCTTAATTCGTGATATTGTAATCTCATTATTAACCGAATGTATAGCCTCTAAGAGCAAACAAAAAGCCGCTAACATTCACAACATTTGAAACAATGCCAAGATCAGTCAACCACGTCGCATCGCGTGCTCGCCGCAAAAAAATCCTCAAACTTACAAGAGGTTACTATGGCTGCCGCCGAAATGTATGGACCGTAGCTAAAAACACCTGGGAAAAAGGTCTTACTTACGCATACCGCGACCGCAAAGACAAAAAGAACAACTTCCGCGCATTATGGATTCAGCGCATCAATGCTGCCGCCCGCATGCACGACCTTAGCTATTCCAAGCTGATGGGTCTCATTCACAAAAGCGGTATCGAAATCAACCGCAAAGTGCTTGCCGACCTTGCTCTCAACAACCCCGCAGCTTTTGCTGCTGTTGTAGAAAAAGTTAAGAACGCATAAAGCCAGCGAAGTTAACCCAACAAAAATACAGCGATAACTTTCGGTTGTCGCTGTTTTTTTTGTTGGGTTAATTTTCTCGTATTACAATCTAACGTTCGTCGCCGGAACCGTGAATCTTGTCACGATGTTTGCGCGAGTATATTTTGTCGATATTAATCTGTGCCACCTCGTCGAGTGTCAATCCCAAGTCATGAGCCATGAGCGAGAGATACCATAGAACATCGCCAAGTTCGCGAGCTAATGCCATGCGGTGCTCCTGTGTTGTGAAATCAGAGTTGTGGTCGCGAATGATTTTCTTCACTTTGTCGACAACTTCTCCGGTTTCTCCTGCAAGTCCGAGCGATGCATAGACCACTTTCATTCGGTCCGGTTCGAGCACGGTGCCGAAGGCAAGACGTTGGTATTCGTTGAAGTCCATTCTGTTACTTCTTATTTGTAGAGAAAACGACGGATAGAGCGTTTGGGAGTTTTCTCGAATTCTTCAGGCATTATTTCAATGCTCTGTACTTGCTCATATGGAGCGACAATAGCGTTAAGAGCATTGCGGTTGGCTTCCATGGCATTTTTCAATTCTTCATCGCCAAGTCCATCGCGTTTCACCTCATCGGCATCAGGGTGGCATAGCGCCACAAGGTGTCCTTGTCGTTCTATTACCAGACACTCACTCACATAAGGCATGTTGCTGAGCTTAGATTCCAATTCTTCGGGATAGATGTTTTGGCCGTTGGCGCTCAAAATCATGGTTTTATAGCGGCCGCGGATGTGAATAGTGCGGTTGTTCGGCTCGCTTAGCCACCCCATGTCGCCTGTGTGGAGCCATCCGTCCTCTTCGAGAGCAGCTTCTGTAGCTTCCGGATTTTTATAGTAGCCTTTCATCACATTGAGGCCTCGCACCAATATTTCGCCTTGTGAATAACCGTTTTCGGTTTTGGGTAAAGTTTCATCCTCAAGAATTTTTGCTTCCATAATGCCGGAAAGCGTGCGTCCTGCCGATCCCGGCACAAAGCGGCGCCAAGGCGAGTAGCTGATGAGAGGACCGCACTCAGTCATGCCAAAGCCCACGGTGAAAGGAAATTTGATTTTGGTGAGGAATTCCTCAACTTCGGCATTTAGCGGAGCTCCACCGACAATTACTTCTTCGAATGCCCCGCCAAAAGCATCAACGAGTTTGTTGCGGATGGCGCCATATACAGCCTTGTCAAGCAACGGCACCGCCAACACCCAGCGTATTGGGTTAGACGTAATCTGAGGCACCACAATTTTACGGTATATTTTTTCTAAAATTAATGGGACACAGATTATTAGCGATGGCCGAACTTGTTTGAGAGCCTTAAGCAGGAGCATCGGAGTTGGCGTTTTGCCCAGCAGTGTGATGTGTGAACCTACTGCAAGAGGAGTGAGCATGTCGAAGGCACAGCCATAGGCATGGGCCAGTGGCAGGAATGAAAGCGCACGAGAGTTCTGATAGTGAAGTTTTGACCGTATGCCGAAGACAACATTTCCGCGCAAGTTGTCGATGGACAGCATCACACCCTTCGAGAACCCTGTTGTGCCCGAGGTGTAGTTGATTATGGCGATATTGTCGCCGTCGATGTGGGAATATCTAATATCTTCCGGACGGAAACCGGCAGGATAACGCTTGCGGAAATAGCGTGTCAGGCTATTGACAATTGAACGGTGGGTGGTTGAACGTCGTCCTGTTGAAGACGGCAGGCTTTTTTCGGCAATTACAGTCCGGGTATCAAGGGAAATTGCCACTCGCACCTGGGGTAGTTTGTCGAAATCGAGCTGCGAAAAAAGACTGTCGTTGACAAACAGGGCAACAGAATCGCTATGCTCGATAAGGTGCTGGGAATCGGTCGGGCTAAAATCGTTGAGAATTGGTACAACAACGGCTCCATATGTGAGGGTAGCCATGAAGCTTATCACCCAGTTGGGCGTGTTTTTCCCATAGAGGGCAATTTTGTCGCCTGGCTTTATCGAGGCCAATTCAAAAAACAAATGAAGGCGGGCAATGCGTCGAGCCATATCGCCATAGGTGATGCTCTTACCGCTGATGTAGTCAGTGAGTGCAGGCAAGGAGAAGTTGTCGGCAAAAGAGTGTTGGTAGATTTGCAGTAAGTCGTTGTATGGCGCTTGGCGGTATTGTTCTTCGAATTGGTACATCTATCTTATTGTTTATCTGAAACGTGCTTGTCGAGGGCGGTCTGAATTTCGGCAAAGATTGCTTCGATATCTTTGTTGCCGTCGATTGCGTGAAATCGTCCTTGGGCAATGTAGTAGTCGTGGAGAGGCTGTGTCTGCTGGTGGTATACATCCAGCCTCTTTTGGATGGTTTCTATGTTGTCGTCGCTGCGGCCGCTTGTCTTGCCGCGTTCAAGCATGCGTTTTATTAATTCTTCCTCATCGACTTCCAGCCCCACCACGCAGTGTATGTGCGAGCCATATTTGGCAAGAAGGGTTTCAAGGGCTTCGGCTTGGGCTATTGTGCGTGGAAAGCCGTCGAAAATCACTCCATCGAGGGCTTGTTTTGGATTTTCCTTGAAAATTTCGTCGAGTACTTCAATCATTAGCTCGTCAGGAATGAGAAGGCCTTGCGAAATGAAGGCATCAGCAACCTTGCCCAGCTTGGTGCCTTTGCTGATATGCTCGCGCAGGAGGTCGCCTGTGGAAATGTGCTTGAGATTGTATTTTTCTGCAATGCGCAGGCTCTGGGTGCCTTTGCCACTGCCTGGAGCTCCAAAAATGACAATGTTCATCTTACAATTGTACCTATTATTGGTTCTGTTTAATAATGTTACACCTCTTTGAGGATGTAGATGTCGTTAAGGTTTCGTGCCAGACCGTCAAGGTCGAGACCGTAGCCGATTATGAATTTGGTGGGAATGTTAAACCCCACATAGTCGGGCTTGACAGGGCGCACCAAGGCGTCCGGCTTGAAAAGAAGTGTTGCAACTTTAATGTCGGCAGGTTCCTTTTTCTTGAGGTCTTCAATTAGGCGGTAGATAGTGTTGCCCGTATCGACAATATCTTCGACAATTATAATGTCGCGACCTTTAATGTCTTCACGCAAACCGAGCACTTCTTTGACGGCTCCGGTTGTCTTGACTCCTGCATAGCTTTGAAGGCGGATGAAGGTGATTTCGGCATCAATGTTTTCTGCTGCTCTAAATAGGTCGCTGGCAAAAGGAAATGCCCCGTTTAGTACACACACAAACAAGGGCATTTTACCGGCATAATCGCGCATTATTTCTTTACCCAACTCTTGTACTCGGGCTTGTATCTGATTTTTAGAGATATAAGGCTCGAAAGTCAAGCCTCCGTAAGTCACTTGTTCCATCGTAGATGCAAAAATAAATTATGCAAAGTTAAACATATTTTCGCAATCGACAATGCAAGAGTTCAAAAACCGTGCGTTTTTTTCGCTGCAAGCGCATGGGCAAACGTTTTTATAGAACCGAGTGCATCAGAAAAATTTCTTGCGGCATTTTGTGCAATGTCCCGTAGCTATGGCTACTGCCAGAAGGACAGCAAGACTGCCGATGACGATGTGGTGTATGCGTTCGCGTCGTTCGCGACGTTCGAGTTGTCGTTCCACTTTTTGCAAAGCTTCAACTTCGCGTGCTTCTTCAGATTTGATGATTGCCATAATTCAAAAAAAATGTAAGTGTTCTAAAATTAGTCTGTTATCTATAACAATCAACTCACTGAGATTGTTCTGGGCGAAATTTAGTTGGCCCCAATGTTGCACAAATGAGAAATTTTGGCCAACTTTGCCGAACAAAAACAAAACACATTATCAACCGAATACTCTATAATCATGTCACAACTCCAGGCACACACCTATGAAGAGGCATACCAGGCATCGCTTGAATATTTTAGAGGCGATGCACTTGCCGCACAGGTGTGGGTTAACAAATATGCGTTAAAAGATTCTGATGGAAATATCTATGAACTGTCACCCGACGATATGCACAAACGTCTGGCTTCGGAGATAGGACGCATCGAGGCCAAATACCCCAACGGGATGACAAGCGAAGAGGTCTTCGAACTGCTGCGCGATTTCAAATATGTCGTGCCACAAGGCAGTCCTATGGCCGGTATAGGAAACGATTTCCAAGTTGGTTCGTTGTCGAACTGCTTCGTTATAGGCATTGATGGCAAGCCCGACAGTTACGGCGGCATTATGCGTATCGACCAGGAGCAAGTGCAGCTCATGAAACGTCGTGGCGGGGTGGGGCATGACCTTTCGCACCTAAGGCCAAAAGGTACGTCCGTGCGAAATTCGGCACTCACTTCAACCGGCCTTGTGCCGTTTATGGAGCGATATTCCAACTCTACGCGAGAGGTCGCCCAGGATGGCCGGCGAGGTGCCTTGATGATGACTGTTTCAATCAAGCATCCCGATTCCGAGGCCTTTATCGATGCAAAAATGACACCCGGCAAAGTGACGGGAGCCAATGTTTCTGTGCGTATCGACGATGCTTTTATGGAAGCCGTAGAGTGGGGCAAACCCTATGTGCAGCAATTTCCTGTCGATTCCGAACACCCCGAAGTGACCAAGGAAATTGATGCTTCGGCCCTTTGGCAGAAAATTGTGACCAATGCTTGGAAATCGGCTGAACCAGGCGTGCTTTTCTGGGACACTATCCGTCGTGAATCTGTGCCTGACTGCTATGCCGATCTCGGTTTTGAAACCATCTCTACTAATCCTTGCGGCGAAATACCTCTATGTCCCTACGACAGCTGTCGTCTGCTGGCCATAAACCTCTATTCGTTTGTCAAGAATCCGTTTACGCCCCAGGCTGAGTTTGATTACGACAAATTGCGCACAGTTGTGGGTAAGGCGCAGCGTATCATGGACGACATAATCGATCTTGAGATGGAGAAAATAGATCTCATCCTCAAGAAAATTGATACAGATCCGGAACCGGAAGAAGTTCGAGCTCCGGAACGAGATCTCTGGCTTAAAATAAAAGCAAAAACACTACTGGGACGACGCACCGGACTTGGCACAACCGCAGAGGGCGACATGGTCGCTGCCATGGGTCTGCGTTATGGCACTCCCGAAGCCACGGCTTTTTCGGTGGGTGTGCATCGCTCAGTGGCGCTTGCTGCCTATAACTCATCGGTTGACATGGCCGCAGAGCGCGGAGCTTTTGAAATTTACGATGCTAAGCGCGAAGAGGGCAATCCCTTCATAGCACGCCTGGCAGAGGCCGACCCCGAAATGGCCGAGCGCATGCGCAGACAGGGGCGACGCAACATAGCTTGCCTCACTATTGCGCCTACAGGTACAACGAGCCTGATGACACGCACCTCCAGCGGTATCGAGCCTGTGTTTATGCCCGTGTACAAACGCCGCCGCAAAATCAACGCGCTCGACCCCAAAGCGCGAGTGGATTATGTCGATGACAGCGGCGATGCTTTCGAGGAATATATTGTTTATCATCCCAAATTCATAGAATGGATGAAGATAAACAACATAGACACAGAAAAGAACTATACACAAGCCGAACTCGACGAGCTTGTTGCGCGTTCCCCCTATGCCAAGGCAACAGCCAACGACATAGACTGGCACGAGAAGGTGAGCATGCAGGGGCAGATTCAGAAATGGGTGGACCACAGCATCTCGGTAACAATCAATCTTCCCGCCGATATCAGCGTTGAGGCTGTCGAAAGTCTCTATCGTCAGGCGTGGCATGCCGGATGCAAAGGTTGCACCGTATATCGTGATGGTTCACGCTCCGGCGTACTGGTGGCTATAGAAAAAAAGAAGAAAGAAACGCCCGACGCTTCCAAACCGATACTTTCCAAACGTCCCATCGAACTTGAAGCCGACGTTGTCCGCTTTCAGAATAACAAAGAAAAGTGGATTGCATTCGTGGGACTTGTCGACGGCCGACCCTATGAAATATTTACCGGTCTGTCCGATGACGAGGACGGCCTCTTCCTTCCCAAATCGGTAGCTCATGGCCGAATCATCAAAGCTATAGACGAGAACGGCAATAAACGCTACGACTTCCAGTTCCTTAATAAACGAGGTCATAAAACAACCATCGAAGGCTTGAGCGACAAGTTCAACCCTGAATATTGGAACTATGCCAAGCTGATTTCCGGTGTCCTCCGCTATGGAATGCCTATTGATCAGGTTATCAAGCTTGTGGGTGGTCTCGAGCTTGATTCGCAGAGCATCAACACCTGGAAGATGGGTGTTGAACGTGCTTTGAAAAAATATATTCCCAACGGCACCGGTGCCAATGGCCAAAAATGTCCCAATTGTGGCCAGGAAACCCTCATCTATCAAGAAGGATGCCTCATCTGCACATCGTGCGGAACCAGTAAATGTGGATAAAAAATGTGAATTATTTCGATATTCAAATTGATATTATTATCTTTGCAGACACTCATCGGCACTCAGAAAAAAATATCAATATCATACTATATGAAGCTTATTTTCAACATCGATTATCGCACCAATTGGGGGGAATCGGTATATGTCGTAGGGGACATTGCCGAGCTTGGTGCCGGCGACTATAACAAAGCGCCGAAACTCGCCCTTAACGGCAACTCACAGTGGACAATAGAGCTTGAGGTTCCCAATGACGCAAGTTTTACATATCGTTATTTTGTCCGTAACGACGAAGGCGAAGTCAAAAACGAATGGGGCAAAGGCAACTGTTTTTGCGGCTCGCATTCTCCCGTTGTCCGCTTCTTCGACCGTTGGCAGGACCAACCCTTCGACAAGCCATATTATGCCTCGGCATTTACCGATTGCATCTGCCGTCACTCCGACGACAGAAAGGTGAAAGCCGAACGAGGCTTTGTAACTCTTGTACTGGCAGCTCCAATGGTAGCACCCGATGATGTGATGACCGTTGTCGGAGCTAATCCCTCGATGGGCGAATGGCAGCCGCAAAGAGCATTGCGCATGAGCGCTGCCGACTTCCCTTTGTGGAAAGTCAATATTCCGGCCGAAGGTTTGCGCTTTGATACTGAATATAAGTTTTTGATAGTGAAAAAGGATAGCGGTGAGGTTGTGTCGTGGGAAGGGGGACGCAACCGCACAGTGGGCATCAATCCATCGGCCGGCGAGGCCACCGTGTTGCGTGGCATGCGTTTCATCAATGAACAGAAGCTATGGCGCGGTGCCGGCACAGCAATCCCTGTGTTCTCGCTTCGAAGCAACAGCGACATGGGCGTGGGCGATTTTATGGACCTTATCCCCATGGTGGATTGGGCTGTGGCTACCGGACAGAAATTCCTCCAACTACTGCCGATTAACGATACAACAATGAGCGGCACATGGACCGACAGCTACCCCTACAACGCCAATAGTACCTTTGCTCTTCACCCTATGTATCTGCGGGTTACAGAACTTGGCAAGCTCAAGGACGCAAACCGTCAACGTTACTATGACGAGCAAGCAGCCAAACTCAATGCTCTTGCCGAAGTGGACTACGAAGCCGCAAATGCTCTAAAAAAAGAATATATCGACGAAATATTTGAACAGGAAGGAGCTGCAACACTTGGCAGCGACGATTATAAAAATTTTGTTGTCCAAAACCAATCATGGCTTATGCCTTATGCGGCTTTCTGCGTGCTTCGCGACAAATTTGGCACTCCCGATTTCAACCAATGGGGCAAATATGCAGAATACTCCGAAGCTATTCAGGCAAAAGTGCTGAAAGCAAACAGCAAAGAAGCCGACAAGGTCATCTATGTGCAATATCATCTCGACAGGCAAATGCGTCGAGTTCACGACTATGCAAACAGCCATGGAGTGGCAATCAAGGGTGATATTCCAATAGGTATCTCTCGCACAAGTGTCGATGCTTGGCAGTATCCTCAGCTCTTCTATATGGACTGTCAGGCAGGTGCTCCGCCGGATGATTTCTCCGTACTCGGCCAGAACTGGGGCTTCCCTACATATAATTGGGAAGAAATGAACAAAGACGGGTTTGCTTGGTGGAAAGCACGCATGGTGAAAATGTCCGATTTCTTCGATGCCTACCGCATCGATCACGTGCTCGGATTCTTCCGCATTTGGCAAATACCAATGAATGCTGTACATGGTTTGCTGGGCTATTTCAATCCGGCATTGCCATTTACCATCGACGAACTGCGCTACAACTACGATTTTTGGCTCGACACGTCGGTGCACACCACGCCATATATCATGGAATACTTTGTGGAAGATTTCTTCGGCCCATACAAGAACGAAGCCGTGAAGATTTATCTCAAGAGTATGGGTGGCGGACGCTACCGCTTGCGCGACGAATTTGACACCCAGCGCAAAATTGTCGACTATTTCGCATCACAGCCTAAGAACGAAAAGAACAGCCGAATATGCGACGGCCTTCTTGGTCTGGCCGATGAAGTGCTTTTTATCGAAGACCCCGAACAGAAAGGGCACTATCATCCACGAATCTCGGCACAATACACTTATGTCTATCGTTCGCTAAACGACTATGAACGTTGGTGCTTCAACCGTCTCTATAACGACTTCTTCTATCATCGTCACAACGACTTCTGGTATGGCAAAGCCATGTGGAAGCTGCCACCTCTCATCAACTCCACCGATATGCTTGTCTGTGCCGAGGACCTTGGCATGATACCCTCGTGCGTGCCTGCCGTGATAGAGCAACTCGAAATCCTTTCGCTCGAAATCCAGCGCATGCCCAAAGACCCGTCGAGCAGTTTTGGCAACACTTGGAATTATCCATATTTTTCGGTTTGTACCACGTCGACCCACGACATGGGCGGAATACGTCAGTGGTGGGAAGAAGATCGCGACTCTACCCAGCGATATTTTAACGAAGTCCTTCACGAGCAAGGTGCTTCGCCCTATTATGCCGAACCTTGGGTTTGCGACCGAATTGTCGATCTCCATTTGCAGTCGCCGTCGATGCTTTGCATACTCCCGCTTCAGGACTGGCTGTCGATAGATGGTTCTATTCGACGCGAAGACCCGCGCGAAGAACAAATCAATGTACCTGCCAACTCTCGCCACTATTGGCGCTACCGCATGCATCTGACAGTGGACGAACTCATAGACCATAAAGAATTTAATGATTATTTGAAGACAAAAATCACAAATTCAGACCGTTAAAGTGCGGATTGTCGGCCCATGAGAAAAGCATGGAGAGTTTTCCGAGCTATTGTTTCGGTGTTGTTGCTGCTGGTGGTTATACTGCCGGCAGCAATTTATGTGCTTCTGTCGCTGAAGCCCATACAAGAACACGTGCGAGCACGAGCCATGGAAGAACTCTCGCAATTGCTTGGTGCTGAAGTGTCGATTGATAATATTGAGTACCATCCGTTCAACACCCTGAGCATAGAAGGCATCAGTATGAACGTTGACGGCGATACCGTGATGGCCGTAGAAACACTTAGTGCCGGTTTCCGCCTGATGCACCTTGTCGCCACGAGCGAATTTGTTTTTGACTATGCTCTTGTAGATGGCGCGCAATTCAAAGTGTGGAGCGACAGCATCGGGTCTCCATTGAATATTGATAATATTATCAAGCGATTAAAGTCGGACAAGAAGAAAGAAAAACGCTCGTTTTCACTTGAAATCAACACAGTGGCGATTCGCAATGCCACACTATGTTACGATGTTCGCAACGAGGCTCTCCCTGATAGCGGACGTTTTTCTCCGGCTCATATATGCATATCCGACATTGCTCTTAATGCCTATATACCTCAAATCACCGATAAAGAGTATTCGGTGGCTATCGACCACCTGTCTTTCAAAGAACGAAGCGGTTTTGAAATTGAACGTCTTGAAGCCCAAGTTGATATACGTCCGGACGAGTGTGTGCTGAGCGATTTTGACCTAAGGCTCAATGGCAGCGTTTTTATGCTCGAACCAATTAGTATTGCCTACGAATCGCTCGATAAAATTGGCGATGCATTACTCAGTCAGTCAGTTGTCATAACGACTAAGCAAGGAAGTTGCATCTACCCTCCCGATTTTCGAGCTTTTGTGCCGGCTTTGAGTTTTGTCGACCAAAATTTTAATTGCGACATCGAGCTACTATGCTCATACGATGCCTTGCGATTAAAGAGATTCCGAATTCAGGACAATGACGCAGCTATTGTCGATTTCCAAGCACAGGCAGCAGTCTACAACCCTCTAAAACGCGATTCCATGGAGTTTACGCTCGCGCCTGTCAAACTCTATATTGACGGTCCGGGATGTGCACAGGTTTTTAATCGTCTTTTGGATCAAGGAAGTCTTGCGGCAATCAAACACCTTGGTATGATGAGGGCCGAACTCAATGCTCATGGCAATTTCGATAAAGGAAGTGCCGAAATGTCTGTCAATGGAGCCGCCGGAGATTCAAGAGTAGAGGCCTCGTATTCCAAAACAGGAGATAACTACATAATCAAGAGTAATATAGATATTGAAAATCTCAATATTGGTGTATTTAGCGGCAATAAGCAATTAGGCTTGGCTTCCTTTTCGTTGGATGCCGAAACAGTGCTTGGCCGCAAAATAGAGCAGGGCAGTGTTCACGGTTTAATTCACCGTTTCGACTTCAAAGGCTATTCCTACAGCAAAGGGAAAATTGATTTCACGCTTAATAAACAACATAAAGCCGAAGCCGATTTTACGCTCGACGATCCGGCTGCAATTATTCGAGCTTTTGCTATATACGATGGCGAGAAAAATGATGAGCCGACACTGGTATCGACAATCTCTGCTTCGAATGTCGATCTCGAAAAACTTGGTTTCGACAAGCGTCATCCAGGCTATCGCTTGGGGGCAAAGATAAATCTTGACATATCCGACCTTGACTACCGCCGTTTGCGAGGCTCACTGAGTCTGAGCGACTTCTACTGGTTAGACCGAGATTATAAAGGCTTGCGTCTTGAACGTTTTTCTATATCGGCCAATCCCGATCTTCCTACGCCCGAAATTGTGATTAAATCTCCTATTATCGAGGGACGGCTGTCCGGTGCTTACGATTTTTCAACATTACCGTCAACACTTGTCGACATGGCAGTCAATTTTGTCCCCGTACTGTCGAAGCATCTGTCGGCAGACAACAATTCTGCCGGGCAATTGGACGACAACTGCTTTTCGTTTGATTTCACACTCAAGCAATGGCCTGAGGTGCGAAACTTCTTCAATCTCCCATTCGACATTGTAGACGAGGCTCAAATGAACGGGCGTATTGATGCCCCTCAAGGCTACGCCTATGTCAACTTCGATGCACCATATCTCTATGTTGGTGGAAAGTTTGTCCAATGGACCTCGCTGTTCGCATGTCTTGATGTGCCAAAAAATAAGTCGCAGGTGTTTGCTACAACCCAGTTTGGGACAAAAAAAGGCGACATGTCGCTTGTTACAGAAATAGAAGTTGTCAACAGTGTGCTCGATACGCATATCGATTGGGCAATAGAGCGAGACAAACCAATCAACGGAAGTATGGAATTCCATGGAAAGCTCGAAGAAATGGATGCTCCGGAGGGTGCCGTCTTTCCGGTGGTCGCATCAATAGACATCCTGCCAGGAACCATAAATTTTGGCGATGAAACATGGCGCATATCCCGCTCTACCATAGACATGGATTACAATAGTCTTGCACTTTTTAAATTCGGCTTAGACACCGACAATCAAAGCATAGCCATTCACGGAACTCTTAGTCCGGATCCGGAGGATATTGCGATGGTGTCGCTTTCGGGTGTGAGGACGCTCCCGATTTTTGAAACGCTCGACATTGACAAGGCTCTAATCGGTGGACGGGCAACAGGCAATATCGCGGTCAGCAACGTCTTCTCCGGTGCTCCCGTCCTTGAATGTCCGAAGCTGCACGTCGATTCGATAAGCTACAATCATTGTGCAATAGGCAATGCCGATATCGCTGCAAGTTGGAACAACGACCTTAGGGCTTTCGAATTGAACGCTGCTGTGAAAGGTTTTGAAGGCAAGAACTCTCAAATAGAAGGTTTCATATTCCCAATGGATGAGGCCTTGGATATCAACTTCGATGCTGACAGTATTCCGGTCGGTTTCCTGAAACCGTTTATGTCGGCATTTGCAAGCGATATATCGGGACGAGCCTCCGGCAACTGCCGTCTTTTTGGCACATTCAAATCAATAGACCTCGAAGGTGATGTTTTTGCCGAAAACGTTAAACTCGGCATCGACTTCACAAACACATCATATACCACCACCGACAGCATCCACATGCGTCCCGGCAAGATTATGCTCAATAACCTTGTCATTCGCGATGTCGAAGGACACACGGCTAAACTATCAGGATATGTGGAGCATAAATATTTCAAAGAACCCCGATTCAAGTTCGACATCACCAAGGCAGAAAATCTGCTGAGCTACAATATAACGTCGCGCCAGAACCCCGACTGGTACGGGACAATTTATGGCAATGGGGGAGCGTCGGTCGAAGGCTATCCCGGAGTGGTGAACATCAGTGTTAATATGAGTACTGCTCCTAAATCGACATTCACTTTTGTGTTAAACGACCGTCTCGATGCTGAAGATTATTCATTCCTTACTTTCCGCGATGTAACCCCCGATTCTCTCAGAATTGAGAATGAAGAATTTGATGAAGTGCCCTCTCATGTGCGTTCTTTCCAAAACGAGATAGCTGCACAGGTTGCAGACGAACCATCGAAGTACAACATGGACATATCGGTGACGGTAAACCCCGATGCAGATATGCGTCTTGTCATGGATCCGGCTGCCGGCGACGAGATAACTGCACGTGGTTCCGGAACGATTCACATGATCTATAAGTCGTCCGACAACGACTTGAATATATGGGGACGATACATAGTGACGAGCGGAAACTATCATTTCACTCTTCAGGATATAATTGTCAAGAATTTTGCCATCAAAGAGAACAGCGAAATCAAGTTCGATGGTGACCCCTATGCCGTGAAGACCGACATTACTGCGGTATATTCTACCCATGCCAATCTTAGCGACCTCGACGAATCATTCCTCGAAGACACAGAGGTGGCCAGAACACAGGTTCCGGTCAATGCTATTATGAAAGTCAGCGGCGATATCAGGCAGCCTCAGCTCGATTTCGACCTCGAATTCCCCTCGTTGTCGTCCGACACTTATCGCAAAGTGCGAAGCATTGTCAGCACCACCGATATGATGAATCGCCAGATTATTTATCTGTTGGCTCTGAATCGATTCTATACGCCGGACTACATGACATCGACCACAAAGGGTAATGAGTTGTTCTCTGTTGCCTCGTCGACCATCTCAAGCCAGCTGGGCAACATGCTTGGCAAGCTTAGCGATAACTGGAGCATAGCTCCTAACCTTCGCTCAGACCGCGGCGACTTCTCCGATGTGGAAGTGGATGTGGCTCTGACGAGCCGCCTGCTCAACAATCGTCTGATTTTCAACGGTAATTTCGGCTATCGCGACAAAACGCTAAACACCAACCAGTTTGTGGGCGACTTCGATATTGAATACCTTCTGAACAAGCGTGGCAATTGGCGGTTGAAGGCTTATAACCGGTATAATGACCGCAACTTCTATTTTCGTTCGGCCCTTACAACTCAGGGTATAGGCATCATGTTCAAACGCGACTTCGACAAACTCTTTAATTTCCTCAAAAAGTAAGAGGCATTTGCAGTATGGGCGATGTTAATAATAGTTAAAGTTTATGCTGTGATTTGGTTTATATTATAAACTGTAGTATCTTTGCATCAGATTCCGAGCGGTAATCGCGAGTGCCGCTCTTTTTCAAATCAATGAAGTTTATGACATAAACCGCTTTGCTAATATTTAAATATTAAAGACATGGAAGAAAAGAAACTCACCGAGCAGGAGAGCCTCAGCATCATCACCGAGATGATTTCTCGCACCAAGGAGCGTTACATCGGCAACGGCAACATCATGCTGATGTGGGGCTGGCTCACCATCGCAGCTACCGGCCTCGTTTGGGCTTTACTTGCGTTCACGCAAAATCCCTTATGGAACTGGCTGTGGTTTGTCATCCCGGCCATCGGAGGTGTGGCCACGCCCGTCATGGCCAAGAAATCCGACCGACAGCAGGGTGTCAAAACCTATGCCGACAAAATTTCATCGCAGATATGGCTGGCTGTCAGCCTCATTGCAATTGCTGCATCGATTGTATGCATTGGATTTGATTTTGCCGGTATATATGTGTGGAGCCTCATGTTTATCTATGCTCTTATCATTGTCCCCTTTGCAGAAATTGCACAAGGGCTGATTGTCAAAGAAAAATCGCTCGTCGTTGGAGGCGCATGCGGCATGGCAGTCGGACTCTTCACCACAAGTTGCATCATAGGCCATATAGAACTCCACGCCTACTGGTTTTTGCCCACATTTATGTTGGCTTTTGCTTGCATGATGCTCATTCCAGGCTATGTAATCAACTATAAATCACGCAGAAAATGAAAGAATTAGACCCACTGTTGCACTCGCAGCTGCGACTGGCGGTGATGTCAATTCTTATGAATGTAGAAGAAGCTGATTTCGTCTATCTCAAAGAAAAGACAGAATCAACTGCCGGGAACCTAAGCGTTCAGCTCGATAAGCTATCCAATGCCGGATACATCTCGGTTGCCAAAGGTTTTTCAGGCCGTAAAACCCGAACAGTCTGCCGTGTTACTGAACGGGGCCGTAAAGCCTTCGAGGAATATGTTGAGACCTTGAGAACCTACATAAATCTTTGATTATTCGGCAACCCGCCGGCTCGCGGAGCCGGCGGGTTCTCAGTGCATCTTTGTAATTCCATAAAAAATATCTATATTTGCAGAGCAGAAATCATAGAGATTATTATGATATTCAGTAATACTTACTTATCTTTGCTTCGATACTTATCTGATTTATCGAAAAGAGTGAAGAGCAGAATATTTTTTGGAGTTTCTGAAACTAAATAAATAGATGTTGAAGTCAATTATCAAAATAATATTTGCACTGGCAATAGGAGTGACCGTTGGCTTTCTGGTTGCCGGTGTCTTTGTGGTTTGCTTTACTGACACCACATTTTATGAGTTCATCAATGATTTAATGTCGACAAGTTTTAGCGAATCTTTGCTTGCCGGCTTTGTCGGTCTGCTTGCGTTCGTAGCCTCTATGGCAATTCTTGTGCCTGTTCATGAAGCAGGACATCTTGTCTGCGGCCTTCTGTCCGGTTATAAGTTTGTTTCGTTTCGCATCTTCAATTGGATCATAATCAAATTGGATGGAAAACTTTGTGTCAAAGGATTTGCCGTGGCCGGTACCGGCGGTCAGTGCCTGCTCACGCCCCCCGATTTACCATTAGGCAGGATTCCGACCGGATGGTACAATTTTGGAGGCATACTTTTTAATATCATTGCTGTTTCGTTAGCATTGCCCCTATTATTTATCAAAATGCATCCAATTGTTGAAGTGTGCGTCCATATGTTTATTTTGGCTGGCGTTTTTCTGATTCTAATGAATGGGATACCCATGAAAATCTCAGGAGCAGGCAATGACGGATATAATATGATAGCACTCAACAAAGCTCCATTAAGCAAGAGGGGCTTTGTCGATGCCTTGCGTGCAAATGCTTTAATCCAAGAAGGTGCTCGTCCAAAAGATATGCCGTCTGAATGGTTCATAATTCCCGATAATATCGACTATACAAATCAGCTTGAGGTTTCAATACCAATGATGGCAGCTTCCAGATTTGTGGATGAGATGAAATATCAAGATGCTCTTGCCGAATTTGAAAAACTATATACACACAGGGATAGAATTATCCCCCTCTTCCTGAAAGAAATAGCTTGCGAACTTGTTTTTCTCCGCTTAGTTTGTGGTGATATAGAAGGAGCAAAGGAACTTTTGGATAAAGATTTGAAGACATATGTCGAAACTTTTAGAAAAGTGATGTCCTCTAAGGAACGTATACTGTGTGTTATTGCCTTGATTTTGGAAGAAAACAGGAGTAGGGCAGTATCGATTTATGAGAATCTACTCAAACGTAAAGATGAATATCTTCTTCAGGGCGAAGTGAAAAGCGATTTGGCTATAATGCAGAATATTCTTGGCTTATGAAAAAGATTTTGTTCTTACACGGATTCACATCAAGTGGCTCTTGCGAGATAGCTGAAACTTTAAGAGCCGAATTAAATGGAATAGCCGATATTGTTGCGCCAGATATCCCACTCCATCCATTCAAAGCTTTGGAAATGCTAAAGGATATCTGCAGCGATGAGAGTTTCGACTTGGTTGTTGGTTCGAGTTGTGGCGCATTCTATGGTCAGCAGCTTGTTAGCCTCACCGGGTGTCCGGCCGTTCTCATAAGTCCTTTCTTCAAGATGACTGAATTCCTGTCTGCCCGTTTTGGATTGCATGACTATAAATCAAAACGAATCGATGGCATTCAGCAGTTTGAGATAACGCAAGATTTGGTCGACGAATTTGCCGACATGGAAGAGCTCCAGTTCGATTGTTATGAAAAGTTCAATCGCAATCGAGTTTGGGGAATGTTCGGAAGCAAGGATGCTATTGCTCATTTTCGTAATCTCTTTTTAGAATATTACGACATAGCTATTGACTACGACGGTCCTCACACTATGACTGAAGACAATGTGCGCTTCGACCTTGTCCCTGTCGTCCAAAAAATGCTTGAAACGGTGAAACCGATGAGAGATATGTAATTTAATACGATATGAAATCGAAAATCAAACTAAGTGCTTATTCGGTTGCAGTGTCGATAATTATCATCGTAGTGCTTGTGGCTGCTTGTGCGCTTTCATTTAATGAAAAGCCTGTGTTTTACATCTTGCTTTCACTACTCATTGTTCTGTTTGTGTTTGCACTCATTTATGCTCCACTTGCAATCAAAGCCTCGCCTGAGAAGATAACTATTGTAAGTGTGCTGAAAAAGAAAGCAATACCGATGCGTAATGTCGAAAGTGTGGAATTGTTCAATCCTACATTGGGTTCGTTGAGACTGTGCGGTTCTGGAGGTTTCATGGGTTATTGGGGTATTTTCAAAGAAGGAGATATAGGCCGCTATGCAGCCTATTATGGCAAGGCTTCCGATTGTTTCCTCATTCGCATGAATAACGGCGACAAATATGTTCTCGGTTGCGAAAATCCCGGGGCAATGGTCAAATATATAGAATTGCAGATTAACTGATAGAGACATGAAGCCAATGAGAAAGGCCGCCAGGCAGAAAGATGCGGACTGGGCATTAGAGGTGTTTGACAAAGCTCCATACACCACCGTAAGTATGACACGACCAGATGGCATGCCTTATGGCTTGCCTCTATCTGTTGTTCGGAAAGACGAAACGACATTCTATTTTCATTGTGCCCCTGAAGGAGAGAAGGTGGACTGCCTTCGATCCAATCCATTTGTCAGTTTGTCGGCAGTGAGCCGTTGTACTCCGAAATACGAAGAAGAGAAAAACAATTTTACCGAATATTACAATTCAGCAATTGCTATAGGCAAAGCGGAAATTGTGACAAACAATGCCGAAAAGATTGAAGCCCTCAGGCTTATCTGTCAAAGATTTCTGCCAAAGTATATGGAGCATTTCGATGAAGCAACCAGCCGCAGTCTTGACCGCATAGCCATAGTAAGAATAACACTTACCGAGCCGCCCGTGGGCAAATGTAAACCATGATTAAGATTTCTTTTTTTGATATTGATGTTACGTTGGTGAGTGTTAAAATTCACCAACGTGCTTGATTCGGATCTTGCAGCCCTTAATTGTTTGGTCGATAAAGTGGTAGCTGTCGTCATTGAAAAACTGATGGAGAGACAAAGCGGGAAGGGATAGTCAGTCTTCTACAAGAGAGGCTTCTTGGCTTTGCGGCAGCTGTAGTTCCGCTCAAGGAAGCTGAGGAACGGTTCCACACATTCGTGCATGAACATGCCGCAGTCGGCGGTGTGTTTGAATATATAACCGACAAGTGAAACCGGCAGACGGTATTCATCGGCCCATTTCTGCCAATGATACAAGGGGCATCGTTTTGCCATTTCTGCCTTCGTCCTGTCGGCATTGCTGTAACTCAGTGCAAGGTCGTGCGCCCATTCGCGTTCGATGTCGCAAGCTTGCCTGTGTTCGTCGTCGACCGGACGAAAATCTCCGACAAGATAGTATTCGCAGCACAGTGTGAGTTTGCGAAGTCTGTTCAACCGTTTGTGGAATTCATCTACGACGTTCTGCATTTCGGCCGGCAGATAGGTCAGTGCTTTCTGTTTGATCCATTCGGGAATACCCCACAGAGCTTCGGCTATGCTGCCGACGATGGCTCCGAGAGTGTCGGCATCGCCTCCCAGACTCACGGCCTTACGCAGCGCATCTTCAAAGCATGTGCTCTCAAGAATAATTTGCATAGCTACGGGAACGGTGCCCTGGCATGTTTCATCAAATTTGTTGCGGTATTGCTCAAGGGCGACATGGAAATCTGCCGGAGACTGTACATATTCGTATATTCCATGGTTTATGCCGCTCCACAGAATTTCGTCGCGAGTAATTGTTCCGCCTTTTTTGAGATTGCGCAGCTGCCTGCACTTGGCAATAGATGCCGCCACGGCTATAGCTCCGGCTATGCCTTGCTCATGGTTGTGAGTGCATTCTGCACTTTTCGTCGCTTCATCTATCAGGTCGGCGGGTTGGTCGAACCACCAACCGATGGGGCTTACTCTCATGGCCGAACCATTCCCAAAAGAGCCGTAAGGTTTAGGAGTGTCGCTCAACACCCATTTGCGGAACCGTCCGCCATAACCACCCATGGGATGTGGGTACCTGCGGCACCACTGATGTATGCTGGCTCCGTAGTCTCTTCCTTTGAGCAACGAATCTGCCACAGCTATGGTGCAGATGGTGTCGTCGGTATAGCTGTTTTTATCTGAAAACAGTTCGAAATGATAGTTGTTTGTGGAATTGAATTCCCAACGGCTTCCAACAATGTCGCCGATAATCGCTCCTAACATATTATTTAAAATTCAAGTCTGAAACCTTTCTGTTTTAGCTCGTTGTACTTTTCCTTGTTGAAACTGAAGAGAAAAGCCTCTCGCCTTTTTGTGGTCCGAACGGTTTCGTCAAGCTGTGTGAGAATGTCGAAATGAAGCATCTTTTTAGTAAAGTTGCGACGGTCGAAGTGCACGCCAAGTATGGCTTCGTAGAGCGTCTGCAGCTGTTTCATTGTGAATTTTTCGGGCATAAGCTCGAATCCTATGGGGTGGAAATGTATCCGTTCGCGCAGTCGGGCCAAAGCATCGCGCAGTATGCGGTGGTGGTCAAAAGCAAGTTGCGGAACATCGTCTATGGCAAACCATTGGGCCATGGCTGCATCATCGCCTCCGCGAACTTTGACTATGCGCACCAAGGCATAAAAGGCTATGGTTATGACGCGTTCGCGTGGGTCACGGTCGGGGTCGGAATAGCAATGAAACTGCTCGATATAGGAAGGCAAAAGCCCTGTTTCCTCCCGGAGCTCGCGCATTGCGCCTTCTTCGGCCGATTCATCCATGTTTAGAAAGCCTCCCGGAAAGGCCCATTTTCCACGGTAGGGCTCAATGCCACGCTCTATGAGCAGCACCTTCAATTTCGACCCATCGAAACCGAATATCACACTATCTGTGGTCACGGCTGGATGGGGGTACTTGTAACAATATTGATTATCGCTCATCGATTTATCCTGTGTGAAATTTACGCTGCAAAGTTAGTGTAAATATTGGGAATGGCAAATATTATGTGTAAAATTTACACGATGCGCAGTTTTTGGCGTTGTTTGGGGACGAATTGTCGGTTTATTCAAAAAATTTTCGTACCTTTGTATGAAATTTTGGCAAATAAAAAGCGGGGGGAATAACCCCTTGTTGGCAGATAAAGAGCCAACAGCCTAATAAACATTCTATTAAAGTATGTTAGACGAAAATCGCATATTTAGAATCAATATTGAAAATGAAATGAAAACGGCCTACATCGACTATTCCATGTCGGTGATAGTGTCGCGAGCCCTTCCCGATGTGCGCGATGGAATGAAACCGGTGCACCGCCGCGTGTTGTTCGGCATGAACGAGATGGGCAATACCAGTAACAAACCACATAAGAAATCGGCAAATTGCGTGGGCGAAGTAATGGGTAAGTATCACCCCCATGGCGACTCATCTATCTATGGCACTGTTGCGCGTATGGCGCAATGGTGGTCGTTGCGTCACACGCTCATTGACGGCCACGGCAACTTTGGTTCTATCGATGGCGATTCGCCTGCTGCAATGCGTTATACCGAGGTGCGCCTCGATCCTCTGGGCGAGGAAATGCTCCGCGACATTGACGAAGAGACCGTAGACTTTCAGCCCAACTACGACAATTCGCGCAAGGAGCCGGTTGTGCTTCCCACGCGTTTCCCCAACCTGCTTGTAAATGGTGCCAGCGGCATTGCCGTGGGTATGGCCACCAACATGCCGCCTCACAACCTGAAGGAATCGATTGACGGCTGCATAGCACTTCTGGATAATCCCGACCTGGAGGTGAGCGACCTGATGAAATATGTCATTGCTCCCGACTTTCCCACCGGAGGTATAATATATGGATACGACGGTGTTCGCGAAGCATACGAAACCGGTCGTGGCCGCATAGTGATACGCGCCAAAGCCGAGATAGAGCAAAAAGCCGAGCACGAACTGATTGTAATCACCGAAATACCCTACGGCGTTAACCGCGCCGAACTCATCAAGAGTATTGCCGACCTTGTTATTGAAAAGAAAATCGACGGCATTGCCAATGTGAACGACGAAAGCGACCGCGACGGCATGCGAGTGGTTATCACTCTCAAATCGGATGCCAACTCCAACGTTGTTCTCAACAAGCTCTATAAGCTCACTGCCATGCAGTCGTCGTTCAGCGTCAACAATGTGGCCCTGGTTCACGGACGCCCCAAAACGCTCAATCTCAAAGAGCTCATCCAGGCATTTAACGACCATCGCAAGGACGTTGTTACACGGCGCACTCAGTTCGAGCTTCGCAAAGCCCACGAGAAGGCCCATATACTCGAAGGCTTGATGATCGCAGTGCAGAACATCGAAGAGGTGATTGCTATTATCCGAGGCAGCAAGACCGCCGAGGCAGCACGTGTCACTTTGGGCGAACGCTTTGCTCTTTCTCCCGAACAGACACAGGCCATTGTGGACATGCGACTGCGAGCCCTCACCAATCTGGCTGTTGACGAGCTTCGTAACGACATTGATGAGATTCACAAACGCATTGCCGAATTGGACCTTATCCTTGCCGATGAGAACGTGATGCGAGCCCTTATAGAAAAAGAACTGCGCGAGATTCGCGACAAATATGGCGATGCCCGGCGCACCACTATAGAATATGCCGCCTCAGACCTCAATGCAGTTGACTTCTATGCTGATGAAGATGCGATTATCACCATTTCGCACCTTGGATATATCAAGCGCACACCTTTGGCTGATTTCCGTGCACAGAACAGAGGAGGGGTGGGGTCGCGAGGCTCCGTTACACGCGATTCCGACTTTATAGAGCATATCTATACAGCCTCGCTCCACGACTTCATGCTTTTCTTCACCGATCGCGGCCTTGTGTACAAGATGCGTGTCTACGAGCTTCCCGAAGGGGCAAAGACAGGCAAAGGCCGAGCATTGCAGAATCTGCTTAACATAGAGCAGGGCGACAGTGTGCGTGCATACATACGCTGTCGTGAGCTTGAAAACCCCGAGTATACATCGACTCACTATTTGGTATTTGCCACACAGCAGGGTCAAATCAAAAAGACACTCCTCAGCGAATATGCACGCGTGCTTGCAAAGGGTAAAAAAGCCATTGTCATCCGTCCGGGCGACAGCCTGATAGGCGTTGAGGTGACCGACGGCAATTGCGAGATTCTCATGGCTAATCGCCATGGACGTGCAATCCGTTTCAACGAGGACAAGCTCCGTGCCATGGGCCGCGTGTCGGCGGGTGTCCGCGGCATGCGCATAGACGAAGGTACCGACGATGCTGTTGTGGGCATGATCGCCGTGCCTCAGAACACCGACAATACGGTGCTGGTGCTTTCGCAGACAGGTTATGGCAAACGTTCGCTCCTGGACAGCTACCGAATTACAAACCGTGGCGCGCGTGGTGTGAAGACCATCAATGTCACCGAAAAGACCGGCGATCTCATTGGCTTCCAGAGTGTCAACGACGATATGGACCTGATGATTATCAACCGTTCCGGTGTTGTGATTCGCGTTCATGTGGCTGATATTCGTGTGATGGGACGTGCCACACAGGGTGTGCGCATCATCAACCTTTCAAAACGCGGCGATTCCATTGCCTCTGTTTGCTGTGTGGATGCCGACCCCGAGGAAGAGACCGAAAAAGTGCTTGTCGATGCCGAGGAACTGCCCGAAATTCCTGAAGAAGAACTGCAGGACGAAGAGCAGGAAATTGATGAAACGGACACTGACGATGACAGCTCCGAAGAAAATGAGAATGAATAATCATATACAAACCAACATAATACCAACGAAAATGAAGAAATTCGCGTTAATGTTCATGGCGGCAGCCTTTGCTCTTGGAGCATCGGCCCAGCTTAACGTGGTGAAAGAAGCTGAGCGTGCTATGAAAGCCAACAAATCCGGCGAAGAGGTTGTGAAAATGATCACTCCGGCCTTCACCAATCCTGAAACCGAAAAGCTCGCCCAGACCTACTATGTCCCCGGCAAGGCCTACGTGCAGCAGTACGACGCCCAGCTCGCCAAACGCGCTCTCGGCCAGCTCAACGGCAAAGACTCCATTGCCATGTGCGACCAGCTTCTCGAAGCCTACGGCTATCTGACGAAGGCTCTGCCTCTCGACAGCATGCCTGATGCAAAAGGTAAAATCAAGCCAAAATACTCCAAAGACATTATCAATATCCTTTCGGGTCACTTTAACGACTTCGACCAAACTGCAGTGATCTACTACCTTGCCGGCAAATACCCCAAGGCTTATGAGGCATGGGGCGTGTATGCAGCCATCGGCAGCAACCCCAAGGCGATAAAGGAAATTGTGAAGACCAATCCGGCTTATGTTCCCGATTCCATCCTTCCCAATGTCTACTACAACCAGGGGCTTGCAGCATGGCAGACTGAGGACAATAAAAACGCCCTTAAAGCCTTTGAAAATGCCAAAAATGCAGGCTATAACAAAAAAGCTGTCTACGACAACATGATTGCTCTCGCCTCGATTATCGGCGACAACGAAGCTGTGCTCAAATACTCGGAAGAAGCTCTTCCCCTTTTCGGCCACGAAGACGACATGTACATCCAGCAGATTGCCAACTACTACCTGCAGCGCAAAGACTTTGACAACGCTTTCAAAGCTATCAACCAGGCTATTGAAAAGAATCCCAACAATGCACAGTACTACGATGTGCTTGGTGTCCTCTACGAAAACCACAACGAGAGTGCCAAGGCAAAAGAAGCTTATGCCAAGGCAATCCAGCTCGACCCCAAAAACGCCAAAGCCCTCTTCGACTACGGCCACATCCTTGCTGCAGAAGCATATACTCTGATTGATGGCGCGCCCACACTGCAGTCGGAATACAACGCAGTGTTCGAATCGAAAATTCGCCCCGTCCTTCTTCAAGCTGCAGAGGCTCTTGAGAACGCCTACTCCGTCGATCCCGACAATATGGATACGCTCAACTATCTGGAGTCAATCTATTACAACCTCAACGACGAAGCTAAGCTCAAAAGCGTGAAACAGCGCAAACTCTGATTGGAGCCAAGCATAGTCATAACCTTTTGAGGGGCGGCAAGCAAAACTTGCCGCCCCTCGGTTTTGATATATGGTAAAAAATGCGTAACTTCGCGCAATAAAACAAGATAACTGAACATGTCCGAATATCCGCTGCTCGAACGGCTCGATGGAATCGAGGCCCGTTTTGCCGAATTAGCCACGCTTATTACCGATCCTGATGTCATTGCCGACATGAAGCGTTATGTTCGTCTGTCGAAAGAATACAAGGACATGGAACGCCTTGTGTCATTGACGCGCCGTTATCGCAGGCTAACCTCCAACATAGATGAGGCCAAAGACGTGCTGGCCAACGAAACCGATGCAGAAATGAAACAGCTGGCCAAGGAAGAACTTGAAAGCTCGACGGAGGAACTGCCCAAACTCGAAGAACAAATCAAAATAGAGCTTATCCCTGCCGACCCGGAAGATTCCAAGAACGCAATACTTGAAATTCGCGGAGGAACAGGCGGCGACGAGGCTGCAATTTTTGCCGGAGACCTTTGCAAGATGTATATGAAATACTGCGAGAGCAAAGGATGGAATGTTGCAATCACTTCGGCAAGCGAAGGCGCTGCCGGTGGTTACAAAGAAGTTGTACTTTCGGTGACAGGAGAGGGTGTATATGGCACACTCAAATATGAGAGCGGAGTGCACCGCGTGCAGCGTGTACCGGCTACAGAGACCCAGGGTCGTGTACACACATCGGCTGCGACTGTTGCCGTTCTTCCCGAAGCTGAAGCATTTGATGTTGAAATCAACGAGGGCGAAATCAAGTGGGACACATTCCGTTCGGGAGGCGCCGGCGGTCAGAATGTGAATAAGGTGGAGTCGGGTGTGCGCCTGAGGTATATGTGGAAGAATCCAAATACCGGCATCACCGAGGAAATTCTTATTGAATGTACCGAGACGCGCGACCAGCCTAAAAACAAAGAACGCGCTCTGAGCCGTCTGCGAACTTTTATATATGATAAAGAACACCAAAAATATGTCGACGACATTGCCTCGCGTCGCAAAACAATGGTGAGCACCGGCGACCGTTCGGCCAAAATCAGGACATATAATTACCCGCAGGGACGCATCACCGACCATCGCATCAATTACACCATCTATAATCTTCAGGCTTTTGTAGGCGGTGACATACAAGATGTAATCGACCATCTAATTATTGCGGAGAATGCCGAGAAACTAAAGGTTGCAGAACTCTGATTAAATATCGCAATAATATGGAAGCAAATATACCTCAACCGCCTAAAAAGGGACGCATAACACAGATGTTTTCGCCACGGGGGCTCCAGGCGGAACTTGCCAAAGTATGCCATCGTTTTGCTTTCACAATTGTGTATATCTGCCTTCTCGCTCTGTTCGGTCTGGTGTGCATATGGAAGAAAAGAATGCCAGAATATCTTGAATGTGCAACATGGGTGAGCTTGTCGTTGGGAGCATTGCTCTCGCTGGCATCATACCTGTGGTGCGAATTTCTCAAGATGCGAAAACGCAGCCTATTGTGGCAGATGGTGGTTCTGGCGTTGATTTTCGCCAACTTCTGCTATCTGTATTTTTGCAATGCCGATTTGACGATAGCTGACGGCGTGGGCTATTCGGCGGCTTATATTGCGGCTGTTGTTGCAATTATATTTGTGCCGGCCGTACGTCGTTCTTCAATCAAGCTGCAGTGGACCTACTCCTGTGGTGTTGTTGGTGCAGCTGCGGTAGGGTTTCTGCTTTTCATTGTGATGGGAGTTTTTGTCAACATCATCTATGGGACGATTTCCCTCCTTTTCTCTTTGTCGTCATCGCGCATGCTGATGAGTTGCATTGTTTTGTTTGCAGCCGCACTTCCTGCCATGGTAACATTATGCTTTCTTCCCGACAGCGAGCGTTTGGAAAATGAAGATTGCGACAATCACAAACCTTTGTTGGCCATTTTTTCAAAAAATGTTCTGCTGCCGTTGGCGCTGCTTTATACCTTGTTGTTATATGTCTATGGACTAAAAATTCTCGTGACATGGGATTTGCCTATTGGCAATGTCTGCTGGATGGTAATCGGACTTGTTTCGGTTTGCCTTCTCATTGTCTATGGATTGCAAGGTTTTATATGCAATGCATCCACAAAGGATTCGTCGAAAAGGATAGCGGCACTTGCCATAAAGTATATTCCTGCATTGATGCTGCCTCTGCTTGTGCTGATGAGTGTGGCCATATTCTACCGCATAGGGCAATATGGCATCACTGCCAGTCGCCTCTATGTGGCAACATTTAACATATGGGCCTATGGAGTCGCTATCTATATGATTGCCAGTCGCATGCCCAAACTCAATCTTGTGGCAAGTTCGTTTGCCATCGTCTTTTTGGCAACATCCGTCATTCCCGGAGCTAATTATTGCACAATTTCCATCAATAAAGTGCGGGAAAATGTGAAAGAGCGTCTTGAGGCTATAGGAGTACAGTCTTTCCCCATTTCATATCCTGAACTAATTGAAGCACTTAAGGTGCAGGATAGAGAAACCGTCGAATCGATAGCTTCGGATCTGGAGTATCTCGATGACTTGAGCGACCATCGAGCAGTTGCCGATATAGTGATTTCGGCAGATAAGCTCAGCAAGTGGAGAATAGAGAATGAATGCGAGGAAGTGTATACAAAATCTCTGGGTTTTGAAAGAAACTGCGAGCCTGTGGCACTTCCCGAAGGTTATGCTTCTGTGGAATTTGTAAAAATCTCCGGCAATGTTGCAGAAAAGACCGATGGAGGATTGGAAAACTTTTCAATCAACGACTCTACCAGCGTGACACTGCCTGTTGACAGCCTTAAATCGCTGGGTAAGTCTGATTGCTTTGCTCCCATAAGCCTGATGGACAATGAAAAAGGACATTATATGCTTGTAATCACCAATTTCAGAACAGATGATTACACCAAGACATCAATTAATATTGAAGGATATTTATTTAAGAAATAACATAATAAAACTATATAAATGAAACGGACCGAATTAGTAGAACACATATTTGAAAAAGGGTCGTTCCTGTGCGTGGGGCTTGACCCGGACACGGCAAAACTCCCGGCATGCCTCGAAGGCGAAGACCACGAACGCGTTACAAAATTCTGCAAAGACATTGTCGATGCCACCGCACCTTATGCTGTGGCCTACAAACCGAATCTTGCCTTCTTCGAAAGTCTCGGAGCAAAAGGCATTGCAGCCCTGGAAGAAATTGTGTTGTATATCAAGGCAAACTATCCCGACCAGTTTGTGATTGCCGATGCCAAACGAGGCGACATAGGCAACACCGCCAAACAGTATGCCCGCACATTTTTCGAAGCCATGAATTTTGATGCTTGCACCTTGAACCCATATATGGGCGAAGATGCAGTGAAGCCTTTCCTTGCTTATGAAGACAAGTGGGCCGTGATTCTGGCACTTACCTCGAACCCTTCGGCCACAGATTTCGAAATGGTGAAGGATGAAAAAGGTGTGGCACTCTACGAGCGTGTGCTTCGTCGCTCGCGCCATTGGGGCTCGCCGGTCGACACAATGTATGTAGTGGGTGCTACCCGTCCCGAATACATACAGAACATACGCACCATCGTTCCACGCCATTTCCTTCTCGTCCCCGGTGTGGGTGCCCAGGGGGGCAGCCTTGAGGAAGTGACCATGGCCGGTTTCAACGATGAGTGTGGCCTTCTTGTGAATAGCTCCCGAGGGATTATCTTTGCCTCAAACGGTCCGGACTATGCCCAGGCTGCAGGAAATGCAGCACGTAAAATGGCCGAGGAGATGGCAGTGCTCATGGCAAAAGCCGTGAATGCTTGAAGATTAATTTGAATTTTCCAAAAAAAATCGCTACCTTTGCACTTTCAAAAGCAACGATACATAATTTATGGATAATTGCAAACAGGAAATAGAATTACTTTTTGAGACAAGTTGGGAGGTTTGCAACAAAATAGGAGGCATATATGCCGTCCTTTCAACTAAGGCAAAAACTCTCAAAGAGCAATTTAAGGATAGGGTGATTTTTATCGGACCGGATGTTTGGACATCTGATAATCCTTCACCATATTTGATTGAAACCAACACAGCTCTTGATCGTATTGCTCGTAAGGCTATGTTCCCTGCGGGTGTCGATGTCAGAGTGGGGCGTTGGGACATTCCCGGCAAGCCGCTGGCTGTGCTCGTCAAGTTCGACGGCATGTATAAAACAAAGGATGCCGACTATAGCAGAATGTGGGATCTTTATAAAGTAGATTCGCTGCATGCATATGGCGATTATGATGAAGGTTGCGCATTCGGACGTGCGGCAGCAGCAGTAATCAAAGCTTTGGTAGAGGCTTCGGGCACAGCCCCAGACAAAGTTGTGGCTCATTTCGACGAGTGGACAACTGCAATGGGTCTCCTTGCTCTCAAGGCCGACATGCCACAGATTGCCACGGTGTTCACCACACATGCAACAAGTATCGGCCGCAGTATCTGTGGCAACGGCAAGCCCTTGTATTCATATCTGCAAGCTTATAACGGCGACCAGATGGCAGCCGAGCTCAATATGCAGAGCAAACATTCGCTTGAAAAAGCAGCTGCCTGGCAGGCCGACTGTTTTACAACTGTGAGCGATGTAACCTCGCGCGAAGCCGGCCAGCTCCTTGAGAAAAAAGCCGAAGAGGTGACCCCCAATGGCTTTGAACCCAATTTTGTCCCTGTCGGTAAAAAATATGACCTTGCACGAGCAGCAGCCCGTCGACGTTTTATCGATGTTGCCGAGTCGCTAACCGGCAACGAATTTAGCGATGACACGTTGATTGTAGCAACATCGGGACGCCTCGAATTTCGAAACAAGGGCTACGATGTATATCTTGATGCGCTCAAGAAACTGTCCGAAAGGCAGCTTGCTCGCCCGATTCTAGCCTTCGTGCTCGTTCCGGGCTGGAGTGCGGGAGTACGTTCCGATCTGGCCGAAAATATCGAACATCGCCAGCATGGCCGTCTTTCCGACCCTGTAATCACTCACAGACTGAACAACTACGCGGAAGATCCGATAGTGCAGAACATCCATCGCCTTGGTTTTGTCAATGATGCGGCTTCTAAAGTTTGCGTAGTTTATGTTCCGAGCTATCTCGATGGTTTCGACGGAATCCTGAACATGTCTTACTACCAGCTGCTTCCCGGCCTGGATATGACGGTGTTCCCCTCGTACTATGAACCGTGGGGTTATACGCCCCTCGAAAGCGTGGCTTTCGGTGTGCCCACAATCACCACAAACCTTTCGGGCTTCGGATGCTGGGCCGAGGAAAATGGCCGTCAGGGGCTCGAAAAGGGCGGAGTAGTGGTAGTTGAACGAAACGACAACAACTACCAAACTGTTGTCGATGCAATTGCGGATGCGCTTACCAGTTTTTCATCGCTGGCTCCCAAGGGCAAAGATGTGAAAAGCATCCGTGCGGCAGCCAAGGAAACAGCCGCCATGGCTCAATGGAAAGATTTTATCAAATACTACGATAATGCATATTGCATTGCATTGAGCAACCGCGATATGCGCACCATAAAGTGAACAATACTTCAAGTAATAATATGAAACTCTCAGTAAGCAACACTAACGCGCCTGTATGGCACGACATTACTGTCAAAGCCGAGCTTCCTCACCAGCTCAAACCTCTCGAAGAGCTGGCAAAGAATCTTTGGTGGGTTTGGAACAGCGAGGCCAAGACCTTGTTCCGCACTCTTAACCCCGATCTTTGGCGAAAGACAGGTGAAAATCCTGTTATGCTTCTTCAGCAGCTCTCTTCCGAGCGCATAGCCGAAATTCTTGCCGACGAAGTCCTCATGGCCACTATCAACCATGTATATGCCGACTTCAAGGAGTATATGAAACAGCCTGTTCGCAAGGATGTTCCATCTATTTCGTATTTCTCGATGGAATATGGTCTTTGCAACTGCTTGAAAATCTATTCCGGAGGTCTCGGCGTGCTTGCCGGCGACTATATCAAGGAAGCATCGGACAGCCACATCGACATGACCGCTGTAGGTTTCCTCTATCGTTATGGCTACTTTACTCAGACCCTAAGCGTTGACGGCCAGCAGATTGCCAACTACGAGCCCCAGAACTTCAACCAGCTGCCCATCGAGCAAGTGTTCGAGGCAGACGGTCGCCCAATGATTGTAGAAGTGCCCTATCCCGGCCGCATAATCTACTCCCATGTTTGGCGTGTCAATGTAGGCCGCATGAAACTCTACCTGATGGATACGGACTTTGACATGAACAGCGAGTTCGACCGTCCCATCACTCACAAACTCTACGGCGGCGATTGGGAAAACCGTATCAAACAGGAGTATCTCCTCGGTATTGGCGGTATTATAATGCTCCGTCGTCTGGGTATCAAAACTCAGCTCTATCACTGCAACGAAGGCCATGCTGCACTTCTCAACCTGCAGCGTCTTGTTGAATATGTGCAGAACGACCACCTTGATTTCAACGTTGCTCTTGAACTGGTGCGCGCTTCATCGCTTTATACTGTGCATACTCCCGTTCCTGCCGGCCACGACTACTTCGACGAAGGCCTCTTTGGAAAATATATGGGTGAATACCCCGCCAAACTGGGTATCAGCTGGAACGACCTCATGAACATGGGTCGAGAAAATCCCGATACCAACGAACGTTTCTCCATGAGTGTGTTCGCTCTTAACACTTGCCAGGAAGCAAACGGTGTGAGCTGGCTCCACGGCGAAGTGTCCAAGAAAATGTTTGCCGGCATTTGGAAGGGATATTCCTGGGAAGAAAGCCACGTGGGCTATGTGACAAACGGTGTTCACATGCCGACATGGGCTGCCTCGGAATGGAAAGAATTCTACTCTAATGTTCTTGGCCCACAGGTTTTTGAGAACCAAAGCGATACAAATGCATGGAAGGGCATCTTTGATGTTCCCGACCAGGATATCTGGAACATGCGTGTGGCCCTCAAGAACAAATTCATTAATTTCGTACGTCGCGATTTCAAAGAAAAATGGCTTGCCAACCAGGGCGATCCTTCGTCGGTGATGAGCATTGTAGACCGCATCAATCCAAATGCCCTGATTATTGGTTTTGCACGTCGTTTTGCAACCTATAAACGCGCTCACCTTCTGTTCACCGACCTCGACCGTCTGGCCAAGATTGTCAACAACGAGAAGTTCCCCGTGCAGTTCATCTTTGCCGGCAAAGCCCATCCCGCCGATGGTGCCGGACAGGACCTGATCAAGCGCATTGTAGAAATCAGCCGTATGCCTCAGTTCCTGGGCAAGATTATCTTCTTGGAAGACTACAACATGATTGTGGCAAAACGTCTTGTTACCGGTGTCGACATTTGGCTCAACACCCCCACTCGTCCTCTCGAAGCTTCCGGTACATCGGGCGAAAAGGCCGAAATGAACGGCGTGCTCAATTTCTCGGTTCTTGACGGCTGGTGGTACGAAGGCTACCGCTTCAACGAACGTGCCGGCTGGGCGCTCACTGACAAGCGCACTTTCACCAACCAGGCACAGCAGGACAAACTCGATGCCGCCACTATCTACTCGATGCTTGAGAACGAAATCATTCCTCTCTACTTCGAAAAGAACTCGGCAGGCTACTCGCCCAAGTGGATTCAGTACATCAAAGGCTCGATTGGTGACATCGCACCTCACTTCACGATGAAACGTATGATTGACGACTATATCAGCCGTTTCTACGACAAAGAAGCAAAACGCAGCGAACGCCTTAAGGCCGACAACTTCCAGCTCGCCAAATCTATTGTGACATGGAAAGAAAAAGTTGCGCAAGCATGGGATGGTGTCAAGGTTGTTAACTTTACCCACAGCGGCGAACTTAACGCATCCAATACCGGCGACAGCTTCCATGTGGAAGTAACTGTCGACACCAACGGCCTTGAACGTGACCTCGGCCTCGAACTCGTTGTCTTCCGTCAGGAAGACGGTGTCGAATCGTTTGTCCGCACCGAACAGTTCAAAGTCGTTAAGCAAGAAGGTAACCAGGTGACCTACGACCTTACATCGAAGATGCGTGATGCCGGCGTATTCCGCTATGGTTTCCGTATCTATCCCAAGAATCCTGAGCTGCCTCATCGTCAGGACTTCGCTTATACTCGCTGGATCTAATTCTTCCAACATAATAACACTGCGACAAAGCCCGGAGGTTATCCCTTCGGGCTTTGTTAGAATTTGTAGAGGGGCATTATGTGCAGACTTATCTGGCTGCTTGGTGTGAGAGGCTTGATGTTGTGGACAACCATGTCGTAGTTCGTCACTCTGCGGCAGGAGTCAATGCCTCCGGTGAGGTTGAGCCGTTTGTGGAGGCGGAAGTTGATTTGAGTCTCGAGATGGTTGAACATAGCCGTAGAGCTTTCGCTTTGCTCATCTTACGGCTTATCACCGGTTTTGTTCAAGTAATAGTTTTCATCAGAGCCGCTCCAGGTAAATTGTTTGTAGAATTACCATCGAGAACCCAGCTGGGTTCCGTAGATAAACGAAACATAGTTCCGATGCCTATAGATGCCGGGATGGGCTCAATCCGAAATCCTGGTGCATATGTTAAAACTATAAGTTAGAAGTGTTA
>CAJUAR010000007.1 GCA_910584495.1 uncultured Muribaculaceae bacterium
GTGACAGCGGCTTATGGCGCATGACTGCCGTATCAGCCGAACAAGTCGCAATTATCGGGCGCATCGGATTTGTCGCACATGTCCTATGAGACAGTAGGGACCGGGTAATTAGCAGCGTTATTATGAAAAATATATCCTATAGTATATTAATAATGTAGGATGATGAAAAAAAGTTGTATAACTCAACAAAAATGGCTAACTTTGCGCGCAGAATTGTGCGCATAGCGCAACATAAGCGACACAGCGATAAGATACAATCACATTTCGCAACACAACTGAATAAGTAATTTATTTGAGCATATTTTAGTAATTAGATGAAAGCTAAGCGATTATTGCTGTCTGCCTTCATAATGGCATCGTTAGTGGCTTCGGCCATCACCGACCAGGAAGTGATAGACTACATCAAGCAGCAGGCCGGTTCCGGCAAAACAGAACGCCAGATAGGGAAGGAACTTTTAGCCAAAGGAGTAACACCTGAACAGGCCGAACGAATCAAAGCACAGTACGAAGCCGGTCAAAACGCAGCAGAGCCAATGACTGAAACCGTTGTTATTGACGACGACCGTACACACAACGTAGTAGGCGCCACTGCCCCCGGCGCATCACGCAGGGTAGCGCCCGTGCAGAATGCCGCCACCAAAGGACGCGAAATCTACGGACACAAAGTGTTCAATTCACAGTCACTGACCTTCGAGCCCAGCGACAACCTTGCCACTCCGCAGAACTACCGTCTTGGCCCCGGCGACGAAGTGATGATAGACATCTGGGGCAATTCAGAGGATCACCTCCGCGAGGTAATATCGCCCGAGGGCAGCATAATGATCAAGCAACTCGGCCCTGTCTACCTCAACGGAATGACAATCAGCGAGGCATCCAAACACCTCAAAAGCACATTTGCCCGCAAATATGCCGGTGTATCAGACCAGGAAACCGACATCCAGCTCACACTGGGGCAGGTACGGTCCATTTCGGTAGACATACTTGGCGAAGTAGCCACACCGGGCACCTACCGCATGTCGCCATTCTCGACAGTTTTCCATGCCCTCTATAATGCCGGCGGCATCAACGATATAGGCTCGCTTCGTAACATCCAAGTGCTGCGCAACAACAAGAAAATAGCAGGAGTGGACATCTACGAATATCTGTTCAATGGCAAAACCAAGGGCAACATCCGTCTTGAAGAAGGCGATGTGATTATCGTACCGCCCTACGAACAGCTTGTCAATGTCAACGGCAATGTGAAGCGCCCCATGTTCTACGAAATCAAACCGGGAGAAACAGTGAAAAACATTCTCGACTTTGCCGGTGGTTTTTCGGGCGATGCCTATTCGGGCATGGTGCGTTTGAACCGCCCCAGCGAAACAGAGAACGAACTCTACAACATTGAACGAGGCGAATTCGATTCCTACAAACTCAAAGACGGCGACGTGCTCACCGTAGGCACCATTCTCGACCGCTATTCCAACCGTGTACAACTCCGCGGTGCCGTCTACCGTCCCGGCATGTTTGCCCTGGGACAGGACTTGCAGACCATCAGCGACCTTATCCGCAAGGCAGACGGTTTGATGGAAAATGCTTACACCGACCGTGTCCTCCTCTACCGTGAAGGCCCGGATCTCCAGTTGCAAGTGATGTCGGTAGATTTGAATAACATTCTCAACGGCACCTCAGACGATATTATTCTCAAACGCAACGACATTCTCGAAATCCAAAGCATCCAGGACCTCGAACGTCGCGGAGCATTCAACATCAGCGGCATGGTCAACGACCCCGGCACCTATCCCTTCGCCGACTATACCACGGTAGAAGACCTCATAATGATGGCCGGCGGCCTTGCCGAAGGCGCATCGACAGCCCGAGTGGACATAGCACGCCGCATCGTCGATCCTGATGCTACCGAAGCCACACAGCAGCTGTCGCACATCTTCACAGTATCGATTGAAAACGGTCTTGCAGCTGGCAGCAGCAAAGGCTTCCTCCTCAAACCCTTCGACCAGGTGATAGTCCGCAAGAGCCCCGGCTATTCGGCACAAGAAAGTGTTTCGATTGGCGGCGAAGTGCTCTTTGAAGGCTCCTACGTGCTGCAACGCCGCAACGAACGTCTGTCGGACATCGTACGTCGAGCCGGCGGCATCATTGACGGTGCATATATCCGAGGCGCACACCTTGAACGTCAACTTTCGGAATCGGAAATTGCAGCACGCCGCGCAACCCTGCGTATGGCCCAGTCCAACAGTAAAGAAGGTACTGGCGACTCGATAGCCCTGAGTAAAATCCAAGTGTCGAACACCTATAATGTAGGTATCGACATGGAGAAAGCTCTTGCCAACCCCGGTTCGACCTACGACATAGTGATGAAAGCCGGCGACCGTCTCTTCATACCCGAAGAACAGAGCGTAGTCAAAATATCGGGCGATGTGATGTTCCCCAACGCCGTGGTATATGTTCCGGGTAAAAACTACAAATATTATATAGAACAGGCCGGCGGCTATGGCTCCAACGCCAAGAAAGGCAAAGCCTTCGTTGTATATCTTAACGGTACGGTTGCTAAAGTAAAAGGCAGCACGCCCATCGAACCGGGCTGCCAGATTATCGTGCCGTCGAAGTCGAAGAACAAGACCGACTGGACCAAGGTACTCTCCTTTGCCACCAGCTTCTCGTCGGTTGCGGCCATGGCAGCCACAATCACCAACATGTTTAAGTGATCAACGATATGCAGGAAGAAAATATGAAATATGACGAAGTCGAAGAAGAAAACTCCATCGACTTCATGGAAATTGCCACTAAGTTGTTGGCAAACCGCAAAAAACTCATTAAATGGAGCATTGTGGGTGCCGTGGTTGGCTTAGTAGTAGCTTTCAGCATACCACGCGAATACAATGCCGGCGTTACACTTGCCCCCGAAATGCTCGGTGGCAAGGCTGCCTCGGGCGGTCTTTCGGCATTGGCCTCTATGGCCGGCCTCGGCGGCGGTGCCCAGCCCGGCATGGATGCCGTCTATCCTCAGCTCTACCCCGACGTAGTCAGCTCGATACCATTCATGACAAGTCTTTTCAGCATGGAGGTTAAAACAAGCGGAGAAGACAGCAAAACCATGACTTTGCAGCAGTATATGGACGAAGAGACCTCAAGTCCATGGTGGAGCGTTATTCTGGGTCTTCCCGGCAAAATCATAGGTCTTTTCACCAGTAGCGACGAAGCAGGCGACGGGCATGTTCTCAACAATTTCCAGCTTACCAAAGATGAAACATTGCTTGTAGAGGGCCTAAACAAACGCATCACCGCCTCCACCGACCAAAAAACCATGGTGGTGAGCATCGCTGTCAAAATGCAAGATCCCCTGGTAGCCGCCCTTGTTGCCGACACAGTGACAACTCGTCTGAAAGACTACATCACCGACTATCGCACCAACAAGGCCCGCAACGACCTCGAATATGCCCAGCTAATCAACGAAAAAGCCAAAAAGAACTACTTTGAAGCCCAGCAAAAGCTTGCCGACTATCTCGACCGCAACCAGGGACTGGCCCTGCACTCGGCCCAAACCATGCGGGACCGACTTCAAAACGAAGCGACACTTGCTTTCAGCATCTACAACCAGACCTCGCAGCAGGTTCAGAGCGCACTGGCCAAAGTTCAGGAAAACACACCGGTCTATGCTGTAATATCGCCGGCTACCGTACCTGTCAAACCTGCCGGTCCGCGCAAACTGTTCATCCTTATTGGTTTCACTTTCTTAGGCTTTGCCGCCTGCGCAGCATGGATGCTCTTCCTGCAACCCATGCTTGCCGACTTCAAGACCAAGCAAAAAGCCGCAGCGGAAGAACAAAATTGAAGCGGATTGCAAGTCTTTTAGCGATGACTGCGAGCATGCTCGCAAGCGAAGCCTCGGCAGCCGATCCCCAAGGGGCACTCAATTTCATCATTGAAACCGAGCGACCCGCCGCACCCAACAAAGGTATAAAAGCTCTCGACTATATATCGAAAGCTTACGCCGAGGAAGACTTCTATCAATCAGGCTATAACCAGCATACAGCAAGCATCCACCTTGCAAGCCGCACACCCGGCTTGCAAGGTGTTTTTTATATCAAAAAAGGGCAACATATTAGTTCGGAATTCGGCTACCGCGAAGAATTTCACCGTCCGCACATGGGCATAGACATAAGCATGCATAAAGGCGACACAGTGCGCACGCCGCTTCATGGAGTAGTAGAAAAAATTGCTTACGACGGCGACGGATACGGACATTACGTTGTTGTGCGCCATGCCCAAGGCATAGAGACCCGCTACGGCCACTTGGAGCAAGTTACAGTTGTCGAGGGACAGCGGCTGCTTCGCCAACAGCCGGTGGGACTTGGCGGCAACAGCGGAAATTCAACCGGGCCGCATCTCCATTTCGAAACACGCTTCCGCGGAATACCCGTTGATCCTCGTTTGATATTCAACTTTCTGCCCCAAGAAAGCGTTAGATGATAACTGAACAACATAACATACAATAAAAACATTATGGACGAAAAGAACACCGTACTTGAAGCTATGCGCAAAGCCGGAGAACCCCTCAACGCCGGCAAAATTGCCGAACTAACAGGCCTCGACCGCAAAATTGTAGACAAAGCGATGGCCGAACTCAAAAAAGAAGGCGCCATCGTGTCGCCGGTTCGATGCAAATGGACACCTGCCAACTAACTCTAATGTTAAAATTACAGACAGTCGCTTGCCCGCCAAGCGACTGTCTTGTTATTTAAATCAATAATGCCGCATTGACGCATAAGACTTGTGAAGAGCTCATAATATGACTAAACAAGGGCGCTTATGCAAAAGGGGACAGCCCAGACGCTTCAAAGGTTTGTGCCTCGGCAAAAAAACGATGCCACCAGCCCTATGGGAGCCAATGGCATTGCATGATTAGAGGTCGGATATTTCTAACGGACCACGGCCTTGGAAACCATGGAACCCTGACGGCGGATATACAGCCCGGCCGACGGATTGTCGACCTTGCGGCCGTCGATGGTAAAGTATTCGACAGCTGCATTTTTGTCTGCCTCGATGCTACCAACGCCGGTAGTGGTGATATATTCAAAATCGGAAAATTCGAATTTGGCAAGATTTTCCCATACGCCCTCGACCGGAGGTACGTCGAAGCTGAATTCAGGAGCTTTTTTGCGTGCCGGAGCAAACCATTCGTCTTCATCCTCTGCGGGATAGAAGGTTGAAATCTCCACACTTACGGGGCATCCGTTAGCATCGTAGCTTGAAACGGCATTCTCCCATTGATAAATTTCGTAAGGCTGGTCTTCGCCCACAAAATAGTCGAATGCAATTGCCTTTATCGAATTTCCGAAAGTGTCGAATTCCTGGATTTCTACCGTATACATCAATGGTTCTTCCTCGCCGACTAATGCCACATTTACGACACTGAGAAAACCACCATTTTCAAGGTCGGTCCACTTTTGTCCGGTGGTAAAACCCTGCTCTTCGCAGTTCATGAACGTTTCAAAACCATCGGCTGAGTAGGTAACCGTCATATCGCCAATTAGCTCGCCTTCGGAATATTCGGTGAACGAAGCAATTTTGTTTTCTCCCTCGAAAACATAGTCCAGCGACCAAAGCTGACCATCGGTCTGCACCCATTTGCAGTCACGGAAGGAGTATCCTTCTTTCCAATATTCCTGGAAATTGTCGTCGTAGGCAAGCTGCCACTCGGTGATAGATTCGGCCTTGCCATCCGAGCCATAAGTGACATTCACCTTCTGCACAGCTTCGTAAGCGCCCATATAGAGTGTTTTGTAGACAACATCGGTGATGTTTCCGGCTTCATTGCGTTCAACTTCGCGGATATAGGCGTTTCCGGCCACCATCCATTCACCGTCGAAAAAGTCGTAGTGAGCACTGGCCGTCACAAGCTGCGGCACACGGCTGTCGTAGGACCGTTCCCATTTCGAAACCGCTTCGAGTGCCTGGAGGTCGTCGCCGGCCGACACCAGCTGCAGAGTATTCTTGCCGTCGGCATTATATTCGAAGTCAGTTACCATGAATTTGGTATCCATATCGCCCGAAAGATCTTCCATCACATCACACAGAGGAAGAGCCTGGGGAGTATATGTCGAAGAGTAACGGCTCACCTCAAACCAGTTGCCCATATCGTCGGGCATGCTTTCGACCATTGTTTTAGCCACCCATTTACCGGCGGGGGCGGCAGCACGCCGTTGTTTGGAAACAGAGGCCTTTGACTGCACTTCGACAGCCGATGGATGAGAAACACGGAATGGCACACGCTTGAACTGCGGGCGAGCATCGGCCCAGTTGGCAGCCAGCACAACAAGGGCAACAGCAAGAAAGTAGAATTTCTTCATCAGACAGAATTATTGAAATGATACATCAATTTAATTTCACTGCGCAAAAATATAGAAACTATTTGAAATGGGCAAACAAATGACAAATAAAACAACAAAAGTGCGCCACAATGCCACAGCAACAAGAACATTTACACAAACGAGAAAGAGTGCTAAATAAACAAAACGCCAGCCATCAACTTCCACTTTTCGACAAAATATCTGTTATAATTAAGCGGAAATTGCTAACTTTGCACTTCTAACAAAAGATTGCCTACGACAATCCCAATATAACCATATACAAAACGCTATGAGTAAAGAAAAGAAATTCTTGACTTGCGACGGCAACCAGGCTGCAGCTCATGTGAGCTACATGTTCTCTGAAGTTGCCGCCATCTACCCCATCACGCCGTCATCGACCATGGCCGAATATGTCGACGAATGGGCAGCCGCAGGTCGTAAGAACATTTTTGGCGAAACTGTCCTGGTACAGGAAATGCAGTCGGAAGGCGGTGCCGCCGGTGCCGTCCATGGTTCACTTCAGGCCGGAGCCCTCACCACTACCTACACCGCATCGCAGGGCCTCCTGCTGATGATACCGAACATGTACAAAATTGCCGGCGAACTTCTTCCCTCAGTGTTCCATGTTTCGGCTCGAACCATTGCATCGCATGCATTGTCGATTTTCGGCGACCATCAGGACGTGATGTCGGTGCGCCAGACCGGTTTTGCCATGCTTGCCGAAGGTTCTGTACAGGAAGTGATGGACCTTGCCGGTGTTGCCCACCTGGCCACCATCAAATCGAGCGTTCCATTTGTCAACTTCTTCGACGGTTTCCGCACATCGCACGAAATCCAGAAAATCGAAGCCCTTGAGCAAGAAGACCTCGAACCGCTGCTGGACCGCGAAGCTCTATCACGCTTCCGTCAGCGCGGCCTCACCCCCCAGGCTCCGGTTGCCCGCGGCCTTGCCGAAAACGGCGACGTTTTCTTCCAGCATCGCGAAGCTTGCAACGAACACTACAACGCCGTGCCCGAAATCGTTGAGGAATACATGGGCAAAATTTCCGAAATCACCGGCCGCGAATACCATATCTTCAACTATTATGGTGCTCCCGATGCCGAACGTGTGATTATTGCCATGGGCTCTGTCACCCAGGCCATACAGGAAGCCATCGACTACCTCGTAGCAAAAGGCGAAAAAGTCGGCCTCGTTTCCGTGCACCTCTACCGTCCCTTCTCGGCCAAGCACTTCCTTGCCGCTGTGCCCAAGACAGCCAAACGCATTGCCGTGCTCGACCGCACAAAAGAACCCGGAGCAACGGGCGAACCCCTCTTCCTCGATGTCAAAGAATGCTACTACGGCAAGGAAAACGCCCCCGTCATTGTTGGCGGACGCTTTGGTCTTGCATCGAAAGACACCACCCCGGCCCAGATTCTCGCCGTCTACGAGAACCTCGCGCTGCCCATGCCCAAGGACCACTTCACACTCGGCATTGTCGACGACGTGACCTTCACCTCGCTGCCTCTTATGCCTGAAATCGCCCTTGGCGACCCCTCCACCTTCGAAGCCAAGTTCTTCGGTCTCGGTGCCGACGGCACTGTGGGAGCAAACAAGAACTCCGTTAAAATCATCGGCGATAACACCAACAAATATTGCCAAGCATACTTCGCCTACGACTCGAAGAAATCGGGCGGCTTCACCTGCTCGCACCTTCGTTTCGGCGACAAGCCCATCCGCTCCACCTATCTGGTGAACACCCCCAACTTTGTGGCTTGCCATGTCCAGGCCTACCTGCACATGTACGATGTGACACGCGGTCTGCGCGACGGAGGCACCTTCCTTCTCAACACCATCTGGGAAGGCGAAACACTGGCCAAGAACCTGCCCAACAAAGTTAAACGCTACTTTGCCGAGCACAACATCACCGTCTACTACATCAACGCCAGCAAGATTGCTCAGGAAATCGGCCTTGGCAACCGCACCAACACCATCCTCCAGAGCGCATTCTTCCGCATCACCGAGGTAATCCCTGTTGACCTCGCCATCGAGCAGATGAAGAAATTCATCGTCAAGAGCTACGGCAAGAAGGGCCAGGACGTTGTAGACAAGAACAACCAGGCCGTTGACCGTGGCGGCGAATACCACCAGCTCACCGTCGATCCCGCTTGGGCACAGCTCCAGGACGAACCCAAAGCTCCCAACAACGACCCCGCATTTATCAACGACATTGTCCGTCCCATCAACGCCCAGGACGGCGACCTGCTCAAGGTTTCCGACTTCAAGGACATTCCCGACGGAACATGGCAGCAAGGCACAGCAGCCTACGAAAAACGCGGCGTTGCCTCGTTTGTTCCCGAATGGCTGAGCGAAAACTGCATACAGTGTAACAAGTGTGCCTATGTTTGCCCCCACGCTGCCATCCGTCCCTTCGTTCTCGACGCACAGGAACAGGAAGGTGCCAAGTTCACAACCATCCCGGCTCTCGGCCCGACATTCAAAGGCATGACCTTCGTACAGGCCGTCGACGTGCTCGACTGCCTCGGTTGCGGCAACTGCGTCGATGTATGCCCCGGCAAGAAAGGCGTCAAAGCTCTGCGCATGGTGCCCCTCGAAAGCCAGCTGCCCAAACAGGACGAATGGGACTACTGCGTGAAAGAAGTCAGCAGCAAGCAAAACCTCGTCGACACCAAGCTCAACGTCAAGAACAGCCAGTTCGCAACTCCTCTGTTTGAATTCTCCGGAGCTTGCTCGGGCTGCGGCGAAACACCCTACGTGAAACTCATCAGCCAGCTCTTCGGCGACCACGAAATGATTGCAAACGCAACCGGCTGCTCGTCGATCTACTCAGGCTCCGTGCCCTCTACTCCCTACACCGTCAATGCCGCCGGCCACGGTCCCGCATGGGCTAACTCGCTCTTCGAAGACTTTGCCGAATTCGGTCTTGGCATGAAGATTGCCACCCGCAAGATGCGCGAACGCGTAGCCGACGTGTTTACCAAAATGGGCACATGCAGCTGCTGCAACGACGAAATGAAAGCCCTCGCAGCCAAGTGGCTCGAAGCTCCTCACAGCGTTGAAACAACCCGCGAAGTCTACGACAAAATCGTACCACTTGCCGAAGCATGCAACTGCGACACCTGCAAGGCCCTTCTCGAACTGAAAGGATACATCGTTGCCCGCTCGCAGTGGATCATCGCCGGCGACGGCGCTGCCTACGACATCGGGTTTGGCGGCCTCGACCACGTGATTGCTTCGGGCGAGAATGTCAACATCCTCGTTGTCGACACCGAAGTCTACTCCAACACCGGCGGCCAGTCGTCGAAAGCCACACCTCTTGGCGCTATCGCCAAGTTTGCATCATCGGGCAAACGCATACGCAAGAAAGACCTCGGCCTCATCGCCACAACCTACGGCTACGTCTATGTTGCCCAAGTTGCAATGGGTGCCGACCAGGCTCAGACCCTCAAAGCCATCCGCGAGGCCGAAGCCTACGACGGTCCTTCGCTCATCATTGCTTATGCACCCTGTATCAACCACGGCATCAAGGCCGGCATGGGTCATGCACAGCAAGAAGAGCAGCGTGCCGTTGAATGTGGCTACTGGCATCTGTGGCGCTACAATCCTGCCGCCGAGCTCAAGGGCGAGAACCCCTTCACTCTCGACAGCAAGACACCCGACTGGAGCAAGTTCAAAGACTTCCTCATGGGCGAAGTGCGCTATGCCTCGGTTCAGAAGATGTACCCCGCCGAAGCCGACGAACTCTTCAACGCATCGATGGACAACGCCAAGTGGCGCTACAACAACTATCTGCGCCTGTCGCAGCAACAGTGGGGTGCCGATCCCGAAATCGCGCCCATCGAAGCAAAGAACGAGAAACTCTGATTCCACACCACTCTAAATACCAAGCGGGAGACCTCCGGGCCTCCCGTTTTTTTTCAATTTCATCTGTAACTTCAAGTATAAATTATTCAAGTTTCGCAAGCTTCACTTGAAGGTTCTGTTGCTAAAGCAACGGGTTATATCGCTTGCAGCGATGGGTTATGTTGCTAAGCAACAGGTTAATTTATCCATAATTCTTAACCTGAGCCAAAGGATCATAACCCTTTTAACCCCTTTAACCTAAGTTTTGCAAGCCTTAAAGCTTGCGAAACTTTAATAAATTATAATTTGGCTCATCAAGATATTTTTTCTATTTTTGTATTGCGAAAATATAGACCGCTTGTATGAATACCCGATTTACTCAACGTTTTATCGCATTTTTTGCCTTTCTTTTATTTGTTGTTTATGCCAATGCCCGCACGCACACAATTAAACAAGGTGAAAACATCCAGTCTATTGCAGAAAACTATGGAATTACCATCGAAGAACTCAAACAGGCCAACAAACAGGTTCGTTATTTTGTCAATGGTGTTATTCTGACAATCCCCGAAGCGACTGCTGCAAACGACGGCAATGCCACCCAAAGTGCCAAAGCCTCCGAATCTGTCGATATTTTCATTGGTGCCGGCGGCCTTGCAACATAACCCTCAAGTGAAACTTGTGAAACTTGCCAAACTTGAATAAAATAATTATATGACCGACCGGCGAGCGCGGATATTGGCAATTGCCATTGTAGCTGTCACGGCATTGGCTGTGGCCGCTATTGCCGTGCTCCGATTCACGACCACCAAGGAGGCTCATGTGGAAATCGACCCGTTCCTCTTCCCTGTCCGAGGTCTCGACCTGTCGGCCCATAACGGCGTGCCCGACTTCGACAGCATTGCCGCCGCCGGCTATAGTTTTGTCTATCTAAAAGCCAGCGAAGGCAACACCCACCGCGATGCCGCTTTCATGCGAAACTACCTGGCAGCCAAACGTGCCGGCCTAAAAGTAGGAGCTTACCATTTCTTTCGTTTCGACTGCGACGGACCGCATCAGGCACATAATTTTCTCTCGGCAGTAGCAGCCACCGACCTCGACCTGCCATGGGCAATAGACATCGAAGAGTGGGGCAACCCGGCCGACACATATACCGGCCTTATTGTTGAGCGACTTGAAAGCATGCGTGCCGTGGTCGAACCCGAGTTGGGACGGTGCATAATCTACACCAACAAAAACGGCGACGCACGCTTTGTCCGCGGTCGCTGCGATGCCGGCGACAGAGCATACGCCGAGCTGTGGATATGCTCCTTCACCGACCCTCCGCTCACACGCCGGCCATGGACATTGTGGCAGCACAGCCATGTCGGGCGTGTTCCCGGCGTGCGGGGCAATACCGATCTCAACGTTTTCAACGGTAGTGCCGATGAATGGCAGCAATGGCTAAAAGCCGATTAGACAATAAAAAAGAGAATCCTACGTTATATAAAATAGCCGGAATTTGACGGCTTGAGAAAGACCAATCAGCCTCCTCACGATGAAATTACCCTATAAGCTCATTATAACCAGCATTTTCTGCATTGCGTGGGCAGCAATCGCATCTGCGTTGGAACCGTCGGCCTACACCACCGAATCACTTCTTGCCAAAGGACGATGGGTCAAAGTGTCGGTACCCGTCGACGGCCTCTATGCCATTACGGCCCAAAACCTCAGAACCTGGGGATTTAGCGACATTAACCGTGTGATAATCACCGGTTACGGCGGTCATAGGCAATCCGATGTACTGAACAAATCCACATATGTCGACGACCTGCCTCAGGTTCCGGCCGTACTCGATGGCAACACCCTGGTTTTCTATGGTCATGGCGGCGGCGAATGGCGCGAAATATCCGGCTCATTATCCTACTACCGCACCAACGACTATAGCTCCAACGGCTACTACTTCGTCGGCGAAGCTCCTGAAGGGGTAGAGCCTCTGCGTCCAGCCGAGAGTGCTGTAGACAATATTGCAGAAGGCACCGAATTTACTCGCAGCTTCACCCAGCTGGTTCAGCACGAACTTGAAATCACACCCATGCCCGGCGAAGCCGGCCCCCTGCTTCTTGGCGAAAACTTTTCCACCACCACAACCCGCCGATTCACACTCGAAACGCCCGACGGCCTTGCCGGCCCCGCCAGCCTTCGCACATCGTTTGTCAGCACAATGACCACTATCGATTCTCGCCTGTCGTTCAAGGTCAACGGCAAAGCCCTTGCCGCCAACAGTTCCGACAAAGTCACCACCATTTCCGGCAGCGAGTATGTCTACGCTTCGGAGACAGTAAGTTCGCACACCTTCGACAACGCCGAAGCTCCTGCGGCAACAAGTAGCGTGGAGATAACCTTCACTCCCAGCGGCTCGCACAAAGGCGCATGGCTCAACTATCTCACCCTTGGATATACCCGCAGCCTTTCAATCCCCCGGTCGGGACACCTGGTGTTCTACACCCGTGAAAACAACCTCGAACTTTCCAATGCCGAGAATGCCAAAATACTGGAAGTGAGCAATCCTGCACAGACCAAGCTGTTGCGCACAGCAGCAGCCGGCACCTCCCGCCGCATGTCCTTGGGAGGGCGTGTGGGGCGCACGTTGGCAGCTTGGACAAGCACGGCCTCCATGCCATCGCCAAAGTTTGCCGGAGTTGTAACCAACCAAAACCTGCATGCCGACAGCGGCTACGACATGGTGATTGTGGCCTGCAGCTCCTTTGCCGACGATGCGCAGCGTCTTGCCGACTACCATGCATCAAGCAGCGACAGCCTGAAAGTGAAAATAGTCGATCCCGAAAAAATTTACAATGAATTTTCATCGGGCAAAGTCGACCCGGGGGCTCTTCGCCGCTATTTCAAAATGCTCTACGACCGCGGACAGACCGATGGACGCCCTTTGCGCTACGCCCTGCTCTTCGGACGCATCACCCTGGACAACCGCCGCCTCACCGTAGGTTCGCCCCGCTACCCCACTCTGCCCTCGTGGATGCCGGCCTCGGAGAGTGCTTCCATGTCGGACAACACCGGCTACTGCACCGACGACATAATGGCCATGCTTGCCGACGGTTCGGGAGCCAGCCCGGGAACCGACAAGCTGAGCATAGCCATCGGACGCATCCCCGTAACAGATGCCGCCGATGCCACATCGATTGTCGACAAGCTCCTGCAGTATGCTAACTTCAGCCCGAAGACATCGTGGAAACATCGTTTCCTCTTTCTTGCCGACGACCAGGACGGCAACGCCCACCTGAAGCAAACCGAGGACTTTATCAAAGGCATGACCGCCAACGAAAGCGACATACTCGTACGTAAGCTGTATATGGATGCCTACCCCATGGTTGGAGGCTCCTACCCCGAAGCCCGAAACGCCATGTTCCGCTATCTTGAAGAAGGCGTGGTGTGGTGGAACTATATAGGCCATGCCAACACAACGGGCTGGACGCACGAGCACCTGCTCACATACACCGACCTCAACAGCATGTACCTCCGGCATTGGCCATTCATATATGCCGCAACGTGCGACTTCATGCGTTTCGATTCGCGCAACCTCAGCGGCGGCGAAATTCTATTCCTCGAGCGAAACGGCGGCGCAATAGGCATTATCAGCGCCATACGCCCCGTGGGAATATACAACAACGGCATGCTGTCGGAAGCTATGGGCCGGGCATTGGGCCAACGCGATGCAATGGGACGCATACCGACACCCGGCGAAGTCTGCCGCAAAGCCAAAAACGATATATACAACGACAAAGGAGAAACCATTAACGACACAAACCGTCTGCGCTACTTCTTTGTCGGCGACCCTGCCCTGCGCCTTGCCGTGCCCGACAACCACGTGGAAATAGACAGCATCAACGGCCTTGAAGCCGATATAGAACTACAGCCCACTCTCGCGGCCCTGAGCCAAACAACTATCAGCGGCCACATAAGCAGCCGCGACGGCAGCTTGCTCTCCGATTTCAACGGCACGCTTTTGGCCGACATCTTCGATGCCGAGCGCACCGTGACAACCTACGGCAATGGCAAAAACGGTATCGAAACAAATTATGAAGATTTCGGCTCACGCATCTACAGCGGCTCTGCCAAAGTCAACAACGGACGTTTCGAGCTCAAAGTGGCCATGCCCATGGAAATATCTCAGAACTTCCGCCCGGCCACAATGTCGCTCTATGCCTTTGCCGACAGCGACAACCGCGAAGCTTCCGGCACAAACCGATCGTTCTACGTCTACGGTTTCGACGAATCGGCCGAACCCGACACCATAGCCCCTACAATCGAATATATGGTGCTCAACAACGACGAATTTGTCAATGGCGACAATGTCAACACCGATCCCATGCTCATTGCCCGCATAAGCGACAACGTGGGCATCAACCTGTCGAGTGCCGGCGTAGGTCACCAAATGACTGCTCGCCTCGACGGCAACAAGTCGTTTATGGGACTGAGCGACTACTACACACCCGATTCGGACGGCACGCCAGGCGGGGTGATAAATTATACTCTCGAAGGCCTCACCGAAGGACATCACGCTCTGGAACTCCATGTATGGGACACATCAGGAAATGTGTCAAAAAAAGAAATAGAATTCTATGTACAGCCCGGCCTTGCGCCCAAGCTCTACGATGTCTACTCCGATGCCAACCCGGCATCGACTGTGGCCAACTTCTATCTGAAGCACAACCGGCCGGAAAGCATGGCCACAGTCACAATCACCGTCTATAACCTGCTGGGCCGTCCCTTGTGGAGCAAAACAGTGACAGGCCGCAGCGACATGTTCCTCACCGTGCCTGTCAGCTGGGACCTCTGCGACAATGCCGGACGGCGCGTCAACCGTGGCATCTACCTCTACCAGGCCTCAATCACCACCGACGGACAGAGCTACACCACAGCTTCGCGCCGCCTGGCAGTGACAGCCCAGTAGTCACACCGGCCAAAAACGGAGATATTCCTGTTCAAAATTGGGTGTAAACACACCTTTGCCCAATGTTGCCGCTATTTCTTCGCGGCTCCAGAAACGACCTCCGTCGAGTTCGTCGCTCGGATGAAGAGCATCGTCATCCACCACCGTCGAAAAAGAATTTACCAATTCGCGCTCGCGGCTCGATTCAAACACGTAACTCCCGAGGAAACGAGGGTCAAAATCGAAGAGACCCAACTCCTCGCGAGCCTCGCGCCGCAAAGCCGAGGCCACATCCTCGCCACAGTCGACATGGCCGCCGACGGCAGTGTCCCATTTGTCGGGCTGTATGTCCTTCCATGAAGGACGGTGCTGGAGATAAATACGGCCATCGCGGTCGAAAACATGAAGGTGAACCACCGGATGGAGCAGCATACAGCCGCCATGGCACTCGCCGCGTGTGGCCGAACCCACCACAGAGCCGTCGATATCTACAATCGGAAGACGTTCGTTACTGTTATCACATTTCATAACTCAAGAATTTTCTGCAAAATTAACAAAACTTGCCAACAATAGAAAAGAATGGGAGGCACCTTCGACGGAGCCTCCCATTTCTGCCGTTGTTCACCGGCATATTGAAAGAGAAACCATTTGCAATCTTACCGGATTACGACTTTCGAGCTACGTGTAAATCCATTTCCCTTGACAACAACCACATAGACACCTGCAGCGACATCGGCATCAAGTGCAACATTGCTGCATCCAGCGGCGTGAGCAACACTACGTCCGGTCATATCAACAAGAGCAACCGAGAAATTGCCTGTGGCCGTAACATCAACGGTTTTACCGGTTACATTGACAAGCACATTGTCATTGTCCACCGATGCGGGAAGGGCTACACCACCCAGCTCGCTATGGGTTAGAATGTATTTGAGACCTTCGTAGGCATCAACATTGCCATAACCGTAGCGGTACTTGGTGCTTTCGTAGTAAGCTTTGCCGGTGAGGTTTTGGCCTGTTGCAGGTTTTTCGCCGACAACAGTCTCGGTTTCGTCCCATGCCGAGCCTTTCTTGGAACCATAAGGAAGACCTTCGCCTTTCATCTTTGGCATTGCGGCAGTATTCTTGATTACTTCGTCAATGTCGCGGTATTTGAGATTGGGGTTCGCTTCGAGCCAGAGGGCGCATATACCTGCAAAGGCTGGTGTTGCCATCGAGGTGCCGCTCATATTGGCCCAGTAATATTTCTTACCGTTGAATTCGGCAACCGCCGAGTTGTTGCCATAGCGAGAACCCTTGTATTCTGCCGAATTATATTTGTCGGTTGTGTCGATATAGTCGGTAAGAAGAACATCGTTGTACCAAGTGCTGGTCGACGAAACCACATAATAACCGGGAGCAGTGATTGTCGGCATCTGACGACCGTCCACCAGTGTTCCATAGCCGGTGATTTTAGCAAACCATGTTGCTGTGTGGTCGTAGGTACCGACAGTTCCCGAAAGAGCGTATGCTTTCTTGTGAAGATTCCCGTAGATGTTGCGGTTCACATAAGCACCGACGGCAAATACATTGTGTGCGCAAGCCATGTTGTTGATTGACATGTCGGGAGTACCGACTTCGAAACGGCTGTCGCTGAGATTGACAAGGTTGACGAGGTCGACATTAGAAGCCAGGTCGACACGCTGCCCCTCAACGCCTTCAATTCTTACACCCAGCACCGGGTCAATGTCCATATCGTCGAAAACGAGATTGTTTGGCAGAGTAATCTTCACGCAGTAGCGGTTGTTCTGCGCCATCACAGCACCGGTCATCTGGATGAGACCGCTGAAGCAAGGAGCCGCAAAACCTATCTCGCCGTCGACATATTTGTCGCCCTCTCCTTCGAGAGTTCCAAGCTCATACATTTTTTCGGGCTCGTCCTGTTCAACCTGCTTGTCGTTGTTGTAAACCAGCATTGTCACCTTGAACGGTCGCTCGTCGGCGCCCCAGATTTCGAAACCTGCTCCCTGAAGCGAATTTTCCTTCTTTGCCTGGAAAAGTGTCTGCACGCTCGTCTGATCGGCTGTGAATGTCCGCGAAATCCAGTTAGGCTTGTTGCCATCGTTGCCGGCAGCTATGCAAACTATTGCTTCTTCGCCGATTTTGGCAATGGCTTTGCTGAAATTGTCCGTGCCGTCGCACGAGCCGAAATTCTGGCCCAGCGAGAAATTGACAACGGCCGGTTTATCGACCGATTTGGCATAGTCAACAATAGCCTGCGCGGCAGCAAGCTCGGTGTGCGAGTTAAGAGGGCCCGTGCATATCACAATGTCACTTTCTGGAGCCATGCCCGAGTAAGGAATCGGGGCTTTCGAACCGGCACCGGTCACCGAGGGAATGTGGTCGATGATTCGTTCGCAGCATCCCATGGGGTCTTTGTTGGTTCGGCCTTCGATAGAGTCGATTTCATGATGGTCGTAGTCCACATATTCGCCCTCGCCATTGAAAGCACCGGCCATGATACCAAGCACATGAGTGCCGTGTGTTGCAGGATTGGTTTCGTCCTCGGTGGTATAGGTTGCGATTTCCTCGGGAGTAGACCAGCGTTTCACTTCTTTGCCGTTGGCATCGAACTGGACGATGAGCTTCACACGGCTTTCGGTGAAATCGGGACGGCGGAAGAAATTGATGTGGTTGGGATCCATACCGTTGTCGAGCAAGCCGACAACGACATTCCGTCCAAGATAGCCCTGGTCGAAAGGACGTGTAGCCTCGGTCCAAGGACATGTTTTGTCTATATTGCCCTGCACCTTGGAAGCAAAAGTGCTGATGCGGGCGTGCATCATTTCGGTATTTGCCTCGGCTGTAAGGTCAACACTCTTCACACATTTGAGAGCGGCAAGCTCTTCGAGCGAACCAGCGGGCACCGAAGCCAGGACGATATTGCCGATTCGGTTAGCCACTTCGATGCCGGCAACATCAATGTCGGAATCTACAGTGCCTTCGACAACTTCGATGAGGACCGGCAGTGTTTCGGTCTTTGCCGCAGCTGCATAGCGCACATTGCCTGTTGTCTGACTATGTTTGATTGCGCTCACTTTCTGGAGAGCCGAGATGCTGAGTTTGCTCTGGGCCATTGCAGCAGGCGAAAAAGCCAATGCTAGAGCCAGGCATGCAGCACTAATTGAAAAGTACTTGGTTTTCATTATTATTATGGTATATGATTGGTTATTGTTCATCGGGAGACAGAACACCGTTGCCTTCGTCGTCGTAGCCCGGATTTTGTTTCAGCAAAGGATTTGCCGACAAGGCATTGTGAGGGATAGGATATCGGTTGAGATTCTTGTCGTTGGATGCTTTGTGGTCCCACCAGTCCTCGGTGACGAAGAAGCCCATACGCACAAGGTCGGTACGGCGGCGTCCCTCGCCAAGAAACTCAATCATCCATTCGTCGGCCATACGGTACATGTCCATATTCTCTTCTGTGCACGGATTGCCATCGCGTGTTTCGAAGTTTCGGATACGCACCTTGTTTACAAGGTCAGCGGCAGCTTTTTTGTCGCCGGCACGGAGTTTGCATTCGGCAAGCATATAGTAGACCTCGGCAAGTCGCACACCGGGAAAATCGGCATTCCATGTCAAAGTGCGGTCGGCATCGTTGGGAATGGGGAATTTGACAAGACGAACGCCGCAGCTCTCGTCAACAGCAAGAATGGTCGATGGAGTGTTCTCGTCGGGGTTGGGATATTTTGTGTATTGGTACATCTGGTCGATGAGTACCACCTGACGACCCAGGTCTTCTTTGTTGCCCATCACAGGATCTCCGTTAGGACCAGCCAGAGGACCATAGAGGAACATACCCTCATACTCCTTATTGCCTTTGTAACGGTAGTTTTTCTTGCGGAGGTCTTTACGGTGTATTTTGCCATAAGGGCTGCCGAGCTTGATTTCCGGATTAGCTTTGGTGTAGAGGCGGCCTTGAGGATTTTCCGATGGTGCCAGACAGAAACCGTTTTGGCCTGCGGCAACATATGTGTTGTCGAAGTATACACGACAGTTCTTTGGCATAGAACGCTGCCACCACCAGCTGAACTGCCCATAGTTGGGATGATTATACTCCGAAGGCGCAGTCCATATCATTTCGGGCGACTTGTCGTTGTCGAAACAGAAAATACCGTTCCAGCTCGGGTCGAGGTCGTAGTCGCCATAAACACCGTCGATAATATCCTGACATAATTTTGCAGCATCGTCAAAACGGCTTTCACCAATATAAGCTTCGGCATTGAAATAGAGCTCTGCAAGGAGTGTGGCGGCAGCACCGCGGTCGCAATACCCGTTGCCGGGTGCCGACGGATCCTTGACAGGCAAAGTCGCTATGCCTTCTTTAAAGAGCTTTTCGCAGAAATCGAAAGTCTCGCGTGCGGTGCTTCGGCCTCGCACACCATGGTCATTGTCGAGATAAAGGGGCAGACCGCCGAAATAGTCAAGCCCGCGCATATAGAACCACCCCAGAAGGGTATGTAGACGAGCTGTCTGTAGAGCCTTATAATCATCGTCGAGCCCCAGAGCGGCCAGGTCTACACTATTGAGGAACGTTATCGCTTCGTTGGTACGCGAAACGCCCTGCATCACACCGTTGTAAGTGCTACGAATGATACTTTCGTTCACCGTCCATTGGTGATAGTGCATTCGGGCATAATTCCCACCGTCGTACCAGTCGCCCGAGGTCTTTGTGGGGCATATCATTTCGTCGGTGGAATACTCCTGCGCATACCAGCGTTCGTTGATAAGAAACACTGTTCGGTCCACAAAGGCGCAAGCCACCAAAGCTTCGACACGTTCGGCCGATGTGGCAAACACTTCGGGCGTTGTGCTGGTGTAGTTCACCTCGTCAAGGTTGCACGATGCCAGCAACGTGCCGGCCAGTGCCATCGAGAGTAATATTCTGTTGGTTTTCATTGTTCAGTGTCGTGGATAATGTTTAGAAATCGAGCTTAATGCCGAAGGTGAAGCGGCGAGCCAACGGATAGCCAATATTCGGATTCTCAATTCCGGGGAAAAGACCTGTTGCGGCAACTTCGGGATTATAGCCGCTGTATTTTGTCCAGCATGCAACGTCGCGTAGAGTGACATAGAACCGTGCGCGGTCGATATATTTTGTATATTTCGACATTTTCAGATTATAACCCAACGTAATGGCATCGATTTTGAGAAAAGAACCGTCTTCCATAAAGTAGTCGGTGAGCACATGGTCGCCGTCCTGAATTTCCTTGTGGGCGTAGTACCAGTCGCGAAGCACATTGGTGCCTGTTTTAGTACGTATGCCGTTGTACATAGCGTTGGCGTTATATATATCGAAGTCCACCCATGCATGCATCTGTACACCGAGGTCGAAATTTTTATAGGCTATGTTGTGCTCCATCGAAAGCATGGCCTTAGGCAGGGCGTTGCCCATATACACGCGATTCTCGGCTTTGAGATATGTCGAATTTGCCGGCACCACATTGCCATCCTTGTCGAAAATCTGCCATTTGCCGTTTTCATCGAAACCGGCAAAGCGGTAGAGCCAGTACTGTCCGATATTTGAATTGGCCGAGATTCGCGAAACACTGCCGGGCGAACCGGGAGCGGGCAGCGATGGCGAATTCATATAGGAGCCTTCGTCGCCAAGCTTCGATATTTTCGATTTGTTGCCCGATGCCCTCAGTGTGGCATTCCAGCGGAAGTCGCCTATGTTGAGAATATTACCACCAATTTCGAGTTCCCAGCCACTGTTGCTGAGCGAACCGATGTTTTTATAACAATGGTCGTACATATAGTCGGGCAGCGGCACAAGTGCCGAGTAGACAAGGTCGTTGACTTTACGGTGATACCAGTCGAAGCGGCCCCACAGACGGTTGTTGAACAACGAGAAGTCGAAACCGATATTCAACTCGTTTTTCTGCTCCCATTTGATGCCGGGATTGAAGCTCGTTTTTGTACCATAGGCATGAATCCATTCGCCACCTACAAGATAATCGCCGTAGTAAGCAACTACTGGAGTGTATAGCCCGCTGCTGATTCCGTTATTGCCTGTCACGCCATAGCCAACACGAATTTTGAGGTCGTTAATCCATTTATGTTCTTTGAGAAACTCTTCGCGGTTGATTCGCCAGCCGCCCGACAGAGCCCAAAAGTTGCCGAAACGGTTATCGGGCCCGAACTTCGACGAACCCTCGCGACGGAACGACGCCATGAAAAGATAACGGTCGTCGTAGGAATAATTGACACGTCCAAAGAATGCAATCAGACGCTGGCGGCTGTCTTTGCCCGACGACATTGTTGCAAGACCGTCCTTCATATCGGCACCTTCGCCGAGATTCCATGGTCCCACACCCTCGACAGTGAAGTCTGAGTTTGTCGCGCTGAAATTGTCACCGTAATTTTCCGAGAAGCTCCAGCCGGCAACAGCATCGACATGGTGCCTGGAAAGAAAGTCAAGACGATACGACGCATAAGCCTCATAGGAATTATAGCGGTCGCTGCCGAAACTGTGTGTGGCTTTGCCGTTTTTGTCCGTATCTACCATTGAGCGGTGACGGGGATCGTACCAGCCCCAGCTGCGGCTCTCCCGAAGGTCGATATTGGCTGTACCTATAAGGTCGAGACCTTTGACGACATGGTATTTGACAGTACCCGAAGCCGTAATCCATTGGTCGCGAGTTTCAGCATCGCGGTACATGATGTCGGCCACCGGGCTGGTGTTTGTTCCTGTAAGGCCATAGGAATCGACATTATAGTCTGTCGGTTTGTCGGGATTCATCAGCGGAATTGTAGGATTGGCCTGCATGGCAGTATAGAGACTGCTGTTCGTGCCAAGATTGACGCGTGTGCTCCGGCGCACCTGCAGACGGACGTTGGCATCGACCTTTCCCTGAAAAATCTTGAAATTGGCATTGATGCGTCCCGAGTAGTCCGTGCGCGAGTTTTTCTTGATAATACCATTGTCCTTGCCGTACATCATCGAGGCATATACATTGGCCACATCGCTGCCGCCGGTGAGTGTAACGGTGTGTTTGTTCGAGAATGCATTGTCGTTGATCATCTCGCCATACCAGTCGGTGGCATATCCGTAGTTGGCTCCGAAATCGTTATTGACAAATTCCTCTACGTATTCTTCTGCCGTCAGCATCTCGGGACGTTTACGCAGATGGTCGATGCTCAGTTCGGTAGAATAGGTGAACTTCACCTTGCCGCTTTTGCCGTTTCGCGTGGTGATGAGAATCACACCGCCGGCGGCACGAGTACCGTAGATTGCACCTGCCGATGCATCCTTGAGGACATCAATGCTTTCTATATCGTCCTGATTGATAGAGCGGAGGTCGCCGCCTGGTATACCGTCAATCACAATCAGCGGCCCCGAGCTGCCATTGACCGAAGCCACGCCGCGCAGCTGAAAGGTCGGCACTCCGTTTGGGTTATTGGTGCTGTCAATGACAAGGCCCGGAATCTTCGACTTGATTGCTGTGGCTATTGTCGAACCGCCAACACCTTGCAGAAGGTCTTCGCCTTTCACTGTCGAAATGGCTGTCGTCACACGTTTGCGCTCGGTGGTGCCATAGCCAATCACAACAACTTCGTTGAGATCGGTTGCCGATGACTGAAGACTGATATTTAACGGATTGCCATTGTTTACCTTTATTCGTTTAGGCACACATCCAATGTAACTCACCATTATCTCAGAGCCTTCTTTCACATTTTCAAGCTTGAAGTGGCCATCAAAGTTTGTCACTGCCGAAATAGGCGAACCGACAACATTGACCGAGGCTCCAATCACCGGCTCGCCTTGTTCGTCAACAACCGTGCCCGAAAGCGAAGGTATGACTGCTGCCTTATTTGCCGCAGTGTTTTTCTTTGAAATTACTATGATTTCTTTCGACAACATGGAATATTCGAGCTCTGTTTTACCGAGCACATTGCTGAGCACCGATGAAACCGGTGTGTCTTTTACCTTGATGGTAATGTGCTCCACTTTTCCGACATCCTTGCTGTTATAGGAAAATTTGTAGGGCGTTTGTCTTTCAATGGTAGTAAGCAGTTTTTTGAGCGGTGCATCGTTGATGTCGATGTTCACTTTGGCATCCTGTGCCGCCGCCCACTGGCAACACAGAGCTAAAAGCAACGCGCAAAAAAAGCGATGGATGAATGTTGTGCGATACATATTGATTGGTTTAGTGTTTTCGCGGTTTTATAAGTAATGACAGCGGTTCGAGATCTTAGTACTATGCCATTTTATATGTTATAAAACATATTTTTCCTTTTTTTGACAAAAATTTCTACCGGTCAATAATTATTTGCACGATTGAATTTTTTGGCGTAACTTCGCGGCGAAAGAGAAACCTTATTACATTAATATCTTGTCCGCCGATTCATTGGCGGATGTCTAATTGTCATTATCACAATAATATGAAAAAAGGTTTTTCTTTTTTATTGGCGGCAATCCTGCTGGGTTCTTGCGAAGTGAGCGTTGCTGCCGCTTCACCGACAGCTATCAATGCTGACGTGGCAGCCGCCGATTCGACCGACGGTGTTGCCTATCGCGACAAGCATGTGCGTTTCACCGTCATCACCGATGGTTTCTTGCGCATGGAATATGCTCCTAAGGGTCGATTTGTCGACGACAAGTCGCTGCTGATGGTCAACCGCAAATATCCCAAATGCGACTTCGCCGTATCAGACGACGGAAAGACTGTCACTGTGAGCACTTCCAAAATGAAAGTGCAGTACCGCAAAAATTCCGGACGTTTCACTCCCGACAATCTGAGCATCACTTCGAGGGGCAACATCAAACCATTTGAATGGCACCCCGGCATGGAACAAAAAGAAAACTTGATGGGCACAACCCGCACTCTCGACCAGTGGGACGGCTCAGACATTATGCTCAAAGGCGACGACGGCAAGCGGCACCCTCACCCGCGAAGCATCGACAAAGGCCTGCTGGCACGCGACGGCTGGACTTTTATCGACGACAGCCGTAATTTTCTTTTCGACAACGACCCCGACTGGGAATGGGTGAAAAAACGCAAACTTGACAAAGGTGCCCAGGACTGGTACTTCTTGGCCTACGGCAACGACTATAAAACAGCCCTCAAAGACTTTACGACAGCAGCCGGAAAAATTGCCCTGCCTCCTCGATATGCCTTTGGCTACTGGTGGTCACGCTGGTGGGCTTACTCCGAGCACGAGTTCAAACAGCTCATCGGTGATTTTGCCGACTATCAGATTCCGCTCGAAGTGCTGGTCATAGACATGGACTGGCACTACAGCGACCCCGCACATGGCGGCTGGACCGGCTGGACATGGAATGAATGGCTCTTCCCCGACCATACTAAATTCCTTAACTATCTGCGCGACAAAAACTTGAAAGTCACGCTCAATCTCCACCCCGCATCGGGTGTTAAAAAATTCGAAGCTGCCTACCCGGCCATTGCCCTCGAAAACGGCATCGACCCGGCCACGGAAAAAACAGTGCCCTGGGTATCGAGCGACAAACGGTTCATCACCAGTGTGTTCAAGCACATTCTCAAGCCTATGAACGACAATGGTGTAACATTCTGGTGGCTCGATTGGCAACAGGAACCTTTCGATTCCAAAATCGACAGCCTCAGCAACACCTGGTGGCTCAACTACACTTTTTTCACTAAGATGGCCAAGGACAGCGACGTGCGTCCCCTGCTCTACCACCGCTGGGGAGGCCTGGGCAACCACAGATATCAGATTGGTTTTTCGGGCGACAACTATGCCACATGGAAATCGCTCGACTTCCTGCCCTATTTCACATCCACGGCATCGAACGTTTGCTATGGATTCTGGAGCCACGACCTCGGCGGCCATTACATGGCCCAGGGCGACACATGCACAAATCCCGAGCTCTATACCCGTTCCATGCAGTTCGGCACATACGCACCCATAATGCGCACTCACTCCAACAAAAATGCACGTCTGATGAAAGAACCATGGAACTTCGACCGCAACACATTGAACAATATACGCTCGGCAATCCAGAACCGTTACCGTCTTGTACCCTACATATACACCATGGCCAGAAAGGCGCACGACACATCAATCTCCATATGCCGACCAATGTACTACAACTATCCCGATGAAGAAAAGGCATATACCATAAAAAATCAATATATGTTCGGCGACAATATGATTGTTCGTCCGGTCACCGCCCCAGGAGTCGACGGATATGCCGAAGTGGAAGTATGGCTTCCCAAAGGACAATGGTACGAACAGGCTTCGGGAACTATGCTCGAAGGTGGAAAAACCTACAGCCGCAAATTTGCAATCAACGAAGTTCCCGTCTACATAGCCGCCGGAGCCATCGTGCCCTTGCACACCGAAAAAGAAAAGAACCTCAGGCGAAACGATGCTCCGATTACCTTCGTTGTCTATCCCGGCGGCAACGACGAGTTCACCCTCTACGAGGATTTTGGCGACGACCAGAAATATGACACCGAATTCGCCACCACCCATCTCACATCGGAACAAAACGGAAACAAGCTGACATTCTGCATTGCACCGCGCCAAGGTGAATATCGCGAAATGCCCGCAAGCCGGCAATATACTCTTCGCACACCCTCCAAGGCCCGGCCTGTCAGCGTGAAAGTAGACGGCATGGAATGTGATTACCATTACGATGTCACCGATCTTGCCGTCGTTGTGCCCCTGCCGGTCAAAAACTGCGACACACAACGCATTGTCGAAATAGAATATCCTGCCGATGGGGCAACTATTGCCGACGGTGTCATCGGGCAGATGAAGCGATATGTCGAAACATTTGGAGGCCTCAAAAACAAATACGCCCGTCTGAGAGTAGACGAACCGATGGGACGCATGGCAACAATCTACGAAGCCCTCGAATATGCTCCCGAACAGAACACGCAATTGCTCAACGATTTCCGCAACCGTTACAGTCGCATGGACGAGATTGTAAAAGCACAGGACATGAGCGACAAAGCGCGTATATGGTTTCTCAAAGGTCTCGACATGAACAGCGACTGCATCAAAGCCGAGGCAAAAGAACAGAACAAAGAACAAAGCAACAGCCTGCCTCCGTCGCAGAACTGATGACCATGGGCGGGCCTGTGCCCGCCCTATCCTTTCTTTTTTGTCTCTTGCTAAAAAAGAGCTAACTTTGCAACCATGATGTCCAAGAGCACTGACGAAACAGAATTGATACGAGCCTTACGCAAAGGTTCGGTCAAGGCTTTCGATGCTCTCTACGACTTATATTTTCACCGTATTTATGGCTTCTGCTATCAATTCACCAAATCGCACAAAGACACCGAAGACATCGTTCAGGAAGTGTTTATCAAATTGTGGCTTTCGCGTTCCGAAATCAAAAACGAGGAATCGCTCGGAGGATTGATTTTCAGAATAGCCAAAAACCACATCATTTCGGCCCACCACTCAATTTTGCGACAACCGCAATACGAAGACTATCTTCTCTACCGCGAATCCCTCGGGAAAGAAGACACCGAATGGCTTGAATACCACGAATTCGCCACTATTGTCAATCAGGCCATAGAATCTCTACCTAATGCCCAGCAACGCATTTTCAAACTTTCGCGTATTGCCGGAATGAGCAACCGAGAAATAGCAGGCCTCCTCGCTATTTCCGAACAAACAGTCAAAAACCAATTGGTGTCGAGCCTCAAATCTATACGTAAGTTTCTTAATAACTCGGCTGAGTTTATGACTTTGGTCATAAACATCACCGGTTTAATAGTACTTTTTTCATAATTGTCAGTCTTTCTTATATAAGCTAACATATCACATTACCATGGACAAGCTCCTCTCGAAATACCTAAACGACAGTCTCACCGTGGCAGAGCTGCAAGAACTCAGGCACAAAATCGAGCAGACGAGTGACGACGAGCTCCTCCGGGCCATAAGCCGGACCTGGGACAACTACGAAGACACTGTCCATCACACAAGCAACCGCGAAAAGCAAAGAATACTGTTGAAAATACACGCCGACCTCGGTCTGAAACAGCACAGCAAAAGCCGGAAAATTTGGAGCATGTGCCGCAATGTGGCCGCTGCGTTGCTTCCGGTGGCAATTATCTGCGCTATCGCATTATTTCCGCATGAAAATCCTTCTGGCTCGACCACAATAACCACATCGGCGGCCGAACATGCTACCGTTACCCTTCCCGACGGAACTGTCGTGGACCTCGACGGCAATTCCAAGCTCGAGTATGAAGCATCGTCATTCGGACTCAAAAACCGACACGTTGAGTTCGAAGGTATCGCATATTTTAACGTGAGCAAAGATACCGGCAAACCTTTCGAGGTGCAATCACAGGGCCTGCTTGTAACCGTTATGGGAACCGAATTCAATCTCAATGCCAGACCCGTCGTGGAAAATGAAGCCGTTCTCTACCTGGAAGAAGGCTCGGTAAAGTTTACATCAACGCTAAACGGTGCCACTGCCTCGGTTGAGCCCGGACAAAAAGTGACCATGAACTACGGCAGCGGAGACATAAATGTCAGCGAGCCCGGAGCAAACGAAAACATCCTTGCCTGGCGCACCCGCAAGCTCCATTTCACCGATGAAAACCTGGAAACCGTCCTGGCTACAATAGAAAAATATTATAACCGCAAAATTGAAGTTGAAGGAGCTCCAATCAACGACCAGCTGTTCACAGGCACCATCCCCACCGACAATCTCCAACTCGCCATGGACGTAATTGAAAAAATATTCAATGTCGACCTCCGCATCGACGAATGAGACAGTCGGTGTGCGTTAAAAGCGTTAAATAATTGGAAATTGGTCCATCCGTCGGCCGGCAAAGGTGTGTAGTTTCATATTTTTTCGTAATTTTGCAGTTCAGATACTCCCAAGAGAATAATATGCGCATTACACACTACATACTGACAATCCTTGCCGTTCTTTTACTATGCTCCTGCGGCGAATACCAGCGGGCACAGAAAAGCACCGACTACGACTATAAGTTCGACTATGCCAAACGTGCGTTCGAGAACAAAAAATATGTCCAGGCAGCAACACTGCTCCAAGAATGCATCTCAGTGTTCAAAGGCACCGACAAAGCCGAGGAATCGCTCTATCTACTTGGCATGAGCCACTATGAAAACCGCGACTACGAAAGTGCCGGCGTATATTTCAAAAGCTACTACGGCCGCTATCCACGCGGCAAGTTTACCGAGCTGGCTCGTTTTTACTGCGGATATGGCTATTATCTCGATTCGCCGGATCCACAGCTCGACCAGTCAGGGACAATAAAAGCCATCGAAGAACTACAAGGGTTCCTCGACTACTTCCCGCGCAGCGACAAAGTGAGCATTGCCCAGAACGCCATCTTCGAGATGCAGGACAAACTCACCCTCAAACAACTGCAAAACGCCCAGCTCTACTACAACCTTGGCAACTACATGGGCAACAACTACGAAAGCGCAGTTATTGTGGCCCGCAATGCCATCAAAGATTACCCCTACTCCAAATACAAAGAAGACCTCGAAATGCTCGTGCTGAAAGCACGCTATCAGGAAGCAGCCAACTCCATCGAGGAGCGCAAAGCTGACCGTTTTCGCGATGTCATCGACGAATATTACTCCTTTATCAACAACTACCCCGACAGCCCCAACAGAGACGAAGCCGACAATATCCTGAAAATCGCCCAGCGATATGTCAAGGAATAACATCCCTGCGCTGCCATGCTCTCTCCTATTGTTTAAACGAATAAAATCTTCCGTACCCCATAAGATATTATGATGGATTTAAAGAAAACAAACGCACCTCTCACCACTGTCACCCGCGACATGATCAAACTGTCGGAGGACACCGGAAACGTCTACGAGACTGTCTGCATCATTGCAAAGCGAGCCAACCAAATCGCAGCCCAGATGAAAAGTGACCTGGAGAAAAAACTTCAGGAATTCGCCCCCTACAACGACAACCTCGAAGAGGTGACCGAGAACCGCGAGCAAATCGAGATTTCGCGCTACTACGAACGTCTGCCCAAACCCACCCTCATTGCCACTCAGGAATATATCGACCACAAGCTTTTCTTCCGCAAGTCCAACAAAGACCGCAGCAACATCTGACAGCCGAGCTTCGAAGGCCGCATATAGCACCCTCGCATACCGGGCGCACCTCTCTCCATACGCCGGGAGATGTGCGCTTGTTCATTTTATGAACTTATTGCCCTTTTGGCTGTTATAAAGATATATTTCAAACTTCCACTCCGTCAATTTCGTCTCATTATGGATAACTTCAGCTTCTATTCTCCAACTTTGTTTGAATTTGGCCGCGGGGCCGAAGAAAAAGTTGGCATGCTCACCTTACTCACAGGAGCCACAAAAGTGATGATTGTATATGGAAAGAAATTTGCCAAGACAAGCGGGTTGATTGACCGCATCGAAAACTCGCTCAGGACAATAGGAATCGATTTTGTGGAACTTGGCGGCGTAGAACCAAACCCTGAAGACACTCTTGTGCGCAAAGGCATAGAAATGGCACGCAAGGCTCACATCGACGGCCTTCTTGCCGTGGGCGGAGGCTCGGTTATTGACACTGCAAAGGCAATTGCAGCAGGCGTGCCCTACAAAGGCGACTTCTGGGACCTATATACAGGAAAAGTTAACGTCACCGAAGCTTTGCCGGTGGGTGTTGTGCTCACCGTTCCGGGAGCCGGCAGCGAAGGTTCGGGCAACAGCGTAATTACCAACACCACCGAGAATGCCAAACTGTCGCTCCGCACCGACAGCATACTACGGCCTCGATTTGCCATTATGAATCCCGAGATGACGTTCACTCTGTCGGCCTACCAGACCGCCGTGGGGATTGTCGATATGATGTCGCACATCCTCGAACGTTATTTTTCGAACACAATACGCGTGGAAGTTACCGACCGCCTTGCCGAAGGACTGCTCATGGCCCTTATGGCCGAAGCACCCAAGGCCCTCGCCGATCCCACCGACTACCAAGCACGCGCCAACATAGAATGGGCCGGCACGCTCGCCCATAACGGTCTTACGGGCTGCGGGCGCCGCGAAGACTGGACCTCGCACGCCATGGAGCACGAAATCAGCGCTATGTACCCCTTTGTAGCTCACGGAGCCGGTCTTGCCGTTGTGTTCCCGGCGTGGATGGCTTTTATGACACACCACAAACCTTCGAAAGTGGCACAGCTGGGACGCCGCATCTTTGCCATCGACTGCCGCGACGACCGTTCTGCAGCCATCGAAACCGTAGCCTCGCTCCGTGCTTTCTTCGGCGTGGTGCTCCGCATGCCTCTCACCTTCAAGCAATTGGGTATTGACAACCCCGACATACCCGAGATGGTGCGCCGTCTTCACGCTAACAAAGGCCAAGTTATAGGCGGATACTACCGCCTGAAAGCCGATGACACCGAACAAATCTACCGACTGATGCTCGAACCCGAAACCGTAGCAGCACAAAGCTGACCTCTCTATGGCCGACAGCACACAAAAAAGATTCTTTGCACGCCAAGTCGACAAGGCAACTAAATTAGCAGCCTACTTGTCGACAGGAATCTGGAGCGACCCTCGTCGAAACTGGTGGCTCAATGTGCTGCGCACCGTCAATCTTTCGGTGAGCTCATTTCTCAACCGCGACATACAGAGCCAGGCATGCGCCATGACCTACCGCACAATGCTTGCCGTTGTCCCGGCTTTGGCACTGTTCATTGCCATAGGACGCGGATTCGGCATGCAGGAAGTACTGAAGGACGAACTCTACAAACTTCTACCGGCACAACGCCAGGCCATCGACTATGCAATGAACTTTGTCGACTCCTACCTCACACAAGCCTCGGGAGGCGTTTTTGTCGGCGTTGGCATAGCTTTTTTACTTTGGACTTTGATTTCGCTTCTGAGCAACATCGAGGACAGCTTCAACCTGATATGGGGCCAGAAGACCGGCCGCAGCTTCTGGCGCAAAATCAGCGACTACACCGCCATGCTCCTCATTCTTCCCGTGCTCATGCTCTGCGCAAGCGGCCTTGAAATACTACTCAGCACCACGCTAACCAAAGTGTTCACCTTCAGCTTTATGACACCCCTGGTGTCGGTGTTCCTCGAAATAGCGCAAGTGCTCATGACATTCCTGTTCTTCGCCGCAGCCTATATGCTCATTCCCAATGCCAAGGTGAAGTTTGTCAACGCTCTCATTGCCGGGTCGATAGCCGGCATTGGATTCCTTGTGCTGCAGTGGCTCTTTGTGAGCGGAACTCTCTATGTCACCAAATATAATGCAATCTATGGCGGCCTCGCCTTCCTGCCCTTGCTTCTGCTGTGGTTGCAGCTTGCATGGGTGGTGTGCCTGGCCGGTGCTGTCATCTGCTATTCGAGCCAGAATGTGTTTGCATTCAGTCTCGACAAAGAAGTGTCGTCCATCTCTCGCCACTACCACGACAAGGTGACGCTGGCAATAGCCACAATACTGGTGCGTCGGTTCGTCAACAACGAGAAGCCGCTGACAGCCCTCGAATTTATGAACTCCTATGGCCTCCCGGCACGTCTGGTAACGGAAATTATCGACAACCTGTGCGCCATCGGCGTATGCTGCCGTGTCCTCCTGCCGGGCCGCAAGGACCTCGAAGGCCTGCAACTATCCATCGATCCATGCCGGCTCACCGTGGCCTCGCTTTTCGACAAGCTATACAACTACGGCACCAGCAACTTCATCACCAATTTCAACATCCGCTTTTCGCAGGTGGAGAGTGCCTTCGACTCCCTCGAAGGTTATTTCACCCACGAGGCTCACAACATTCTGATTACGGACATTAAACTCGACAACCCCGCAAAACAACAATAAAACAACACACAATGAAAAAAGTAATTGCCACCACAAAGGCTCCGGGAGCAATCGGTCCCTACAGCCAAGCCATCGACACCGGTTCGTTCGTCTTCGTTTCCGGACAGATTCCCGTCAACCCCGCCACCGGCGAAATTCCCGCCGGCATCGAAGCCCAGAGCGCACAGTCGCTTGCCAATCTCAAAGCCATCCTCGAGGAAGCCGGCCTGTCGACAGCAAACGTTGTCAAAACCACAGTTTTCCTCGCCGATATGGCCGATTTCGCAGCCATGAACGCACAGTATGCCGCTGCATTCAGCGAGCCCTTCCCTGCCCGCTCGGCAGTTGCCGTCCGCGAACTTCCCAAAGGCGTTCTCGTCGAAATCGAAGCCATCGCCGCTAAATAAAAATTACCAGAAGCCTCAAAGACGAACTGCCGCGACATAAGCCGCGGCAGTTTTCAATACAGCCACCTAAACGCTCTGTTTCAGACATCCGAAACCTTGAATTGATAATGGACATCGAAGAAGTCAGGAACTACTGTCTTTCATTACCATTTGCAACTGAAAAATTGCCAACCGAATATTGTGCCTTATGACGCTCGACGGAGAATGGGATTTTTATAATATCAAAGCGAACTCGGAATATCAGAATTATTGGATAACGAATGGAAAAGAAACATGAAGATATAAAACGCTGCTCATGGGCCAATCCAAAAAATCCGCTCTATCTAAAGTATCACGACGAAGAGTGGGGACGGCCGCTCCATGACGATGCCCGCCTGCTTGAGTTGCTCATTCTGGAATGTTTTCAGGCAGGGTTGTCATGGGAATGTGTACTCAACAAACGCGAAACATTCCGCAAAGCTTTTGCCGGATTCGACCGCGACAGCATCATAACATTCAACGATGCCAAAATCGAAGAACTGATGGTAACACCGGGTATTATCCGCAACAGAGCAAAAATAAAAGCAGCTATCGGCAACGCAATCGTGTTCAAGACAATTCAAGAGGAATTTGGCTCGTTCGACGCATATCTGGCAGGGTTCTGTCCCAAAGAACCGATACGCGACCACACATCCACAACATCATCTATTTCCGATGCCATTTCAGCCGACCTCCGTAAGCGAGGCATGAAATTTGTCGGTTCTACAACCATCCACGCCTTCCTCCAGGCAATAGGAGTATTCAATTCCCACCAGCCAGATTGTTTCCTGTTTCCTTGTGATGGGCAAAACTGGTCGTAATACCAATTCTCAACATTGTAAACGATGAAATTCATAATCGGCTCCTTGCCACAAAGGCACGGAGCCGATTATAACAACAGGGTAAAAATCAGTCTATTGCCTGAAGAAGGAGGACCCGTGAGGAATATTCCTCGCGATCCTGGCCGTCGACGCGGTTTTCTGCAGGCATTTCAAGACCGTTGTCCATAAGGAAGCGGCCGGAGAATGTCTTGCCTTCAAAGCTCAATGGTTTGGTATCGATGCGGTTTAACTCAGTGACACGATAAGTACGGTCTGCATCAAGGCCTGCCATTGGCACACGCGGCAGATTGTCGTGCGAGAACGACCGAAGTTTATACCAATAGAAGACAGCCCGTTCTTTGGCGGGAGCAACATACATCAGCGAGGCTGCGCCACGGTCGTCGTAGGGCGAAAGGAGACGGTAGAGGTCGCCATGCTGCACCACGGGGCGGATTATCTTGTAGTCGGCAATTGCCTGGCGGCACACTTTCTTTTCAAAGTCTGTCATGTTTTTGGGCTGCATCTCAAGCCCCATTCGACCGCTCATGGCCACATCGCAACGGAACTTGGGCGGCAACACCCTCTGGGTGTGGGGAGTTTTTGCAGAGCTTACATGGCAAGCCATTGCAATTGCAGGATAGAAATAGCTTGTGCCCCACTGCAGAAAAACTCGCTGCAGGGCATCGGTATTGTCGGAAGTCCAGAATTCGTCGAAATAAGGCAACAGCCCATAGTTGACGCGACCGCCACCACCTGCGCAAGCCTGGATAGTGACATCAGGATATTTTGCACGTATGCGACGGAGGACGTTTTCAAGACCCTTATGGTAGTCGATATATACATGGTTCTGACGGTCGGCGGCAAGATACTGTGAGCCGTGGCTGCGTCCGGCATTGTTTGCATCCCATTTGATATAGTCAATATCGGGGTAGTTTGTGAGCAGAGTGTCGACAACGTTAAACACAAAGTCCTGGACTTGTGGATTTGCCATGTCGAGGTTCATCTGTTGTCCTCCACGTCCATAAGTGCGCTCGCGGTTTGGCGATTTCCAAATCCAATCGGGATGAGCCATGGCAAGTTCGCTGCGCTCGTTCACCATCTCAGGTTCAATCCATATGCCGAAACCAATTTTGTTCTTTTTTGCAGTGCTGAGCAAGCCTTTGATACCATGAGGAAGTTTGCGTGGGTTTACCTTCCAGTCGCCGAGCCCCTGCTTGTCGTCATTACGCGGATATTCAACACCGAACCAACCGTCGTCCATCACAAAGAGTTCGCCACCCATAGCGGCAATGTCTTCCATCATTCCTTTCATGCCTTCTTCGTTAATATCAAAGTAGACACCTTCCCAACTGTTAAGCAGAATCTTGCGTTCGCGGTGGGCATTCGCAATCTTATGTTTTCGAGCCCAGCTGTGATAGTTTCGCGATGCGCCACCCAAACCTTGCGAGGAATAGGTATAGGCTACTCTTGGTGTTGCCAAGATTTCGCCAGCCGAGAGTGTATAAGGCGAATCGTCCTCGTTGATACCGGCAAAGAAATGATAGACATTATCATTTTCATAGTCAAGGCGCAGCTTGTAGTTGCCCGTATATTCAAGAGCGGCCCCTATGACACGGCCATCGTTTTCGCGCGGTTTTCCATCGAGCGAAATCATCACCTCGGGATGAGCGTAGTGGGTATTTCGCACACCGTCGCGGTTCTTGATAACAGTCATTCCCCGCGGAATAGCCCTGCATTCCTCGCGAGCTTCATTACAATGGTTTCCATAGAACGACAGCAGCCAGCCGTCGGACGAACGGACAGGGAGATATGAAGATGCGAATCGAGTGAGGTCGACATCACCGTTCTCGTTGTGGCTCACCGTGGTCCATGTTTCTATAATGTCATCATCGGGGTAGAGATGGTAATTGACATCGACAGTAAAAGGATAGACATTGTCGCGCAGACGGACAGTCTTGACCGTAGCACCATCAATAGTTTGGTCAAAGACTGAATCGACCCTCAAATCGAGGGTCATGTCGCCGTCGGCATGGCGTGCGGCAATAGCGCTTTCGGGAGCCGTGAGCATGCCATAATCGGGATATGCGTTTCTTCCTTTGCCCTGCGCTGCGTGCAAAGAGGCAATATCGGCATCGGCAAGCGGACCGCCATAATAGACATGTTTCAACTTTTTGCCCTTTTTGGCATCGAGAACCAAGGCAGAAGCATCGGTACGCAGCACGACATTCTGAGCTGAACCGCCAGCAGAAAAGACAAAAGCCGCCAGTACAAAACCGGCGGCTCGAGAAATATTAATCATAAACGAATGATTTGAATTATTTTCGCGATTTGAGAAGGAGCTCGCCAAAAACCTGTATGTTGTCGGCGGTGATGGGCGGGTTGGGATTGGAATTGATGGCCGTGTCCAGAGTGGTTTCACCCGAAAGAACAAGCACGCCGAGAGCGCCGGCATTCTGGGCCATTGCCACATCGGTGTAGATGCGGTCGCCGCACATGGCTATTTCCTCGGCTTTGAGGCCGTGGCGGAAACGGATGCCGGAGAGCATGTCGGGATTAGGCTTGCCAATGACAATGTCGGGTTTGCGGCCTGTGGCGTGTTCGATGCAGGTTGTGAGCGAACCGCAGTCGACAAGCACTGTAGGCTGGTCGGTGGGGCACACACGGTCGGGATTAGTGGCAATATAGGGCAGTCCTTCGGCGGCAAGGTAGGCAGCGCGGCAGAGCTTGGGATAGGTCAGCGTGGTGTCGAAAGCCACAACGAGGGCTTGAGGTTTCTCGACAGCATCGGGCTCGGTGAGCACGAAACCTGCGGCACGGAACTCTGCCTCCATGCTTGGAGTGCCGACAACATAGAGCGTCTTCACCTCCGGCATGTTTTCCTTCAGATAGTCGATGGTAGCCACTGCCGTGGTGTACATCTGGTCGTGCGATGCCTCGATGCCGAGTTTCTTGAGCTTGGCCAGATAGTCGTCGATGCTGCGTGTGGGGTTGTTGGTAAGGAAGGAATAGCCGATGCCGTTTTCGGTGAGCATCGCAAGGAAGTCCTTTGTGAAGGGAAAGAGGGTGGAACCCATATATATGGTTCCATCCATGTCGAGGGCCACATGTTTGATTTTGCGGCAAGCCTCCATGAGCGATTCCTCGCTCATGGGGCTCATATATTTGCTATAATCTTCAGCTTTCATTATTTTTCAAGACTTTGATAGAAATGGTTGGAACGTTCGTAGCCGTCGCGGGGAGCAGCCCACATCGAGATGAATGTGATAGCACCAAGGATACCTACACCAATGATAATGTAGAACACCATGTCCCATCCCCAATGGTCGGCAACGATGCCGATGCCAATTGCCGAGAGGAAGGAGCCGACATAGCCGAAAATGCCGGCAAGTCCGTTGGCAGTAGCCGAAGCTTCCTTAGTGGCCTGATTGGCCGATGCGATGCCGATAAGGGCCTGAGGACCATAGATGAAGAAACCGGCAAAAGCAAGGAGGGCTACCGATGCAAGAGCCGGCAGACCGGGCAGGAAGATGAACAGAGCCATAAAAATTACAGCACCGGTCATGCAAATGAAGCACATTCGGTGGGCTTTGCCCTTGAAGATGTGGTCGGTGGCCCATCCGGCGCAGATGGTGCCTACAATTGCACAGATTTCGAAAGCTGCAACCGACCATGCGGCTTCTTCAATGCTCATGCCACGGGCTTCGGTGAGGAACTTGGGCCCCCAGTCGAGGATGCCCATGCGCATCACATAAACGAAGATGTTGGCAATGCATAGCGTCCAGATCCAACGGTTGGTCCACACCATTACTTTGAGGAATTTGCTGCGAGAGCTGTCTTTCCCGTCTTTAGCAGCTGTTGTTTTTCCGGTTTTGGTACCGGGAAGTTCGGGCAGTCCCACAGAACGGGGATCGTCACGGAGGCCAAAATAGAGCCAGGCGGCACCGAAGATGGCAATGAAAGCCGGAATCCAGAAGCACCAGCGCCATGCGTCCCAATGCTCGGCATAGCTGAGAATGGTTTTCATGTTTTCGGCATTGGAAGGATCGAGGCCAAGGTTTTTGGAAATTGTGTCAATCACTTCGGGGCTGGTGCTCATGTCCTGGCCAAGGGAGCCCATAATATAACCGCAGACAATCACAGCCAGACCGGCACCGATGGAGTGGGAAGTGTTCCAGATAGACATCTTGGTAGCCAGCTGCGAAGGGTGAATCCACGAAGGCAGCAGACGTGCGCACGGAGGATAACCAATGCCCTGGAAGAGCTGGTTGAGGATGATGGTCACAGCCATGACAAGGATGAGCATGTTGATGAAGTCGGGTCCGGCATCGACACCGGTAATCCACGAGCTTATGTTCACGCCAAAGCCGAATGCGAAGTTCGATGCCGCGCACAGAAGCAGACCAATGGACATGATAAGGCGGGCGCTGAAACGGTCCACGACAAAACCGTTAATGAACCGAGACAGGCCGTAGATGAGCGAGCCTATACCGATTACAATACCGAATGAGGTATTTGAAATGCCGAACTGCGCAGTGAGGCCCGGCATAGCCACGGAGAAATTCTTGCGTACAAAATAGTAGATGGCATAACCGATCATCGACACAAGAATGGTGCGGAGCTCCCAGCTCTTGTATCGTTTGATGGTCTGGGCATCCCAGTTGCCATAGATACTTTCTTTTGCCATTGTTATATGGTATTATGTGATGATTGGTGAAAAGATTTATTTTCGGTTGGCTTTGATGGTCGCTTCCACATCGAGTGCGTCGGCTATGATGCTGATGGGATTTTCAACGGGCACGCCGGTGCTCATTTCAATCTGCCACTTGCAGGTTTCGCAGTCGGTGGCCACAAGGTCGACGTTGGCAGCCAGGATGCTGTCGAAGAGCTCTTTGCCAATGGCCTGCGAAGTGGTATAGTTTTCTTTCTTGAAACCGTAGGTGCCCGCAATGCCGCAACAAGCCGATTCGATGGGCACCATCTCAATGCCGGGAATGCTGCGCAGCAGATTGAGCGAGTAGATGGCCCAACCGAGCTTCTGCATGTGGCAGGGAGTGTGGTAGGTGATGCGCTTGTGATAGTCGGAACGGAAGACAAGTTTCGCTTTGCCGTTCTCCACCAGGCGGGCGATGAAAGCCGTTGCAAGAAGCATGCTGTCGCGCACATCGGCATTGTCGAGGTCGAGCAGGTGGGGATATTCGTCGCGCATGGTGAACATGCATGTTGAACTTGTGCCCAGCAGTGGCATACCTTGCTCTACAGCGGCACGGATGGATGCGAGATTGATTTTGGCATCGTGCTTTGCGCGGTCGATGAGTTTGTTGGCAATCTTGGCCACGCCGCAGCACTTTTCTTTTTCGAGCAGCTGCACTCCATAACCAAGCGCATTCATAATCTTCACAAAGTCCCGGCCAAGCTTGGGGTTGTTGTAATTCACATAGCAGCCATGGAAATATGCCACTTTTTTTGAGTACTGAGACTGAGCGGGAGCGGCTTCGCGTTTGAACCACGATTCAAACTTGCATCCGGCATATTTAGGGAACTGTCGGTGCTCGTCGACACCGATAGTGGCATTGAGCACCTTCTTTGTCACAGGCAGGCCAAGGAAGAAGTTAGTAACCGGAGCGACTGTCGTTGCCAAGGAGCCGACAAAATCGGTTTCGGCCAGCATGCGGTCGCGCAGTTTGACGGGCTTTTTGTCGTATTTGAGGCGTGCACGTTGGATTATGTCGCCAATTTTGACATTCGACGGACAAGCCACCTCGCAACGTTTGCAGTTTAGACAGTATTTAAGAGCGGCATCGTAGAATTCGGGGTCTTTCAGACGATAGCGTTCGCCATCGGGTCCGGCCTGTTTCGGACCGGGATATTCGGGCCGCGCGGCAAGCACAGGACAATATACTGTGCAGATTGTGCATTTGATGCACTGCTCGAAGTTGTCGCGACTTATATTTTTTTCTTGGATTTCCATAGTGTCATTTAGCAATAATGTCGGCAGCATTAAGGGCAGTGAGAATTGCCACACCGGCACCTGAATCTTCTTTGAGAGCGTCATATCCGCCGAGGGCAGCACCCACGGCATAGAGGTTGACAACGGGCTTGCCGTCCTTGAGCGGATGGAATTTGTCGTCGGTGGAGAGTCCGAAACTCATATAGGGCTGGGTGGCGAAGAAATCCTTGTCGACCCACAAGTCGTGGTCGGAGGGCACTTCAACATCGAGGCCGAATATGGGTTCTATCACCTTCTTAGGCTCGGCAACAAGACCGTGGCCGAAGAAACCGCCTGTGGCGAGCACAAAATTATCGGCATATAGACGGTCGTCGCCAAGATTGACAGTGGCAATGCTTTCGAGGCGGCCGTCGTGAGCAAAGTGGCCGTCGCTCACCTGGTCGCCAAGGAAATATGTGCCACCAAGCTGTTCGAAACGGCGACGGAGCATGGTCTGCATGCGCATGCCGCACACCGACATAGGCGTTGTGGCCACGGCGAAAACAGGCACATTGACCTTTGCCCGCAAGTCGTTGAAATGCTTGTCGGAAGTGTATCCAATCACTGCAGGCACAAGAACAACATCGGAATCGACAGCCACGGCGTTGATCTGCGAGGCCAGCTTGGCAATGTCGGCATCTTTGAGGGTGCGTCCAATGATGGATGCTCGAAGCTCGGTCTGCTTGCGCAGATGTTCTATGGTTTCGAGCACAATCTCGGCTTTGTTCACCTTCATTCCCGCAGCCTCGAGCTTAGCGCCGAGGAAGTCGGGGTAGAAGTCGAGGAAGCCTTTGAAATTGATGATGGTGCATTTTTTCTTGTTGCGGAGGTCGTCGGCAGTAACGAAGTCCTCAAGAGTGAGCCATGCCGGCTTGAGCATACCCAAGGGAGTTACCCTGCTGCTGTTACGGCCGGCATCGCCTTTGAGTTTGATTCCGGCATCGGCAAAGAACCCCTTCACCTCGGCCACAAGGCTTGCGGCATGGTCTTTACCCAGTCGGCTATAAGGATGAGCGGCGGGCAGGCTGCCCATTGCATCGACAGGGCTTTCAACGAGGTGGCCGTCCACCGAGCCGAGCAGACCAAACGAACCGCTGCTGAAGTGGAGGGCGCTCTGTCCGAGAGAGAACACAGCCACTTTTTTCTGTTTTTTGATGAGCCTCAGACCGGCAACAAGGCCGCTCAAGCCACCACCTATTATAATAGAATCGTATTTCATGATGGAGCTGTCAAGAGATTATTTTTGTTCGTTTTTGTCCAGACCGCAGACACCTTCGTAGATCCAGGCCATAAAGTTGGCTTCGACCAGCGTCTGGCCCCAGGCAACGGGGCGCATGCCTTTCCAGCGTTCGTTGACAAAAGATTTGAGGTCGGCCAAAGCCGCTTTGTCGCCAAGTTTCTTGGCCAGGATTGCCGAAGTGCGGCACGAGCAGATACCACCCTGGCAAGTGCCCATGCCCATGCGGGTGCGGCGTCGCACATTCACAAGGTTGTTGGCATGCAGCTTTTCGATGGCGTATTTGATTTCGCCCACGCTCACCTGTTCACATTCGCACACCAGAGCGTCGTCGGCAGTGTTGTCATCAAACGAAATTTCGTCGGCCATTGTGCCGTGGCGGCCCAGCGATGCACGCTGTTCGGTGCTGAGTTCGATGATATGGGCCTTGGTGCTGCGCACTTTATCGCCCTGTTCGGGTTCGGAACCGGGAAGAGGCTTGTCGGCAGTCTCACACTTGGCCACGACACCGAGCTTGCGGCATGCCATGTCGGTTGCCCATTGAGCCATTAGACGGTAGGTCATCAGTTTGCCGCCCGAAATGGTGATGAAACCTTCCACGCCGTCGCGCTGTGCATGGTCGAGGCACACAATGCCTCGGCTTATGCTGCGTCCCGAGGGGTCGTTGTCGCTGGCAATGAGCGGTCGTACGCCGGCATAGGCACGCAGTATGCGCGTATAAGCCAGAGACGGCGCAATCTTGCATCCCTCGGAAAGAAGGATGTCGACCTCGTCCTGCGTCACTTCCATGTTGTCGACACTGTCGTAGGGCACTCGGCTCGAAGTGGTGCCTATGAGCGATATGGTGTCGCCGGGCACAAGGATGTCGGCATCGGCAGGCTTGCGGCAGCGGTTGATAACCACGTTGTTGACGCGATGCCCGAAAATGAGCAATGCGCCTTTTGCCGGAAACATATTGATGGTGATTCCTGCTTTTGCGGCAACGCCGTGTCCCCAGATACCGGCAGCGTTGATGACGAGCTTGCTTTCAATAACGGTTTTCTCTCCGGTCTTTGCATCGCGAACTTCAACACCCACAACCCGCGGTCCGTCCATGACCAGCCGCACCACTTCGTGATAGGTGAGCACATCGGCACCGTGGCGGCGAGCGTCCACCACATTGGCCACCGTCAGACGGAAGGGGTCAACGGCACCGTCAGGCACCGTCACAGCTCCTATAATATCTTTGTTCACAGCCGGTTCCAGGCGCAGGGCTTCTTTGGGGTCGATGGCCTTTGCGTCGATACCGGCTTTTTGGCATTGTTCGATGAAAAGCTTCTGGTAGGCAAGATCGTCCTCGGGAAGAGTAACAAAAAGGCCTCCGGTTTCCTCAACACAATGCCGCGCCACGCGGCGCAAAATCATATTTTCTTTGATACATTCCGTAGCCGATTCCTGGTCGGTGACGGCATAGCGTGCACCGCTGTGGAGCAAGCCGTGGTTGCGGCCGGTGGCTCCGGCTGTAAAGTCGAGGCGTTCAACGAGCAAGGTCGACAGACCGCGCATGGCGCAGTCGCGCGCTGTTCCCGCGCCCGTGGCCCCGGCTCCTATGATGATCACATCATAGCTTTTGGGTGATTTTCGTTCGTTCATCAGTGTGTGCCGTGATAGAAACTTGGTAAGGTATCTGTGTTTATTTTTCTTTTTTCGTACATGGTGTCAAAGAGCAAGGCTTTCTGCTCTTTATGATTTCGTTACAAAAATAGGCATTTTTTTTCTAAACACAAAATATTATTTTCAGCCCCGCATACGGCCAAATACATATCTTTCTAATACTCAAACGAATAGCAACAAAAATATTTTATCGAATATTTTATACGAAACAATTCGAAAGCAATACACAAGTCTTAAACTTTCGTCACAAAAGTACCAACACACAATTTGAAACCAAATCGAAACTCTAATTATTTTGCCCACAAAGCGCATGACGCTAACACCGCCTCCCGAAGACGTGGCACCGGCAGAGGCCGGTTTGCGAGCAAGTATGCTCGCCGCAACGACAATCAGCACCCATGGATTGGCACCATAGAGCGTGGAAAAGAGGAAAAGCATCACTGCCGGCATGCCGCCCGACACAGGTTGCGCACAAAGGTACGAGCCACGCCTTCGAGCCTTTCTCGCGTCGACGACATAAGACCAAAGTAATAGACCTAATACGCACCGCAACCACGGCAAAAACCAGAACGAATGGCATTATCGCAGGGTCAGGAACTCCCTGCCGAGCAACATTGATGTCGTATGAGAAAGCACTCAGGGCGTAGGCAGTGAGGGCCGAGACAAGACACTAAAAGACACAACACCAGCAAAGTGAACACAGAATAGATTAAATAGATCAGAAAGCGAGGACAGCACGTACCTCGTTGGTGCTGGACTTAAAGCCGGGGCGCGCGGTGCCATCGCCGAAGATCACGGCCCACGCGTATTTCTGGGAGCCCTCAGTGGACGACCAATAATATGACTTGTAGAACCACATTATCTTGTCCTTATAAATACAATTAGCCGGAGTACTGTTTTTTACAACATCCATACGAACCGATAAAACAGAACTGTTCTGATAAAGATACTTCAACTGGCCGCATGAGGGGAGAAACCAACCACTGGTGTTGCTTGGAGCTGCCAGCTGCTGCTGCCAGTCGTATATCCCATTGGCCTGGTTGCCGTAGGTTTCGCAGGCAAGGGCGGCTGGAAAATGTTTCATTTCCCAACCTTCCCCACTATGCTGCTCCACAAATTCACGGAATTTCAGATGATTGGAATACCCTTGCCAATCACCATCGTTGGTAGAGGTACCTACCTCTTGGTTATATTCATTGTTCGGGCCACACTCCCAACTGAGGAGGTCGCTTTCGTCGTTATGCACATTCGTCAGGGCGACTACATAGCCATGACACTTCTCCTGTCCGATGCCGGTGTTCGTATAATCGGCATTATCAGAATCATGCTGCCCGATGTGGAACACGATGCCGATGACATTGCCGTCGGGACCGGCTTCTTGAGGGATAATGTACCATTTGTTGTCGCTGCTTTTACAGAAGTAGTCGCCCGCTTGGAGGGTTGCCTGTTTTTCGGATTGCGTGGCACCATCAACCTTGTAGGTTCTGTAGCTGCCTGCCGCGATGTTGGAGAGGGTGATGACAAACGCTTTCTTGCCGTCGGCATAGCTGCCGGTGATGCTTACTGCCGTGCTGCTTGCGGGTTTCACGATGCAGCGGTAAGTGCCGTCCACCATGCGGCAAGGCTTGATGCCGCTATCTGTGAAATCTATCGCTGTTGTCCCGGAATAGTCGGGTATCGCTCCGTTTCCATTGTCGGTGAATTTATACACCGTCTTGGGCATATCAATGACGGCCATTGCCATGCGGTGGGTCATGGCGAAGGAGAGCGAGAGCGTTCCGTCCATGCTCTTGGTCGCTATGCCTTCGGCGGTCATCAGGTCGTAGGCGGTGTAGGTGGTGTAAGTGCTTTGGTCGGTCGCGGGCTGGCAGCCGTTGACAAGCGGGGCGAAGAAACCGTCCGCGTCAGTGGCGGAAGCAGTGGTTTGGCCGCTCATGTATGATTGATAAGGATAGTAGAGGAAATACTTCTCGTCAGATAATCCTCCGGCAAGGGGCTCGCCGGCTTCGGGCTTCCACGTGAGGCTGCCGTCCGTGCCTGCGGTGGCAGTGAGTTTCACATTGTCATAGACCACCGTGCCTCTACGCACAATGTAGAGTCCGCAAGCGTCTCCGGCGGTGAACTCCGTGCGGTAGCCGTTCTCAGCGGCACGGGTAGCGGCTTTGTCGGTGGAGGCATATCCGCCGTCGGTCACAGTGATGGACAGCGGTGTCGTGTCACTTGCGCCGTTCATGCCGGGCAGTTCCTCCTGCTGACAGGAGGAAAGAAGTAGCGGCAGCGCCGCCGCCATCCAAAGGGTAAGTATGATGTTTCGATTCATTGTCTTAAACAGATAAATGGATTAAATAGACAAACAGGTCAGAAAGCCAAGACCGGGCGCACGTAGCTATTGCTGTAACCCTTACGGTCGTCGCCCACGCTGCTGTTGCCCACATTCACATAGAGAGCGCGGGCAGCCGATTGGCCGTAGTACTCCGAAGAGGACCAGTACCAGTCAGACTTTAAGTCATCAGCCCCGGATACGGAACCAAACAGGGAAGAGCGGTTCTGGGAAATCTTCCTCATTTGGCCGATGGAGGGCAAAAACCAGCCGCTGCTATTGGAAGGAGCATTGCAACCGGTTTCATACGACACAACTGCATACCAGGTGGCGGGATAACCGGCATCCTCTGTGGCATTCAGCTTGTCCTTGCCTTCGGCGGCGGTAATGATTTTCTGCGTCCAGGCGTAGCCGGACCAGTCGATGTCGGGATTGCTGTAATTGTTCTGTTTATTCCCGCCGGCATCCGTGGGGTAGCAGCCCAACTCTGTTCCATAAACACCCCACATACAATAATCGCTCGTGGCATCCGTCAGGGCAACGACATAGCCGTGGCATTTTTCCTGCCCGATACCGGTTGAAGCGTAATTGGATTGATCTGTCTCATGCTGCCCGGTGTAGAACACGATGCCGATACAGGTCTTGCCACTCTCCGGCTGCGGCGTGGTCGTTGCCCACTCCATCGTGCCGTCGGCATATAGTTTGCGCAGACCGCCGTCGCTCCAGGTGCCGTCAGCGTAGTAATAGTCGCCAAGTTTAAGATCAGAAGCAATATACCTAACATAACTGTTCACATTCACGCTGCCGCCGTCGTTCCACTCTCCGCCGTTGACGGAAGTCACCTCGATGCCGTCGGCTTTCACGGTGATGGTGAAGGTGTGCAGATAGCCCGCTTGCAGGTTGCCGGCCTCGTCGATGACGGGGGTATAGATGAAGTCGTTATCGCTGACGCTGACCTTGATAAGCGGTTTGCCTGTCATATTCTGTGGCACGAGCAGTGCTTCGCAGTCGGCGGTGGTGGGTGTAATCCAATCGTTGTCAGTTCCTGTCAGTTCGCCATTGTCAAATGAAGCAGATGTATATCCGTAAAATGCCGCCTTCGCACCTTTGAATTCTTCTTCCTTAATGCTTGCGTCCCTGAGAAGCACGCACTTTACCTTTGCCATCTGATGTATGAAGTTCAACTCCACTTTATCGTTAAATTTCTTATTCTCTGCTGTAGCCTTAAGAAAGTCTATCGCCCCATAACCGTTTGACTGATTGGCAATGTTCTTGGCGGTCTGCGCTTCGAAGGGATACCATGCCGTGACAGTGGCAGGGGCGGTGCTCTGCCAATACACCGGAGTTATGGATTCCTTTACTGTACCGTTCTCATGATTCAGTTCGTAGCAGCCCGTCGCACCGTCCGCTCCGATGCGCACGCCTATCTTGTCGCCCTCTGCCCATTCGTCCTTTCCGGTGGAGCGTGTCGCCATACCGTCCACCCGGGCGGTGAACGCCAGCGGATATTCTCCGTCCGGCAGCGGAGTGCCTCCTGTCTGCGGCATGTCGTCTTGCGAGCAGGAGGCAAAACCCATGCAGAGCAGCAGTGACGCCGCCATATTCCGTAACAGATGTAATTTGCCTCTATTCATATTTCCGGTTGTTGCTTTAATTGTTTCTATTTCGGTTGTGCCACCGGCGGGAGCAACCCCGCCCGCTACACCTTAAATATTATTGTGTACCTCCGTGCTTTACGCTGCCGCACGGGATGGCTGTGTCGGGCTACTGCAATGTAGCGTTGCCGTTGAAGCTGCCGCCGTTGCCCCAGGAGCTGATGGTGCAGCCGGTGACAGAGAGTCCGGTTTTGCTGACCTTTATGTCCATCTTGTACTCATTGCCTGCCGCCAGTTCCGTGATTTCCTCCAGAGTGCAGCTGTAGGTCTTACCGTCGACAACGGTACTGATTTTCAAGCCGTTGTTGTCCGGAGTCTGCGGATAGAGGATGAGCCCTGTCAATGTCATGTCGTTGATGGTGAGGTCCTCGACAGTGCCGGTAGCGGTTGTCGTGCCCGTGGCGGTGTCGAATGTACCTTCCATTTTCAAGCCCCCGACCGTGTAGGCAGTCATTTTCGTCAGGTTTTCAAAACCGTCGCCTGCGGTGAACGTGAGCGACAGACGGCTCATTTTATGGTCAAAGGCAAAATTTATCGGCTTTTTATAACCGCCGGTCGCCCGCGCCCAAAGGTAGTCGATGCCGGGCTGTGCAGCGGCGGTCTGGTTGTCGGCACGGGTATTGTCCGAGACGCTTGCCTGCACGGTGCCGTCGGAGCCCCTAAAAGGATAGTAAGCAGTAAATACGACATCAGCAGTTGTTTGGTAGAATATGCCGGCACCGGCAGGTGTGAATCGGCCTGAGGCTGCGTCGGCGATGCTATACTTCACGTTGGTGTATGCCGTCATGCCGGAAACGCCCGATATGCCGATTTCGTCATCTGCGCTCCAGCTTGTGCCGGCGGCGCGGGAAACGGGGCCAATGTGTGCTGTTACCTTGGCAGCTACCGGCTCGTCGATTGTCCCCGGCTCGTCGAGGTCGCTGCTGCATGATGCCAAAGCCATGACGAGGAAGGCAAAAAAAGAGAAATGCTTCATCATTTTCATGTTTTAATTGGTTTCTTCCATTGTGGCGTCGCCTGTGCCAGGCTGCGAGGACCACGAATGGATTTTGGACTCTGTCACTTCTGCTCCGGTCTTGTTCAGCCTGATGGTGTACTGGTAGTCCGTACCCGGTTTCAGTTCGCCGCCGGCAAACGCCAGCTCGCACTTGTAGGTCTGACCGTCCTTGACAATGCGCAGCACCACCAGGCCTGCTGTGGTCTGCGGATAGACAATAATCGACGGGCGTGCACTGCCGCTTATCACATTATTGACATTGAGGGTAAGCGTTTCCGGATCCATTTCCTTCGCTTTTGCCTCGCCTGTGGCGGGATTGAATGTGCCCTCGAGCACAAGCCCGTCAAACGAGTACGATTCTATCTTGTTCACATCGGTGCCCTCTCCGTCCTGGAACGTCATCGTAATTTTGCTCATCTTGTGGGCGAATTCGAAATTGATGTTCGGCTGGCCCTTCTTGCCCACACGGCTGTCCCAGAGATAGTCGAATTTCGGCTGGTTTTCAAGAGTCTGCTGTTCGGCCCGGGTATTGTTCTCTACGATGCCGGGTGCTGTGCCCTCGGTTCCGGTGAAAGGATAGTAGGCGGTGAAAGTCACTTCGGCCTGTGCGTCCTGAAAGTACATGGGCGTGCCGGTGAACTTTCCGTCACCGTTTTCGGTGGTGTATTCCATATTGACGTACTTGCTCTCGCCGTCGCGAAGAGTGGTGATACCGATTTTGTCGCCCATAGCCCACGCCGTTCCGGCGGCACGGGACGAGATGGAATTGCCGATGTTGGCGGTGATCCGTGCGGCTACCTGTTCGTTGTCCGCATACTTGTCGTCATTGTCGCAGGCAGCCAGTGCAAGCGCAACGGCCGCGAAAAAATAAATTTTTCTCATGCTTTTTCGTTTTTGTTATATTTTGTTTATTGTTCAGCATCTATGTTGCCTCCGTTCACTTCCTCCCAAGGCATGAAGGAGCAGTTGACAAGTGTGATTCCGGTCTTGTGGAGCGTCACCGTGAGCTTGTACTGACATCCAGCCACCCATTAGTTTTTGTTTAGACGCAAAATTATCTAATATTTGGCAGAAAATATCTCAACAAGCGAATTAGCGTATTTCAGATTCTCAAAAAAAGTATGTCAAATTATCAAATTAGAAAATTTGACACTCAAATATTCAAAACAGCTTCCTGCATATCGCTTACATTCACATGTTTACCTTATTATTGATTATTTGAGATTTGTTTTGCCGCTTCGTATGCTTTTCGTGCCCTATAGTAGCTGTTTTCAGATCCAAAGCCGCTGAGAAGCGCCACTTCCGACTGTTTGGCTCCGGCGACTTCACAAATGATGCCACCAGGCACCTCAATTTTATGATAACATTGTCCGCGTCCTGCTTGTTCGTTTTTTTTACAAAACAATGTCACAGACAATTACGTTATAACAATAAAGCTTTCATTCCTCTCAACAATTTCAAAACGAACAAAAGTCATAAATTATTAAATAACACCGATATGAACAATGCTCCTCTCCAAGGTATAAAGGTCGTGGACTTCACAAACGTACAGTCCGGTCCTTCGTGTACTCAACTTCTGGCCTGGCTTGGTGCCGAGGTAATCAAAATTGAACGACCCGGCTCGGGCGACGCGACGCGCAACGAACTACAGTTCGATCCCGACGAACCAAGCTATTATTTTCTCCAGCTCAACTCCGACAAAAAATCGCTGACTCTCGATGCCGCCACTCCCGATGGCAAAGCCATTCTTACAAAACTTATAGAAGGTGCCGATATTTTCATCGAGAACCTACACCCGGGGGCCATGGACAAACTCGGTTTCAGCTGGGAAGAAGTGCACAAAATCAACCCCCGCTGTATCTACGGCACAATCAAAGGCTTCCCGACATCATCGCGTTTTGCAAACCTCAAGGCTTATGAACCTGTGGCACAGGCAACAGCCGGAGCTGCTTCGACCACCGGCTGGTGGCAGGGCGACAACAATGTGCCAACACAGAGCGGCGCAGCCCTGGGCGATTCAAACACCGGCATGCACATGACCATCGGTCTGCTTGCTGCCCTTATGCAACGCGAAAAAACAGGCGAAGGCACATATGTCTATCAGTCGATGCACAATGCCTGCCTCAACCTCTGCCGTATCAAGACCCGCGACCAGCTCACCCTCGACCGCTTAGGCTATCTGACGCAGTTCCCACAGTACCCTAACGAAAAATTCGGCGACTTCGTTCCCCGCTCGGGCAACCAGGAAGGCTCCGGCGTTCTCGGCTGGACCTACAAGTGCAAAGGCTGGGAGACCGACCCCAACGCATACGCCTACATCATCTTCCAGCGCGGCGCTAAAGACTTTGAGCTTGCCTGCAAGGCCTTCGGTTTTGAAGACTGGCTGACCAACCCAGACTTCAACACCGCCGATGCACGCGACCGCCACAAACAGGAAGTCTACGCTCGTGTCCAGGCATGGGCCATCGACAAAGACAAATTCGATATTGTCAAAATTCTCGCTCCCGCCGGCGTGCCCTGCGCCCCTGTGCTCTCCACCAAGGAAATCATGGACGACCAGAGCCTCTACGACGGAAACACCCTTGTTAAAATCAACCAGGGCGGCAAAATCGGCGAGTTCGTCACCGTGGGTGTTCCTTTCACAATGTCGAACTATCAGCCTACCTACGGCCCCTGCCCCACCCTTGGCGGCAACACCGACGAAGTGCTCACCGCTATCGGCTACAGTGCCGAAGACATTGCCAAATTCAAAGCTAACGGCACCACAGCCCCCATGCCAAAACAGGCTACGAAATAAAAAAACACGCCACTATGTCAACTACAAACACACCAAGCCCTGCTCCGTCCTACCCTGCCCAGGTAACCGGCATGGACATCTTGGTCAGAGCCCTCAAAATGGTGGGCATCGACACCATGTATGGTCTGGTGGGCATTCCCGTCACAGAGCTTGCCTATCTGGCACAGGCTCGCGGAATCCGCTTTGTCGGTTTCCGTCACGAGCAGCAGGCCGGCATGGCAGCCGCAACACACGGCTTCCTCACCAAGACCCCGGGCGTGCTTCTCACCGTCAGCTCTCTTGGCTTTATGAACGGCCTGACAGCAACCACTAATGCCACTGTCAACTGCTACCCGATGATCCAGATCAGCGGTTCGAGCGTTCGCGAGCCTATCGACCTCGACCAAGGCACATACGAAGGTCTCGACCAGCTCAATGTGGCAAAACCCCTTGTTAAAGCCGCCTACCGTGTCAACAAGCCCGAAGACATACCCACGGCCGTTGTCCGCGCCTACCGCGCAGCCATTTCCGGCCGTCCAGGCGGTGTATATCTCGATGTTACGACACCCTGCCTCGGTGCCATCATGAACGCTGCCGATGCCGACAAGCTCTTCTACGAACCCGTCGACCTCTGTCCGGCCATGCCGCCGGCCCCCGATGCCGTAAAACGTGCCGCCCAGCTCCTTGCCGGAGCCAAGAAACCGGCCATCATCATTGGCAAGGGTGCTGCATACGCCCGCGTAGAAGGTCTTCTAAAACAACTCGTCGAGACATATAATGTCCCCTACTTCCCCATGTCGATGGGCAAGGGTGTGCTCCCCGACAACGGTCCGCTGAGTGCGCTGTCGTGCCGCTCCACCATCATGGAAGAAGCCGATGTGGTTATTCTTGCCGGAGCACGCCTCAACTGGCTTCTCTCTCGCGGACATGGCAAATGGAGCCCGGACACCAAGTTCATCCAGTTCGACATCGATGCCGAAGAAATAGACTGCAACCGCCCAATCGCCGCACCCGTTGTCGGCGACCTGGAAAGCTCGCTCACCGCCTTCCTTGCCGAGATGAGCAAGCTCAAAACAGCTGCCGACCCTGCGTGGGTTCCGGGCTTGCAGGCCGAAACGAAGACAAAGAACGCCAAATTCGAAGCACGTCTCACAGCCAATGCCGCCGTGCAGCCCATGGACCACTGGACAGCCCTCGGGGCCATCAAGCCCGTTATGGCAGCTAATCCCGACGTCATACTTGTCAACGAAGGAGCAAATACCCTCGACGATACCCGCGATACTCTCGACATGGCTCTGCCGCGTCACCGCATCGACTGTGCTACATGGGCCATCATGGGCATGGGCATGGGGTCGGCTATCGGGGCCGCCGTAGCCACAGGCAAGAGCGTCGTAGCAATCGAAGGCGACAGCGCATTCGGTTTCTCGGGCATGGACTTCTCCACGGCCTGCCGTTTCAACCTGCCTCTGACTGTTGTAATCTTCAACAACGGCGGCATCTACAACGGTGTGGGCGTGAACATGAGCGGCGACGGCGATCCCGCCCCAACCACGCTCGATGTCCGTGCACGCTACGACAAGATGGGCGACGCCTTCGGCGCCACGACCTACTATGTGACCACACCACAGGAGCTGACCCAAGCCCTGACCGAAGCCATCGCAAGCAAGAAGACATGTCTTATCGACGTGCAGCTCGGTGCCGACTCGGGCAAGGAATCAGGCCACATAGGCTACCTCAACCCGGCCGCTCTCGAAACAATAAAAGTTTAAGGGCCGCCGTTTAAAAGAATAATGATGCCCGGTTCTCCGGACCAGCGCCGGAGGCCGGGCATTCTCGTTTTACAGTTTCAATTACAACAGCTTTATGGGACACATCATTCTCTATGCCATTGTTCCTATCATCGTGGTGATGCTCGCCGGTTATATTTCCGGTAAGAAAGGCATTTTCACAGGTGAGGACGGCAAAAAATTCAACAAGGTGGTCCTGGACTTTGCCCTCCCGGCAGCTTTGTTCGTCTCCATCGTCCAGGCAAGCCGCGAAATGCTTGCAAACGACCTCAAGCTATCCATCATCTCGCTGGTAGGCATCATGTTCTGCTTCATGGTCGTCTACTATGTTTTCCGTCTCTTCAAAGGCAACACAGGTGCCGATGCCGCCGTTTCGGCCCTTATCAGCGGTTCGCCAACAATTGGCTTCCTTGGCTTTGCAGTGCTCGAGCCTATCTTCGGCACAACACCTTCGGTAGCTCTCGTGGTGGCAATTGTCGGCATTGTGGTCAACGCCGTAGGCATTCCTGTGGGACTGTCGCTGATGAACGCCTCGCTCGAAAAGCAACAGCCCGGAAGCACAAAGAAACAAAGTGCCTGGGGCCCAGTGCTCCACGCCCTGGCACAGCCTGTGGCCTGGGCTCCTATCCTTGCGGTAGTATGGGTTGTCGTCGGCATTCCATGGCCCGACTGGGCAAGTCCTTCGTTCGACCTTATCAAAGGTGCCAATGCCTCGCTGGCGGTATTTTCGGCGGGTATAACCCTTTCGGCTGTTAAAATCACCCTCAACTTCCAGGCCATACTTGGCAGCATCCTCAAGATGGTATTCATGCCATTGGTAATTCTCATCATGGGTTTGGCATGGCACATGGACCCGCTCAACCTCAAAATGCTCGTTGTTGCCGCAGCACTTCCACCAGCTTTCTCAGGCATCATCATCGCCGACGAATACGACACCTACGTTGCCACCGGCACATCATCGCTTACTCTTTCTGTGATACTCTTCATCGGGTTCTGTTCTCTGTGGATATGGCTCACCGATGTAGCCCTCAAGATGTTTGCATAACAGCATCCTAAGCACCCGACAACGGCCCCGGGCATACCGGGGCCGTTGCCGGTTTATTTTGCATTTTTGCGGAAAGCTGTGGGCGACAAGCCTGTCTGCTGTTTGAAGAAAGTACTGAAATAACGCTGCGAGCTAAAGCCCAAACGCTCTGAAATTTCGCTGATTGGCAGCGTATTTTCGACAAGGAGTTCCTTGGCCACCTCTACACGTTTGGCAGTGATATACTGCCCGATAGTCTGCCCGGTGATTTCCTTAAAGCGTGTGTAGAATGCCGAACGGCTCAGGGCCATGGCATCGACAATGGTATCGACACCGAAATCTTCGGAGGAAAGATTGTCGTTGATGATTTTTTCGACCTTGAGCACAAACGATTCATCGGCATTAGACATGGATGTCGGCGCGGAGGACACTTGCTTTTCGGCATAGCGGGCACGGATAATCGAGCGGTTGTGCAACAAGTTGCGACAGCGCATCAGCAGCACGGCAACATCGAAAGGCTTTGTCAGGTAGGAATCGGCACCGACCCCATAGCCGCTTTCGAGCACATTTTCCTCTCTGATAGATGTTAGAAGGACAACGGGAATGTGCGACAAATCGGCCGACGATTTTATGTCGCGGCACAACTCTATGCCGCTCTTGCCCGGTAGCAAAACCGAACTGAGCACTATGTCGGGCTGATGCTGTCGTATCATAATCAAGGCATCGTTTCCGTTGAAAGCGTGATAGACTTTTCCGAAATAGCCGGAGAGTTCACGAACCACAAAAAGACAAAGTTCGCTGTCCTCGTCCACAACAATAGCCGTCAGCTGCGAAGTGTCCACATCCCCGACGACCGAAGGCACCAACGCAGCAGGAGCCGGCGCGTGGCTGCGACGGCGCGTGGTATAAGCTTCGGCAGCAACACTGTCGGCTGCGGGGATTTCGAACCACACGGTCAGCCCCTTGCCATCGACATTACATTCAGCCCCCACACGGCCTCCGAACATTTCCACAATGTTCTTGGCATAGGCAAATTCAAGATTGTGGCTGAAGGTGGTATTGTCATCATTATAGTATTTCGAGAATATGTTCTCGAGGTTCGATTTATCGGGTGTCTCGCCGGTGTCGGAAATAGCAACGCGGACAAAGCCTTCGCGCATCATGGTCTTGACTGCAATCGACGAGAACTCAGGCGAACGCTGTATGGCATTATTGAGAAAAATATCGAGCACTTTGGCAAGTCGCGAACGGTCGTAGTCGGCAGGAAACATCTCTTGCGATGGCAGATAGCTGAGTGTGACGTGTTTGAACTCGGCTTTGGGTTTGCGCGCTTCGACGGTGTCCTCGACAGAACGGTTGATGTCGTGAGTGACATACGACGTGCTGTCCTCGGCATTACCCACTTTGTGGAGGCTCAACGCCATATCTATGGTGTCGCGCATTCGCTTGGTATTGCGATAGACATTCCCCAAGGTCTCTTCTAAATCGGTCAAGGGCCGTTTATCCTTGATATTTTGGAGCAGAAGTTTGACAGGAGCATAAATAAGTGTCAGCGGCGTGCGGAGAGCGTAGTTGGTGTTAATCAAAAAAGCGAGTTCCCGCTCCATTGAATTGCTTCTGTAAGCCTCAAGGCGAGCTTCGGCCAGCCTGTTGCGTTTCTGCTCGATGTACCTGAACCACAAAGCCACGGCAAGAACAACGGCCACAACAAGCGAAGTCAGCGCCCACCATGTTTTCCACCATGGCCCCGGCAGCGAAATAGATGCCAGATGCTGTTTCGGAGTCCATGTCCCGTCGGGCTTATAACTTGAAGCAAATATTTCATAGTCCTTGCCATCTTCGAGCATATTCAGATTGAGCGTGCGGTCGTGGAGCTCCACAACACGTTCGGAGCTTCCGTTGACAATGTAATATCTCAGAGCAAGACGACGCATGGAGTTGAAGCCCATGTCCACCACGCTTATTCTAATATCGGTATGATTCGACGGAATTACATACTCGCCTTTATCATTCATCAATCCATAGGCCGACACACCATCGACAATTATATCGGCAAGATTCATGACAGGGTCTTCATAATCGGAAATTATATCATCGACCGCATCGAGATTGATTTTCAACAAGCCTGTTGCGCCGCCCAAAAATATGCGGTTGTTTGCAAAGACCACAGCATTTGGCAAATATTCGTTTGGCACCACCCCGTCCGACAGACCGAAACCTATTACACCGGTCGAATTTGGCAGTTTCAGCAGCAATTCACGTGTTGTTCCTATCCACAATCGTTTTTTGTCATCGACCGACAGCACATGCGCTCTTACGCCCTCGGTTCCCGGCACTGTAGTACGGCTGCCATCATTGACATTTACTGCCATCACTCCATTGTCCGTTCCCATATATACATTTTGCGTTCCATCGAACACCGCACAAAAGATAGTCTCGGACGACGACAGCTTGAGCAGTTCAGTGTGCTTGCCGGCAATAGGATTATATTCGGTGATGCGACTTTGGCTAAAACATAGCAAGCGCCCCTCGCCACAGTAAAAGGGCTGTAAAAGCTCGTCGGGCCTCAACAGTCCGTCGGCACGCGGCACTGTTGTCATGCTATTGTCGGAAGGATTGAAAATAACAATGTTGTCGCTGATAATCGCAATCGTGCCATCCGACAGACGGCGCAAACGCAGCGCAAGGGCGCGTGTCTTGAGATTTTCGTAGAAATCATTGAGAACGGACGGTGCTTTGCCCAAGGTGTCCGTCATTTTGTCATAGACAAAGAAACCCTGATTGAAGGTTACTATCAGCAGCCTTCGCTCGTCGAGCAGTTCGACATCGGTTATCCTCAAATTGCGTGTCGATGCTATAGGTTCATATTTGTCCGTACCGGGTTTATTGACCAACAAACCACTACCATCGTTTCCGAACCACAAAGTACCGTCGCTATCGGCGCATGTCGACGTTATGGCCCCCAAGTGACCACGTGTACCTAGCTGTATTGTTTTCATGGCGGTGGGCACCACCATAAAAGCTCCGTCGCGGACTGTGCCGCCATAGACGTTGCCTATGCGGTCGACCAGCACTGTCGTAACGGCACCTTTCTGCAAAAGACCGCCACGGCTTGCTTCAGAAGCGAAAGTGCCTTTCTCGAGGTCGTAGGCTGTCATGCCGCCACCGTCGGTAGCTATCAACACCTTTCCGTTGTTTTCGGCCATGTCGAGCACTATATCATCCGGCAACATGGAATTGGAAGTGTTGAGAGTCTTGACGAGCTTGCAGGCCCTGTCATAGATATTTATGCCCTCGCCATAAGGCGACACCCACAATCGGCCGTTGCTGTCGGTAAAGGACGAGATTATTGACTTTGAATCTATATCCTGCAGTCGTTCGACAGTCGCTTTTGCCCTGTCGAAAAGCCAAAGACCGTCCCAGCGCGTCGACAAGATATAAAAGCCCGGAAGCCATGAGTGGATTGCCGTGTAGCCTCAAATTCGCAGCCAATCCGTTTGCTCGAACCGATTTAATTGTTACGCGT
>CAJUAR010000008.1 GCA_910584495.1 uncultured Muribaculaceae bacterium
AAGCAACAGGTTAATTTCTCCATAATTCTTAACCTGAACCAAAGGATCATAACCCTTTTAACCCCTTTAACCTAAGTTTTGCAAGCCTTAAAGCTTGCGAAACTTTAAAAAATAAGATGCAATCAGACTACCTGAAATACCTAAAATAGATATTAACAGAGCAGGCATACCAATGCTGCCAAGATTATCAAGAATAAGCTGCTTGGTCCCGATACTGGCTGCGAATATAAAAATAAGAGCCGCTATTGTTATGAATGAGGTGTGTGGTATCTATTTTAAAATGAAAACGGCGTAAGATACATACTCATTCCAAGTACCAATAATAATAAAAATGCCCAAGTTGAAAATCCGGAAATTCCGTTGAAAATCAAGAGTTTAGACGAAATGAAATTATCACAAACAAGCTCTAATAAATTTCCTGAAAGCTTTCGGAAGCATCCACCTATATGTAACCTTTTGTAAATCTGTAGATAGCGAACTTTTCGATGCTAAAATTAGTTAATTTGGCCCTTAAGTCCGAAACTAAATGCTAATTTTGAGCGTCATTAATTTCAGACAACCGAAAATTTACAAACTGACAAAAACATTACTAACGATGAAACTATTGAAAATTTCATGCATTGCGCTCCTTTGCGGAGCTGTGTTGATTGGAGAATCGGGATGTTCATCGATGACTCAAACAGGCAAAGGTGCACTTATAGGCGGTGGCGGCGGTGCTGCTGTCGGAGCCGGCCTTGGAGCTTTAATCGGCGGTGGCAAAGGTGCTGCAATCGGCTCGGCCATCGGTGCTTCCGTAGGTGCCGGAGCCGGTGCTCTTATCGGCCGCAAAATGGACAAGCAGCAGCAAGAACTCGAGCAGCAGCTCGGTCAGCAGGCTACTGTGGAAAAAACAACCGACCAGAACGGCCTCCAGGCCATCAAAGTGACCTTCGAAGGCGGCATACTTTTCCCCACCGGCAAATATACTCTGTCGGCCCAGGCACAAAGTGATTTGGCTCGTTTCGCAAATTCGTTGAAAAACAACCCCGACACCAACGTGCAGATTTATGGCTTTACCGATAATACAGGCTCTTTTGCCGTGAATCAGAAACTTGCCGGCGAGCGTGCCGATGCCGTACTGAGCTTCCTCGCAAATTCAGGCGTTTCGGCTACGCGCCTGTCGGCCCAGGGAATACCAATGGCCGATTATGTGGCATCGAACGAAACAGCTGCCGGACGTGCCCAAAACCGTCGTGTCGAAATCTATATCACTGCCGGCAAGCAGATGATAGAGAAAGCCGAAGCCGGAACACTGAGCTGAAATTAATCACACTCAGGGTCGGTATAGTGCTTTGAATGAGTACATTCCTGCAAGGTATGGTCAACGATGATATGTCGATTGGCCATACCTGCTATTTTATTCATCTGGTGGCTGACAAGCAGTATGGTGGTGTTCTTTGCTATTTCAGACACTATTTCGTAGAGCCTGTCTTCAAAATGGCGGTCGATATAGTTGAGCGGCTCGTCGAGAACGAGAACCGACGGTTTGGCAGCTATGGCTCGGCCAAAAAGGGTGCGCTGAAGCTGTCCGCCGCTCAGATTCCCTATCGGCTGTTTTGCAAAGGCTCGAAGATCGATGAGACCGAGCACTTCTTCGATGCGGGCATCGCGCATGGCACGGTCCATTTTCTTCTCGTAGAGGCCAGAAGCAATGACTTCGCGCACAGTTATGGGAAATTTTGAATCGACGCTATTTTTCTGCGGCAGGTAGCCGGGAACTGGTGCATTTTGGCATGCATGTCCCAGGGCATCGTAGTGAACAATAAAGCCCCGGTCGGGTTTGATCAGCGAAAGAATGACTCTGAGCAAAGTGGTCTTGCCTCCGCCGTTTGGCCCAGTGATAGCCACGAAATCTCCGCGGTCGATGGTGAAATTCACATCGTCCAAAATCATTTTTCCATCGAGGCTCAAGCTGATATCGCACAGCGACATCAGCGGCGGCCTTTTCTCTTGTCGCCGGGCGCATGCCGAGCAAAGGCATGGTGTGCTATGGCCTGGATAACTCATTGCAGACACCGGTTAGTTCTTTTTCCCAATCTTCAGCCATTGGATTGATGACCACAAGCTTAGAACCTATGCCCTCGCTGATTGTTTCGGCTTGGCGGCTATCGTATTCTTTTTGAAAAAAGAACACTCCCACACCTTTTTCGCGAGCTTTGTCGATGGCTTCGGTCAAGCTTTTTGCCGACATTTCTTTACCTTCTGTGCCAAGTGATATTTGTTCAAGGCCATAGTCTCGTGCAAAATAGCTTAAAGACGGATGCCAGACGGCAAAAACTTTGTCGGCTTTTTCAAGCTGATTGCGAAAGACGCTGTCGATGCTGTCGAGATGATATTCGTAGTCGGCAAGGCGTTCGACAAAATTTCCAGACTGCTCGGGATAGAGACGGCAAAGCTCTGTGGCCATGTTGCGTGCCATCTGCCTGATGCCTTCCACAGACGACCAGTAGTGTGGGTCGGGAGCTTCGCTGCCGTGCCCATGCTCATTTGCGTCGTGTGCATGTCCATGTGTGCCATAGAGCAGTGCAATACCTTTCGAGGTATTGGCAAAGACTGTGTTTTCCGACGATTTCTCGAGCCTTTCTTCAAAGGGCAGCACGCCTGTGACAAAATACACGTCGGCTTTATCCACATCCATTCTGTCGCTGGCCGAAGGGTCGAAGGTTTCGGGGTCTGAGCCGCGGCCGAGCAAGGTTGACACTGTAAATTTGTCGCCGGCAATTACTTTTGCAACCGCCGCCTGGGGAGCTATGCTAACCAAAATCTTCGGTTTCTCGTCTTTGCCCTTGGTTGTGCCGGTCGAACATGCTGCAAACAGGCAGATTATTGCTGCATATAAGTAGCGGACAAGCATCACGACAGTAGTTTTTTTGCCATAGCACAAGCTGCATGACGGCCGTCGCCCATTGCAAGGATGACCGTTGCGCCGCCTCGTACAATATCGCCTCCGGCATAGATGGTGTCTATGGATGTTTTGAGATTGTCGTCGACAACAAGTGTGCCTCGCCGTCCAAGCTCAAGCCCTTCGATCGAATTGGGGATAAGCGGGTTGGGCGATACTCCCACACTGACAATGGCAAGGTCTATGTCGAAGGTGTCGATAGCGCCTTCGACCGGAACAGGACTGCGTCGGCCCGATTCGTCGGGCTCGCCCAGCTTCATGCGTTGAACGCGGACTGAACGCACATGCCCGTGTTCGTCGCCGATATATTCGACAGGATTGGAAAGGGTTATGAATTCAATACCTTCTTCTTTGGCATGTTCTATCTCTTCCTTTCGAGCCGGCATTTCTGCCTCGCTGCGGCGGTAGAAAATCATCACTTTCTCAGCCCCCATACGGCGCGCCGTGCGTGCCGAATCCATAGCGGTATTACCTCCACCGATAACTGCAACACTGTGTCCTTCGGGTGCCGGTGTATCGTTTGTGCCTCGGCCGGCTCCCATAAGATTGATGCGTGTCAGGTACTCGTTGCTCGATAGTATACCGCAGAGGTTTTCCCCGGGTATGCCCATGAAACGTGGCAGTCCGGCTCCGGAAGCCACAAAGAGGCCTTTGAAACCGCGTTCCACAAGGTTGGCGAAAGTCAGCGTCTTGCCAACTATGGTGTTTGTGTGAAATTTGACACCGGATTTTGAAAGGTTGTCGAGTTCATAATCGACAATGCTGTTGGGCAGGCGGAACTCGGGTATTCCATATTTGAGAACCCCGCCAATTTCGTGGAGAGCTTCAAAAACTTCTACATCGAATCCTCTACGGCTCATTTCGCCGGCAAAGGAGAGGGCGGCAGGTCCCGAACCGGCTACGGCAACCTTTATGCCGTTCTTCTTAGCCTCTGTGTTGGCTTCGATGCCTTCGGCACGGGCCTTGTCGGCGACGTATCGCTCCAGATAGCCTATGGCAACAGGCTCTTTTTTCATCTTGTGGTAGATGCAGCGGCTTTCGCACTGCCGCTCCTGCGGGCACACGCGGCCGCATACTGCCGGAAGGGCGCTGTCTTGTTTGAGTATGCCGATAGCTGCGGCAATGTCGCCATGTTGCAGGTTCTTGATAAAATCGGGAATATTGATGCCCACGGGACATCCTTCGGTGCAGGTAGGGGCGGGACAGTCGAGGCATCGCGAGGCTTCGACTGCCGCCTGGCTGTCATCGAGGCCGCAGTTCACTTCTTCGTTGCAAGCTATGCGGTACGCCGGATCGAGTTGTGGCATCTTAACGCGAGGTATGGAAGTGCGTTCTTTTGCCGAAATGGCACGGCGCAGCTCTTCGCGCCAAGGTGCATCTCTTCGTATATTCTTATTATCGTTCATTTTTTGTCGTAAGCCTTCATTCTCATTAACATTTCGTCGAAGTCAACCTGGTGTGCGTCAAATTCAGGCCCGTCGACGCATACAAAACGTGTTTTTCCACCAACCGTCACACGGCAAGCGCCGCACATGCCCGTTCCATCGACCATAATGGTGTTGAGCGAACATACGGTGGGTACTTCGTATTTTTTTGTGAGCAAAGCCACAAATTTCATCATCACGGCAGGGCCTATGGCAATGACTTCCGACACTTTTTCGCGGTTGATAACATCTTCCAGACCCTGCGTCACGAGACCTTTGCGCCCCATCGAACCGTCGTCGGTCATCACAATCACCTCGTCGGAATATTTTGCAACCTCGTCTTTTAATATAATAAGTTCGGCCGAACGTGCGGCAAGAATACTGACCACTCGGTTGCCGGCCTCTTTCATGGCTTTGACAATGGGCAGCAATGGAGCAACGCCCACACCACCGCCGCAACATACCACTGTGTCGTTGTGGCGGCGTATGTCTGTGGCGCGGCCCAGAGGGCCCACAAGGTCGGTGAACTCGTCGCCAACTTCGAGTGCGCATATTTTTCGTGTCGAAACTCCTATCGACTGGATGACCAATGTTATTGTGCCGTGCTCGATGTCGGCATCGGATATTGTGAGTGGAATGCGTTCGCCGTCTTTCCCGCAGCGTACAATCACAAAATGGCCGGCACGCCGGGCTTTGGCTACATCCGGTGCCTCGACTACCATTCTGACGACATTTGGCGAGAAATACTCTTTTTCAATGATTCGGTTCATCTGCTGTGTTTTGTTTGTTACTGCAAAATTACTAAATATTATTAAAACGACCATTGCTTTTTTTGCTGTCTTAATCAAAATTAGTATCTTTGTTGAATAGAGATAATATCACAATCTTATCAAACATGTACCATACACTGAAAACACCCCTATTAGCGGCAGCTCTTTGCACCGCGACACTGTTAAATGCACAGAACATGGATAGCCAATATGCCTCATGGCCGGCCTATACCGGCAACGACCTTGAACTGCTGGTCGACAACAGCGGCACCCACTTCACCCTCTGGTCGCCCAAGGCCGATGCCGCCGAGGTGCTTATCTACGACACTGACCGCAACACACCCCCTATCGATACCCTGCGGATGAAAATTGGCGATAATGGCACATGGCGTGCAAGCGTGCCCAAGAAGCTCTACGGCAAGTTCTATACCTTTGTCGTGACTGTAGGTGGCAAACGGCTTGCACCCACGCCCGGCATCTGGGCAAAAGCTGTGGGTACAAACGGCGAACGTGCCGCCATCATCGACTTTGCCACTACCAATCCCAAAGGATGGGCTCAGGACAAGGGTCCAAAAATAGATAAAATCAACGATGCCGTTATCTACGAGATGCACCACCGCGATTTCAGCGTGCATCCTTCGTCCGGTATTGTTCACAAAGGAAAATTCCTCGCACTCACCGAACCGGCAACGAAAAGCCCTGAAGGATTGGCTACCGGTATAGACCATCTCAAGGAGCTGGGCGTGACACATGTCCACATTCTTCCATCCTACGACTATAACAGCGTGGACGAGAGCAACCTGCCCTCTAACCAGTATAACTGGGGCTACGACCCTTACAACTATAATGCACCCGAAGGATCGTATTCTACCGACCCTGCAAATCCTCAGACAAGAATCAAGGAAATGAAGGAGATGGTAAAAGCCCTGCACGATGCGGGTATTGGCGTGGTGATGGATGTGGTCTACAACCACACGGCGAACAACGACGATTCGAATTTCTCGCTTACCGCTCCCGGTTATTTCTACCGTCACCGACCTGACGGCAGCTACAGCGATGCCTCGGGATGCGGAAACGAAACGGCTTCGGAACGTCAGATGATGAGCGACTTCATTGTCAATTCTGTAAAATACTGGGCCGGCGAATACCACATTGATGGTTTCCGATTCGACCTTATGGCAATCCACGATATTGAGACGATGAACCGTGTGGCCGCCGAACTGAAAATAATCAATCCCTCGATTTTTGTATATGGCGAAGGGTGGACCGCCGGTGATTCACCACTGCCTGTCGACAAACGTGCTCTCAAAGAGAATGTCGACAAAATGACCGGCATCGCAGTGTTCTCCGACGACATCCGCGATGCGGTCAAAGGTCACTACAGCAATGCCTCCGACCGTGGTTTCGCCACCGGCAAACCAGGCAATGAAGAAACTGTCAAAATTGGCATTGTTGCCTCTACCGCCCATCCTCAGGTCGACTACTCGAAAGGCAACAACTCAAAGTTCCCTTATGCAGGAGCTCCGACCGAAATCATCAACTATGTGTCGTGCCACGACGACCTTTCGCTCACCGACAAACTGGCAGCTTCGATGCCCGGAAGCACCGAAGCCGAACGCCAACGTGCGGCAAGACTGGCACAGACAATTGTTTTCACCTCGCAGGGCACTCCTTTCATGTTTGCCGGCGAAGAGGTTTTCCGCGGCAAGAAAGGTGTGCACAATTCATATAAATCGCCCGATTCGGTCAACGCAATCGACTGGTCGCTGAAAGCCAAGAACAAAGAACAGTTCAATTACTATAAAGAACTCATAGAGCTTCGCAAAGCACATCCGGCATTCCGTATGGCCACTGCCAAAGAAATTGCCGAAAACATTGTTTTTGACAATGTGAAGACTCCCAACGTTGTGTCCTACACCATCCGCAACAATGCCGGAGGAGACAACTGGCGTGACATAAAGATTGTGTTCAACGGCTCCGACAAGCCTTATGAGACAAAAATTGCCCGCGGCAACTGGACTGTCGTGGCTCGCGACGGCAAAATCAAAGCCTCAGGCCTCGACACCTTCACAGGCGGCAAAATAACTGTAGAGCCCGCCTCGGCCCTCATCCTTGCAAGAGAATAAAGGATAAGACTTGAAATCAGAACTGAAAAGTGTCCGCTGTTTTGATATGCTCAAACAGCGGACACTTCTTTGTGTGCTGTTCTTCGAACCGGTTCTACAATGTCGGGGGCGGGTTCCATTATCTTAATGTCCCGTCATATATTCATTTATACCAATGAATTAACGGCTTTTCGAAGAGCTTTGCTCATTTTTTTTTGCTATAGTCTTGGGGAATAACTAATTTTGTGATATAAAAACAGAACACTCACCTATGCAAGGCAAGGAAAGAATCCAAAAAACTCATCTCTCCACTCTTCTGGGACATGGCATGGCCATCACAGCCGTGGCAATGTGGGGCTATTCTTTTGTTTCCACAAAAGAGCTTTTAAATGCAGGCTTGGGTCCGGTACAAATTTATGTCTGCCGTTTTGTATTGGCCTATATCATAGCGCTCTGCGTGGCCCACAAACGTATTTTCGCAAGCAACATCAAAGAAGAAGTGATGTTTGCTCTCTGCGGCATTTGTGCCGGCAGCGTCTATTTTATTGCTGAGAATATGGCACTGGAATATACGCTGACCACCAATGTATCGCTCCTTACATCAATGTCGCCTTTGCTCACAGCCATGCTTGTGGGCCTGGTCTATAAAACAGAGAAACTCGGCATAGGCACATGGGTTGGTTCGGCAATTGCAATTATTGGCGTGGGGTGCATTGTCTTCAACAGTTCCACGAGCATGGAAGTGCGTCCGCTGGGCGACCTCCTGTCGCTTGGAGCGGCCCTGAGCTGGGCTTTCTATTCACTGATTTTGCGCCAGCTCAATGCACGCTACGATGTGTGGTTCATCACCCGCAAAACTTTTTTCTATGGTGTTGTCACAGCATTACCAATCTTGTTTTTCGAGCACGACACTGTGAACGTGCTTGATGTTATCTACCAACCGGTTGTCTTTGGCAATCTGCTCTTCCTCAGCCTTGGTGCCTCCACCATTGCTTATGTGATATGGGCAATAACAGTCAAAAAAGTTGGAGCCGTCAAGGCCAATAACTATATGTATCTCCAGAGCATCATCACGCTCATAGTTTCCTACATCGTTCTCGGCGAGGAAGTCAAACCTATCGGCTATCTGGGCATTGCACTCATCATAGGCGGCTTGTGGATTGGCGACAACATCAACCGTATAAAAATCAGCTCACGCAACTGACAGTCCATGAATTTACCACAAGACCCATTTATACTCCTGAGCTATGTGAACACCAAGCTGCGCGATGAATACAGCAGCCTCGACGAACTCTGCCAAGCAACAAACACCGACCGTCACGACCTTGAAAAACGTCTTGCCGACGCGGGGTTTGTGTATATTCCATCAATCAATCAGTTCCGTTGATGGTAGATAATAACTATCTTGAACAGCTCAACAATGCTCAACGTGCTGCTGTTGAATATACCGGCGGCGCCGAACTGGTAATCGCCGGTGCCGGGTCGGGCAAAACTCGCGTTCTAACCTACAAAATTATCCATCTCCTCAAACAAGGGCTGAATCCGCACAACATCCTTGCTTTGACATTCACCAACAAGGCAGCAGAAGAAATGCGGCAACGCATTGCCGCCCTTGCCGACGAAAATGTAGCAAAATTTTTGTGGATGGGGACTTTCCATTCCATCTTTGCCCGAATTTTGCGCTACAATGCCGAGCGGATAGGCTTCAACTCCAACTTCACAATATATGATGCCGTCGATTCGAAAAACCTGGTGAAGACAATCATCAAGGAACTCAATCTCGACGAGAAGGTCTACAAACCGGGGCATGTTGCCGCCGACATTTCAAATGCAAAAAACAACCTTCTGTCGCCCGAAGATTATTTGGCCGACGCAAGCATTCAGAAGGGCGACAGCTACACCGGACGCCCGCGGACAGGCGAGATTTTCAAAATCTATGCCGAACGCTGCCGCGTGGCCGGGGCAATGGATTTCGACGACTTACTCTATTTCACCAATGTGCTCTTCCGCGACAACCCCGATGTGCTGCAGCGATATCAAACGCAGTTCAAGTACATTCTTGTCGATGAGTATCAGGACACTAACTGTGCACAACATCTCATTGTCATGCAGCTCGCCGGCAAACAGAAAAACGTGTGTGTTGTCGGCGATGATGCCCAGAGCATATACTCATTCCGCGGGGCTAACATCAAGAACATTCTCAACCTCAATCGTTCCTTCCCCGACCTCAAAATTTTCAAACTTGAAGAAAACTACCGTTCGACAGGTAATATTACGGGAGCGGCAAACTCACTCATCGCCGCCAACGAGCACCAATACTACAAAAATGTGCACAGCTGTCGAGAAAACGGCGAAAGGCTGGAGTTAGTGCAGTGCTACAGTGCGATGGAAGAAGCCGAGACTATAGTTTCGCGAATAATGCAGCTGCGCCGCAAAGCCAGTCTGCCCCTGAACGAAATTGCCATTCTCTATCGTACCAACGTGCAGTCGCGACTGTTTGAGGAAACACTGCGCAACCGCAACATCCCTTATCGCGTTTATGGCGGCCTTGCCTTTTACCAACGCAAAGAAATCAAAGATGCCGTTAGTTATTTCCGCCTCGCAATCAATCCTCACGACGACGAAGCCCTGGTGCGTGTCATCAACACCCCGAAACGAGGTATTGGAGAAACTACCATCAAAAAACTGCGGACTGCTGCAATAGACAACGGCACCAGCATCTACGAAATCCTCTCCAACGCCTCAAAATACAGCCTTAATGTCAACAGGGGCACACTCTCAAAGCTGGAAGGTTTTCTCAAAATAATCAACAACCATTATGTTCTGGCACAAAAAGGCTCAGATGCTGCCACATTGGCCGAACACATAATGGATTCGACAAAACTTATCCACGACTACTTGGATTCTTCCACTCCGGAAAATGTGACCAAGCGCGAAAATGTGCTCGAACTCATCGCTGCCGTGAAGAGTTTCACAAATAATGCGCTCGAAACCGATGAACCGTGCACCATGGCCGACTTCCTTGCCAGGGTCTCGCTTCTGTCCGACCAAGACACAGCTACGGCCGACGGGCAGGCAGTGACTCTGATGACCATCCATTCGGCCAAAGGCCTGGAATTTGGTGCGGTATTTGTTGTTGGTGTCGAGGAATCCATCATTCCTTCGGATAAAAGTCTGCGCTCGGCCGAGGCTATCGAAGAAGAACGAAGGCTAATGTATGTAGCAATCACCCGTGCAAAATCATTTTGCATGCTAAGCTACTGCCGCTTCCGCATGCGCAACGGCCAGATAGAAAACGCCTTCCAATCGCGATTCATTGCCGACATAGAACCACGCTATCTGCGTCTGCTCAACGGGGCCAAGCTTCCAAAACGGTCCTCAGAATCGACGAAGGATATTAATTCCTCGTCGCCTGCTCCGATGATGCACACAACACAACCATTGCTCCCGCGCACATTCAAACCCATTGGAGCACAATCAACAGCAGTTTCGTCCAAATCCTCCACCAACGACGGGTTCAATGTCCATCATGCAAACGAACTCGAAACAGGCATGACCATTGTACATAAAAACTTCGGGCGCGGCACCATTGTTTCGATCGACACCACCATGTCAGATGCAAAAATTGTGGTGCAGTTCAGCAGCACCGACCCCAAAACTTTGTTGCTCAAATACGCCCGCTTTCAAATTCTGTGATGAAAACACCCTATTATATAGTCTACGAAGACAAGCTCAGGGCCAATCTCGAGCTTATCAGCAATGTCGCCCGCCAAAGCGGAGCCAACATAATAATGGCATTCAAGGCCAATGCTCTGTGGAAATCGTTCCCAATTGTCAAAGACTATGTTGCCAACTGCACGGCAAGCTCGCTCAACGAACTCCGTCTGGGGCATGAATGTCTCGGAGGCGAAATTCACAGCTACTCGCCGGCCTATACCGACGACAATATCGATGAATTCCTGGCCAAGAGCACTCACATCACCTTCAATTCCTTGAGCCAGCTGAAACGTTACGCCCACAAGGCCACAGAGGCCGGTGTGAGCATCGGACTACGTGTCAACCCCCAATGTTCGGTCATTGAAACAGACCTTTACAATCCCGCTCTTCCCGGGAGCCGTTTCGGCGTCACTGCCGACAAACTGCCCTCATTGCCACCCCACGTCGACGGCCTTCATTTCCATGCTCTGTGCGAATCGACTTCATACGATCTGGAAAAAGTTATCATGGCTTTCGAAGAACAGTTCGGGCACTTGTTGCCACAGCTCAAATGGGTCAATATGGGCGGCGGACATTTGATGACCCGCAAAGGCTATGACACACGACATCTTATAGAACTTATCCTCAATTTCAGAAAAAGACATTCAAATCTCGAAGTCATACTCGAACCGGGGAGCGCTTTCACTTGGCAGACAGGCGACTTGGTTGCCTCGGTGGTGGATGTTGTCGACGACCGCGGCATCTACACTGCCATTCTCGATGTGAGCTTCGCCTGCCACATGCCCGACACGCTCGAAATGCCATATCTACCCGATGTGGCCGAATGTGTCGATAAAGAACATGGCGATGGACGGAAATGGCGCCTCGGCGGCAACTCTTGCCTTAGCGGCGATTTCAAAGGCGACTATTACTTCGACCATGTTCCGGAGCCGGGCGATACTATCACCCTCAAAGACATGAACCATTATACAACGGTGAAAACCAACATGTTCAATGGCATTGAACATCCGGCCATTGTGCTCAGGCATAGCGATGGACACGACGAAATCCTCCGTCAATTCACCTACGAAGACTATAAAAACCGAATGAGCTAACAGATATGGACCATTGCAAAGTGCGCTTTTCTGTCATTGTCCCCGTCTATAACCGTCCCGACGAGGTGGCAGACCTTTGCCAAAGCCTTGTAGAACAGACAAACAGGAACTTTGAGCTTGTCATAGTAGAGGACGGTTCTACTGTGCCATGCAAGAAAGCTGTCGACGATGCAAAATCGAAAGGTCTCAATGTCAAATATTTCTATAAAGAAAACGAAGGACGTTCAATTGCTCGTAACTACGGCATGGAACGCTGCGAAGGCCAATACCTGATTTTTTTCGATTCGGACTGCGTCATTCCCCCTCGCTATTTTGAAACTATAGACCGAGCCTTGGACAAAGCCCCTCTCGACTGCTTCGGCGGTCCCGATGCTGCCCATGCCTCCTTCTCCGACACACAAAAAGCCATCAACTACAGCATGACCTCCTTCCTCACCACCGGCGGCATCAGGGGCGGTAAAGTCAGCCTTGAGAAGTTCGTCCCGCGAACTTTCAACATGGGCTTTTCGCGAAATGTATACAAACGAGTGGGAGGTTTCCGGGAAATGTTTTCCGAGGATATCGATATGAGCACACGAATCCGTCAGGCCGGTTTTTCCATGGGATTGATACCTGAAGCTTTTGTTTGGCATAAACGCCGCATCAACCTCAAGAAATTCTTCCGCCAGGTCTATGTCTTCGGCATGTCGCGAATCACGCTCCAACTGCTCTACCCCGGTTCGCTAAAATTGGTACACACCCTGCCGGCGCTCTTTGTGCTCGGTGTTGCAATCCTCTTTGTGCTGTCGGTTGCCATATCGCCTTGGTTTCTGTTGCCCATAGCTTTATATCTGCTTTGCGTATTTATCGGTGCTTTATTGTCGACCAAATCTACACGGATTGCAGCAATAGCCGTTCCGGCAGCCGTCATTCAACTTGGCGGTTATGGCAGTGGATTCATAAAAGCTTATTTCTTGAAGATTGTTCTGGGACGCGGACGCGACATCAATCAAGAAATTCAAATAAGAAAAGGAAAATGAACATCGACAGTGACAAGCTTCCTCGCGAAAAAGCCCTGGCGCACGGCATAAAGTCGCTTAGCGATGCCGAACTGATGGCTATTATCTTTGGCACGGGAATCAAAGGAAAAAATGTGCTGCAGATGTGCGATGAAATTCTATTGGACAATAGCTATCACATTTCCAAGGTAGCCCGCATGGATGTCAGGGAATTTATGCGGCGGTACAAGGGCATCGGTCCGGCAAAAGCACTGACAATGTTGGCAGCCCTCGAACTTGGCACGCGCTCTGCAGCCGATTCGCTGAAAGTGAGCGATGAGCCCATATCTTCATCGGCAAAGGCCTACGAAATTATGAAAAGCCATCTCGACGGGCTGCAGCACGAAGAATTCTGGATTTTGCTTCTTAAACAAAACCTAAAACCCATCAATCAGATACGTGTGGCACAAGGCGGCCTTACGGCAACCATTGTCGATGTCAAAATCATTATGAAAGAAGCCCTTCTGGCATCGTCTCCGGCAATCATGCTCTTTCACAATCATCCGTCGGGTCAATTGAAACCAAGCATCCAGGACCGCGAATTGACAACCCGCATCATCAACGCAGCCAAAACTATGGACATACGGGTGCTGGACCACATCATTGTGGGCATCGACAGCTATTATTCATTCCACGACGAGGGCATTATGTAGAGTGCGCTCAGACAGGGATGATGAGCATGGGAATATCGGTTCGGAAAAGAATACGATGGGCTATTCCCGGATTAAACAAACGGCTGAAAGCATTGCGCCGTCGATTGGGGACAACCACAAGGTCAAATGGCTTAATCTCGTTAAGACGCATGAACTCACGTTCGCTATCGGCCTGGCTCACCGGCACTGTCTCAAAATGATAGTGTTCAAAATTATTGCGGCAATAATCGCTGAGTGCTCTGAGAGCCTTATCGGCCGAGCTGTCCGAAAATCTTTTTTTCTTGGGAATGTGAACAATATTCACATTTGTGCCTTCGCTGCCGAAAAGTCGGTAGAGGGTATCGATTGCAAGGATGTCGTTCTGATCAAGATTGCTTAGAAAAAGTATGTTCCGAGGCTGCAGAGCCTGTTCCAAACCTACCGGCTCCGGCAAAGTAAGCACTGTGAAATGACCATCGTCGAGCACTTCTGCCGTTACGCTGCCTATCATCTCCTTGTCTTTTTGGTCGGCGGCACGTGTGCCCATCACAATCAGATATGGCGCATTGGCTTTAGCAAACTCACTGATAGCGTCCTCCGGGACACCCTCAATCACTGTTTGTTCGTATTTCACCACGGGCAAGGTGCCATGTTTCATGGCATTTCGGAAACGTGTCACAAAGTTTTCGAGCAGCTGGCGTGCATTTTGAACCATTTGCTCACGGGCGCCGCGGTCGCCCACTTCATAGGTTAAGGTGTCGGTAAATTGCACCTTGCCCGCAATGTAAGGGTCGATATATGAATAAAGGAAATGCAGTCGAGCCCGCTGCGAAGCCGCAATATTTGCCGCCAGACATGCAGCCTTGTAAGAATTCTCGCTTAGGTCGACAGGCACAAGAATGGTGTGCCCGCTGTTCTTACCGGAATCGACCGCAAACAACTCGCCATTTTCAATGATTCGCAAAGCCAATGGCAGGTCTGTTTCGGGAATACGCACACGCACACCTGAAGAAAAGCCTGGTACTTCTAAGTTGACATTATTCAGCTCTACGGCGATTCCCTCGTTTTCGAGTTGTCGCCGCAGAGCTATAGCCTTTTCATAGGTGTGTATTGCAACGGTGATGTAACGGGCCATATACACCGTTTTGTTTTGAGGCTGCCGTTATTCGGCTTCCTGAGTTTGGAGGATTTCTACGGCCATATCGTAGATGGTGCTGTCGTCGAGCACAACAATTCCGCCATCAGGACCGGGTTCGATATGCACACCACAGTTCTTGCCAAAATCGTAGTTGGAACCACCAAAGTAATTACGCACGGTTTGAACAGTGGTGTTTAGCCTGTCTGCAATCTGATGCATCGATCCGTCGGGAAGGCGGTCTTTAAGGCGACGGAGTTCGTTGAAGGTGATTGTTTTGGTCATATTGTCGTAACAATTTAGAGGTGAATATTCTTTTATTTATCTGTTTGTTGTTTTGGTTCGTCTAAATTACACTCATTTTTTGATTTGAGCAAACTTTTTCGGCAAAAAGTTTGATGTTATACAACATACAAATAGCCAACGACATGATTATCAATCAAATTCTTTCAACATCCGACGAACGCATCCAAGCCTTGGTATTGTTGTTGATTTTCACATTATACCATTTTGGCGACACAGGGTCGTCCGGGGTTGAAATCGAATCGACAATTTCCACCGATGTGCCTTCGTGAATTGTCACCACACGGTCGTTTGCGCTTTTCGAAGCACGGGGCACCGAGCTTAGCTGCGTACTCGGAACAACAACAACAGCTGTTTCGTGCGATGTGGCATAGTCGTTGGCATCGTAGGCTACTAATAGAAAATAGAGGAAGACAAAAAGCAACACAAGTCCGCCGAAAAAGCCGGTTTTGCGGAGGGTGACAGAGGTGGAAAAAATATAGAGAGCCACTGCCCCAAGAAAGAGGAGGAAGACCACAAAAGCAGTCCAAGCCCAGGTGTTGGCGGTCAGCGAGCCCATGAGACTGTGATGCATCGATGAAATAAAAGCCGTGTCGTCCTCCGGACGGTCCTGTATGCGTGAACGCACAAAATCAAGGTTTGTCCGGGCATCGCCATTGGTAGGATCCACACGGAGAGCACGTTCGTAGCTCAGCACGGCTCGCCCGAGCTGTCCGGCACGGTAGTAGGCATTGCCAAGATTATAATATATGTCCGACGACACTCCATGATTGGTTATTGAAGCTTTATAGAGCTCGATGGCACGGTTATAGTCTTCGGCATTATAGGCAGAATCAGCTTGCTGCGCCAATGTTGATGCGGCCATCGACAAAGAGCAGCTCAACAAAACGAATATCAGAAGAATCTTGCGCATTATATTTTTCTTTTTATCGTTTTTTGACATTTTCAATTTGATTAATTGCCGTGGCGGCAAGTTTATAGAGCTCGGCAACATCGCTGTCGCTTGTAGGGGTGAAACGAGCCATTTCGCAGCGGTCCAGGACATCGATAACATTGTGGATGCCGGCTTCGTCGAGGCCGTATTCGTTGAGCTTCGCTTCGACATTGTCGCGTGTAAGCTGCGACGGAGCTATGGAAAGCTTGTCGGAGATATACCCCCACAAAGCACTTGCCAACGAAGCATAGAATTTTTCGTTCTCATGTTTGTCCATAAACATGCGCGCTGTCTTAAGACGTTTGGTAGCAACACGCGAAGCCTTGGCAAGACGTTGTCCGACAACATCGGCTTTCAGACGTATGTGCCGGCGATAGACAAATACCACAGCCACAAGGAAGAGCACGGCAATGATGTAGGCAAGCCAGTAGATTGTGCTGCCAAAGACATAGCCGACAGAATGACGCTGTTCATCTTGCGAAGATACTTTGATATGGAGAATATCGTCGATGGTTTTGTCGATTGCAGTCTGCGGTGCTGCAGCTGCCACACTGTTGCCTCGCAGCACTTTGATGGGGCTGTCGGCAACTTCGATGGTTTTATATTGTCCGCTTTCGGTGTTGAAATATACAAATGGCTGGCCCTCAATCACAAAATTGCCAACTTCTTGAGGAACAAAAGTGAAATTGGCCTCGAAAGTGCCGCTCATGTTTGTGCCACCACCCACAAGATTTGCATTAATCTCGTTTTTGGGTGTATAGGTGTCAATACCGGCAGGGAACTGAACCGAAGGCTCATTGAGATATTTGATATTGCCACGTCCTTTTATAATATAGGAGTAGACAGCGGCTTCGTTTGTGCGCAAAATCTCAGGTTCTATGGCTGTATGCACATCAAACTCGCCAACGGCACCGTTGAAACCGGCAGGACGTGGTTCAGGAAGTGCTTTGACAGTGAGAGAAGCTGCGTTCGACGATGTTGTGATCTGGCGTTCCACAGGCCGTTGAGTACGGAAGAATCCCATATTGACGGTTTCATACTTGACAATGGTCACATCGTATTTTCCTGTGTTCACAGCAAGCTTACCTGCTTTTTGCGGATATAGCAGCAATTTTTTGAGAACCACAGTGTGATAGTTCTGTCCATTGAAATGCTCCAGACCCACCTCCTGGCTCGTAGGCAATTCCTCGGAAAGGAAACCTTCAAATTCGGGCTGTGCCTGAACAAGGAACGAACTAATGTCGTATTTTGTGTAGACCTTTATGGTGGCTACAACAGGCTCTTGCTCGTAAACACTCGACTTTGAGAAAGAAACTCTCACAATGAGGTCGTTGGAGTTGATATTCATGTCGACATCGGGCGACGACTGTGCACTCGCACCACCCTGTTGAGGCACACTGCTCTGCCCTGAGGACGACGTATTGTCGGGAGGCAAAATCTTGAAGCTTGCAGCTCTCGATTTCAAAGCTTTGCCATCGCAATTGACTGTTACCGAAGGTACATTGACATCACCGGGGCTGTCGGCGCGATAGACAAAGGAAAAATCGACCGACGAGGTCGAGGTCATTCGTCCGTTGACGATCTGTGTGCTCTGCATGGTCGATACCGAAGGGCCATACAGAAGTGTGCAGTGCTCAAGTTGCGGAGCTGCCGGCGGATTGGCATCACCATCCGAAAGACGGAAAGTGATGTTGAAATTACGCCCGGCCACAACATTACGAGGCGACACAATGTTGAAGCTGGCTTGAGCCATGACACATGGCAACACACCGACAACGAGTAAAATAGATAATATGAAACGTTTGAGTGGCATAGCTTGGGCTTTTACCAGGGTTTATCTGTTTGGGGACGACCGGCCGGAACTTCTTGTTCGTTCACCTTGCGGCGTGTCGCATTTTCTTTGTTTTGCATGGACTGCAAAATTTGCTGGGCCGACTGAGTCATCGGCTTTTCCTGCTGTTGTTGTTGCTGCTGCTGTTGCTGCTGTTGTTGCTGTTGCTGCTGCTGTTGCTGCTGTTGCTGCTGCTGTTGCTGCTGCTGTTGTTCCTGCTTGTCTTGTTCCTGCTTGTCCTGCTGGTCTTGGTTCTGTTCCTGCTGCTGTTTTTTGAGCTGTGCAAGACGTAGATTTTCGCGGGTCTTCAGGTTATTCGGATTTACACGCAGCGATGCTTTATATGCCTCGATGCTTTGGTCGTATTTTTCATCGTTAAAGGCTATATTACCCATATTATAAAGGGCTTTTTCAGCTATTTCAGCATCATAGAGTTTTGCATCGCTGAGCAACTCGGCAAAGAGCTGCGAAGCCATTACGCGAGGGTCGTTGGCAGTGCCCTTGTTGTCGTCGCTTTGAAGCTGCAGCAAAGCAAGCGCCTTGTTATATTTGCCACGAATCGAACTTCCGTTGACAGCCAAAGCCTTGTCGTAAGCTTCGAGGGCCTCGTGATATTTCTCTTCTTTAAAGAGGCTGTTGCCTTGTCTGATGGCATTACGTTCGGCTTTGTACGATGTCGACGGAGTATAGTATTCCGACCGCGGTGTCTCTGTCGCTTTCTGTTGGCCGTCTTGCGGCTGTTGTGAAGCAAGCATTGCGGCACTGTCCGAGGGCATAGCCAGACCTTGTGCATAGACAGGCGCGGCAGCCAGGACAAAAGCTATAGTCAATAAATTCTTATTCATTTCTAATATCTCCTATTCTTTCTTGCCGGCAATCACTTTTTCGAAGTGCGGGTGAAAAAGTTGACACCCTTGAGCCAGCTGATTTTGCGGTCTACCACAAACAAGTCGACCAAGATGAAGATAAATGCAAAGAAGGCAAATGTCGGGAATTGCTCAGCACCGGCTTTGTAGACAACAGTGTTGAATTCCGACTTCTGGAGTTTGTCGAGCTGCCCTTCAAGGTCGGAAAGGGCCGATGGAGAAGCACCGTTGACATAGATGCCATCTCCGGCCTTAGCAATCTGCTGGGCGAGTTCCTCGTTGAGTTTGGTAATAACCGGCGTGCCCTCAGGTGTCGAGAATCCCGGCAGCAAAGTGCCCTGCGGAGTTCCCAAACCAATGACATCGACCTGAATGCCATTTTCGGCGGCGAGTTTTGCTGTCTGCAAAGCCTCGCCTTCGTGGTCTTCGGCATCCGTAATCAAGATAATAGCTTTATGCATATCTTCTGCCGGCGAGAAACTGTTCATAGCCATCTTCATGGCATTGCTTATGTCAGTGCCTTGATATGCAATCAGATTGGGCTTAAGGTCGTTGAGGTACATCTTTGCCGTATAGAAATCGGAAGTGAGCGGCAGCTGCACTTTCGACTGACCGGCAAATATCACCAGCCCCACTTTGTCGTTATCGAGCTTGTCGATAAGTCGTTCGAGCAGCAGACGTGCGCGGTCCAGGCGCGAAACACCGTCGGGACGGTCGGTCGACGACGCAAGCATGGAGTTTGACAAGTCGAAGGCTATCATCACTTCGATGCCGGCCGAAGTTTCCTGTTGCTCCTTTGCCCCGGCACGCGGACGTGCAAGCATAATGACCAGAGCCGCTATGGCAAGAAGCTGAAGGCATATTTTCACCGAAGGAGTGTAGCGCGATGCATCAGGCATTAGGTGCTCCACAATTGACGGACGGCCAAAACGGCGCAAAGCGCTTCGTCTGCGTGTTCTTGCCAAGAAAAACAACAAGGCAAACAGCGGTGCCGCCAACAGCAGGTAGAGGTTATATGGATATGCAAAATCAAACATAATATATCAAGGAATTGAGCGAAGGAGAGTGTAACGGAGTAAGAGTTCGAGAGCGAAGAAAGCAAATGCGAGCCAAGCCCATAGCATATAGTTGTCTTCGGTATGCGAGAAGTGACGCACGTCCATCTGAGTTTTCTCGAGTTTGTCGATTTCGTCGAATACATCTTCAAGTACACGGTTGCCGGTGGCACGGAAATATTTGCCGCCTGTATTCTGGGCAATTTTCTCGAGTGTTGCTTCGTCAATAACAACCGGTTGAGGCGTGAATTCGATTCGGCCGGTGAGTGTACGTGTGGGGAAGGGTGCAGTCCCGTTTGTGCCGATACCTATAGTATAAATTTTCACACCTAATTCTTTGGCAACATCGGCTGCTGTGACAGGCGCAACGACACCTGTGTTGTTGCTGCCGTCGGTGAGCAGGATGATGCTTTTACTTTTCGCTTTTCCTTCTTTGAGACGATTGAGGGACGTTGCAATGCCATCGCCAATGGCGGTGCCGTCTTCCAAAACGTTCATGGAAAGATTCTGGAGATACTGGAGCAACTGGGTGCGGTCGACTGTCATAGGAACACCCGTGAGGCTTTCGCCGGCAAATACCACGATGCCAATATTGTCGCTCTCGCGCCCGGCAATGAATTTGGCAGCCACTTTTTTTGCGGCCTCGAAACGGTCAGGGGAGAAGTCGCGTGCCATCATCGACGAGCTCACATCTATGGCAAGCACAATGTCGGTGCCTTCGGTCGATGTGGTTCGCCAACTGTCGCGCTGCTGCGGACGAGCCATGACAATTATCAGACATGCCAGAGTGGCCATGCGTAGTACGAACAGAAAATGCCGCACAATGCACTTCCACGACTTTGGCAGAGTGGCAAAAGGCATGGCCGAACTCAGAGCCATCGTAGCGTGTGCCTTTTTCTGCTTCAGTATATACCATACCGTCAATGGTACGATCAGCAGAAGGAGCCAAAGAATATATGGATGAGCGAAATGCATAGTTATTTGCTTGTTTTATTCTTGTTTTTATCGGTAGAGGCCGCTTCCGGTGTCTCCGGTTCGGGTTCGGGCTGAGGTTTGGTCTGCTCCACAAACTCTTGAGCCTTGGCAAACGAACGAGCGTTGTCGTCGGGCATGGGCCGTACCTTTGCAAACTTCACAAAGTCGGCCATCGACAGCACGGCGCGCATCTGGTCGGCAGTCATACGTGTTTCGGCATTGGCGCGAAGAGCTTTCACAATTTGCGTCGAAGTCATTTCCATGGCATTGATACCAAAACGTCCCTGCATGTACTGGCGCAAAATATCCACAAGTTCGGTGTAGAATTCTTTCTCGTGCCCGCTTTCGGGTAAGTTGCGCAATTTGAGAGTGTTGAGGCGCGACATTGCCAACTCGTACGGTGGAATGACCGGAGTGCGACGTTGTTCGACGATGACTTTGCGCTTGTGCAGTGCAACATAGGCAGCAATGGCAAGCCCTATCACGGCAATGCCGGCAAAAAGCCAGAAAAACCATTCGGGTACAAAATCATACCATCGGTTGTTAGCCGAAACCACGCCTTCCATAGGGTTGATGGTTTCAAGCGAATCGACATCGACGGGGAGCACTTTCAAGGCGAGTATGTTGGAATATGCCGTATCGGTGCCGGCACCGCCAAGAACGGCCAGCGGAGGCAGTGTTATTGTGCCCGGGTCGAAAGCCTGAAGGGTAACATCATATTTGATTCGGCGATATCCGTCGGTAACAACCGATGAGGTATCGGTGGCAACAATGTCGAGGCCGTTCCACACTGCGTAGTCACTGCCGGGAGCAATTTCCGGAAAATCGACAATGCGGGCTCCGGAGGCGGCGTTCTGCGGCATGTCGATATTGATGCGCAGATGTGTGCGGTCGCCCATTTCCACCACTGCAGTGTCGAGCGATGCCGAAACAGCAATGCCCGATGCCGAGCGCGAAGGAGCTGCCATTGTCATTGCCGCTGCGCACGAAAGGGCTGCAAAAGCAATTATTCTATATTTTTTCAACATGCTCATAGTGTCGAACGATTTTTAAACAAGCTCATCAAGGCGCGTACATAGTCCTCGTCGGTTGCCACCGAAACAAAGTCGACACGTGTGCGACGTAGTATAGAGGCCATGTTCTGCTGGCGGTCATACCACCACTTGTTGTAAGCCTGACGTGTTTTCTTCGACGATGTGTCAATCCACATTGTCTTTCCCGTTTCGAGGTCGGCAATATTCATCAGCCCAACGTTGGGCATCTCGCTGTCGCGACGGTCGTAGACCTGTATGCCCATCACATCGTGACGGTTTGCAGCTACCGACAGAGGTGTCCGGTAGTCGCTGTTGTCGATAAAGTCCGAAATCAGAAACGCCGTGCAGCGCCGTTTGAGAGCATCGCTGAAATAGCGCACGGCAGCGGCAATGTCGGTGCCTTTGCTCTCGGGCTGGAAGTCGAGAAGCTCGCGGATAAGGAACAGGATGTGCTTGCGGCCCTTCTTGGGAGTGATGAATTTCTCCACTTTGTCGCTGAAAAAAATAGCACCGATTTTGTCGTTGTTCTGAATAGCCGAAAAGGCTATTGTGGCGGCTATTTCGGCAATCATCTCGCGTTTTTCGGGGCCGACGGCACCAAAGCTTCCGCTTGCCGACACATCGACAAGCAGAATGACAGTGAGTTCGCGTTCTTCCTCGTAGACTTTGACATAGGGATGATTGTGTCGTGCAGTAACATTCCAGTCGATGTCGCGCGTGTCATCGCCATACTGGTATTCGCGAACTTCGGAGAACATCATGCCGCGACCTTTGAAGGCGCTGTGGTATTCGCCGGCAAAAATGTTCTGCGAGAGTCCGCGTGTCTTGATTTCGATCTTGCGAACTTTCTTTATAAGTTCATTCGAATCCATAAATAGTCTTTAATAAATGTCGCGAGGCATCAGGGCACCTGCACTTTGTCGAGAATTGCGGTAATGATTTCGTCGGCTGTAATGTTGTTGGCCTCGGCTTCGTAGGTGAGACCGATGCGGTGACGAAGCACATCGTGGCAAACAGAAATCACATCCTCGGGAATGACATAGCCGCGCTGGTGGATAAAGGCATAGGCACGGGCAGCCTTTGCGAGCGAAATCGATGCACGGGGCGATGCTCCGAACGAGATGTACGACGTAAGGTCTTCCAGACCGTATTCGTTGGGCGTACGTGTGGCAAAGACAATGTCCACGATATAACGCTCAATCTTTTCGTCCACGTAGATTTGTTCTACAATCTTCTGGGCTTCGATCACTTCCGACGGCTGGAGAAGCGGTCGTATGTCGTGATGATCGCTGGAGATATTCATGCGGATGATTTCGCGTTCTTCGTCCTTTGTAGGATAGCCGATAACGACCTTCATCAGGAAACGGTCGACCTGGGCTTCGGGCAGCGGATAGGTGCCTTCCTGCTCCACGGGGTTCTGTGTGGCCATTACGAGGAACGGTTTGTCGAGAGGGAATGTGTGGTCGCCGATGGTCACCTGACGTTCCTGCATGGCTTCGAGCAATGCGCTCTGCACTTTGGCAGGAGCTCGGTTAATTTCGTCGGCAAGCACGAAATTGGCAAACACCGGGCCTTTTTTCACCTCGAATTTTTCGTTCTTCACGCTGTAGATCATTGTTCCGATCACATCACCGGGCAGAAGGTCGGGAGTGAACTGTATGCGGTTGTACTTGGCATCGACAAGCTGGGCAAGTGTTTTAATGGCAAGTGTTTTAGCAAGTCCAGGCACGCCCTCAAGCAGCACATGGCCATTGGCAAGCAAGGCAATCAGCAGGCTTTCCACAAGATGTTTCTGGCCCACGATGGTCTGGTCCATGCCGTGGGTAACGAGCTTGATAAAATCGTTTTTGGAGGCTACCAATTCGTTTAGTTGACGAATATTTACACTTTCGCTCATAGTAGTTTATACTTATTTTTGTTTTTATTATTTCCTCTCTTCAATTCCGGAGACAGACCGGATTAACATTCTTTTGTTCCACAAAGTTACTGATATAACGTCTGAACGCCTTAAATGGAATGTTAATTTTATCTATTAAGTCTTTAGCAACTTAAAGATTTAAGTATTTTTTAGTGTTATCATGCCGTCAGAGGCAATGACTACCCGCTGCTCGCGGTATAGTTTGCCTACAGCTTTCTTAAAATCTTTTTTGCTGCACTGGAAAAGCATCTCAATGGCGGCAGGCGACATCTTGTCGCTTATAGTTCCGGCATTTTCGGAGCGAAGATATTCGGCAATTCTGTCGGCAAGGGCTGCCGTGCGGCGGTCGGCCCGGTCGCTGAGGGTGAGGTCGATTTTGCCATCCTCGCGCACCTGTTTGACATAGGCTCGCGTTGTTTCCTCCACCTCTATGGGACGGAAAATTTCGTTGGAGTAGATTATGCCCTTGTGTTTGTTGTCCACAATCACTTTGTAGCCTATGTCGGTGTGGTCAATCACCAAAGCCTCAACAGCCTGCCCGGGTTTGTAGTTTGGAAAAGCATTGCCGAGAAACTTGTCGATTTTTGCTGATGCCACAACGCGACCCGTAGCATGGTCGAGGTAGACATAGACAAGGTACACCCCGCCACGGTGCATCTTTATGCGCTGTTCGCTATAGGGCACAAGGAGGTCCTTGGCAAGGCCCCAATCGAGGAAAGCCCCCGTGTCGTTGACTGCCGACACTTGCAGAAAAGCAAATTCGCCTACGGTGGCATATGGGTGCTCGGTGGTGGCAACGGGACGGTCCTCGCTGTCTTTATACACGAACACTCGCACCATCTGCCCCACTTCGGTTCCGGGCTCTACATATTTTACAGGCATAAGGACTTCGACACTTCCATCCTTTTCGGCCAGATAAACTCCAAAATCAACGAATCGCCGCACTTCGAGCTCTTGATATTTGCCAATTTCTATCATTCTTATTTATTTCTTTCAGTATATGTTAGTTATGAAGCCCGGGGGCCTGTTGGGTAATTTTATGCAAATTACGCGTTTTATTTCCATATTCGCATCGTTTTTTGAAAGTAAAAAGGTAAATTTGCACTCTTTAATATTCAAACATTCTTACGCCCTTATTGTTTCACTGACATGGACACAAACAACGACAATGTTGAGATAATATTCAAATATTTTCCCCAACTAACTGAGCATCAGCGCGAGCAGTATGCTCAACTGCGTGCCGAATATACCGAATGGAACGAGAAGATCAATGTGATTTCACGTGCCGACAGCGGCAATCTCTATGTCAGGCATGTGCTTCACTCGCTGGCGATAGCCGGTTTTCTCGGGCCGCTAAACGCAGGCACATCGATGCTCGACCTGGGCTGCGGAGGAGGATTTCCAGGCATACCGCTGGCCATCTTCTACCCCGAGTGTCACTTCCACCTCATCGACCGCATAGGCAAGAAGGTGAAAGTAGCTCAGGCTGTTTCCCAAGCCATAGGGCTGGTGAACGTCACGTTCCAGCATGGTGATTCCGGCGAGTGCCACCAACGCTTCGACTATGTTGTTAGCCGCGCCGTGATGCCGCTCGACGAACTTGTCAAGGCCAGCCGCCACTGCATCAAGGCGGCACCACACTGTGCCGGCAACGCCATTCCTCCCGGTCTTGTATGCCTGAAGGGGGGCGACCTCAAGGGCGAGTTCGCACGCACGCCCGTCAAAGTCGAAGCCGAGGACATCAGCCTCTTTTTTGCCGAACCTTTCTTTGAAACTAAAAAAGTTGTCTACGTACCACTATAATCTATATTGACATGTTGAAAATCAAAAAATTCGTTGTCAATCCCTTTGGAATGAATTGCTACATTGTCTACGACCCGGTGTCGAAAGAGGCCGTGGTTGTCGACCCCGGCATGTCGTCGGTGCCCGAAGCGAACTTGTTCGATGATTTTGTCGAACACGAAGGCTTGAAAATCAAACAGATTGTCAACACCCATCTTCATCTTGACCACTGCTTCGGCAACAACTACGTGCGCTCGAAATATGGAGTGAAAATAGCAGCACACCCTGCCGATGCACTGCTGGGCAAACGCATAGATGCCCAGGCACGCCAGTTCGGCATCAGAATGTCGGACGACAGCTCCGTAGAAATCGATGTGCCTCTTGCCGAGGGCGACACCATCGAAATTGGCTCCGATGCGCTCATGGTGCTCCACGTTCCCGGCCATTCGCCGGGCAGCATAGCCCTATACTCTCCGGCTGACAAATTTGTGATTGTGGGCGATGTGCTCTTCCGCGGCTCGATTGGCCGGACCGACCTTGCAGGCGGAGACCATAGCACATTGATTACCAGCATACAGAACAAACTTCTGACACTCCCCGACGACACTCAGGTGCTTCCGGGCCACGAAGCTCCTACAACAATCGGACGAGAGAAAATGTCCAATCCTTTCATCAGATAAAAAAAATTTATCATAACTTTGCACTCTCAATACAATGAGAGCGCTTCTGAAAAACATATCACTATTCATGATAGTTGTTTTCGCAGCATTTTACTGCGGAAACACTGTTTTCATACACTCTCACCTCTACCAGGGGCACCGCATCACTCACTCGCACCCCTATCTGCCCGGCGACCATCACAGCCACAACGCCGTCCAAATCTTATTCATAGCAGAAGGTAATACTGCGGCATACTCTGTTCTGCCGGCACACAACATCTTTGTCCCCGACCTCGTTGCAAGCTTGCAAAATATTGTTGCCGAGGCGCCGGAGCATGCTCTTGAAAATGTTGAAAAACTGACGCACCTGCAGCGAGGCCCTCCCGCTGCAGCTTCCTTTGTGTAGCAAATCAGTATTAATCAACTTTTCAAACTTCCAACATGATTAGAAATATCTTCATGTCGGCACTCTTGCTGTTGTCAGCAACAATGCCGGCTACTATATGTGGTGCAACGAACGCCACACCCAGTGATGCAAACATCAACGGCCACGTTCTCGACAAATCAAATGGCGAACACATCCCGTTCTGCGCCGTCAAACTTCTTGGCACATCCATTGCCACACTTACCGATGCATCAGGACATTACAACCTACGCGACCTCAAGCCCGGACGATATAGAATTGAGGTGTCATATATAGGCTATCAGACAGAGACAAAAGAAATTGACATAGCCAAAGGCCAAACTTTAGAGCTTAATTTTGAAATTTCGCCAGATGCCTTCATGCTCGATCAGGTAGTGATTACGGGCAGCAAAAGCGAGACTAAACGCCGCAATTCGCCGGCCCTTGTGAGCGTGGCAACGGCAAAACTTCTCACATGCGTAAGCGCAAACTCACTGGCCGACGGTCTTAATTTCCAGCCCGGTTTGCGACTGGAGAACGACTGTCAGAATTGTGGCTTTACACAGGTGAGAATCAACGGCCTCGATGGTCATTATTCGCAAATTCTGATGAATTCACGTCCTGTGTTTTCTGCCCTTGCAGGAGTGTACGGTCTCGAACAAATTCCGGCAAATATGATCGACCGTGTGGAAATTATGCGCGGCGGCGGCTCGGCTCTTTTTGGCTCATCGGCAATAGGAGGCACAATCAACATCATCACCAAAGATCCGACAGTCAACTATGCCGAAGCAGCACATCAGCTTACCTCTATCGGAATTTCCGGAGCTCTCGACAACAACACCACCCTCAATGCCTCTGTTGTGAACGGAAACAACAAAGTGGGCATTTTTATTTATGGACAGAACAGGACCCGCGGCGGCTACGACCACGACGGAGACGGATTCACAGAAATAGCGCAACTGAAAACACAAACTCTCGGGGCGAGAGCCTTTGTCCGTCCTTCTGACGACAGCCGCCTCACTGTCGATTATCATGCCACACACGAGTATCGTCGTGGCGGCGACAATCTCGACCTGCCGCCTCATCAGGCCATGGTGGCCGAACAAGTCGACCACAACATCAACGCCGGCGAAGCTTCGTTCGACTTATGGTCAAAAAACCGCAATGACCATCTGAACATCTACACCGCCGTTCAGAACACCAAACGCCAGAGCTACTACGGCAGCGAGAAGGACCCTAACGCATACGGCAACACCCACGACCTCGTGGTTTCGTCAGGGGCCCAGTGGACACACTCGTTCGAACATCTATGGTTCATGCCCTCGGAATTCATCGCCGGCCTGGAATATAACCTCAACTATCTTCATGATGAAACGGTAAGTTATGACCACAACGTTAAACAAAGCATCAACATCTACAGCGCTTATCTGCAGAACGAATGGCGCAACGACCGCTGGGGGTTCCTTGTCGGGGCGCGCGTGGATAAAAACTCTGTCATCGAAAACGCCATTGTGTCGCCGCGTGCCAATATCCGTTTCAATCCATCGGACAACTTCAATTTCCGCCTCTCCTACTCTACGGGCTTCCGTTCTCCGCAAGCATATGCCGAAGACTTCCATGTGGCCGTCGTTGGCGGCGAACGCGTTGTCACTGTTCTTGCCAAAAATCTCACGCACGAAAAGAGCCACAGTTTCAGCATCTCGGCCGATATGTACCGCCGTTTCGGCAATGTTCAGGCCAACTTGATGGCAGAAGGTTTCTACACAAATCTTCGCGATGTTTTTGCACTGCGTATGCTCGACGCTCCCGACGAAAAGGGCAATGCCGTTCTCGAACGCTACAACGGCTCGGGGGCAACTGTTTGGGGCTTCAATCTCGAAGCCAAGTTGATGCTCAATTCCAAAATAGACTTCCAGGGCGGGCTCACTTGGCAGCGCAGCCGCTACAAAGAGCCTGAACATTGGAGCGAAAACCCCGATGTCGCTCCTGTCAAGCGCATGTTCCGCACTCCCGATGTCTATGGCTACATAGCCCTCAACTATGCTATTTCCAAAAGTCTCAGTGCAACAGCGAGCGGCACTTACTCCGGTTCTATGCTCGTCCAGCACATGGCCGGATCAGGCATGGCCGTCGATATGGCCGAAACCACTCCACAATTCTTCGACCTCAATTTCAAGCTAAACTACGAATTCAAAATCATGCACAGCGCATGCCTCGACCTCGGTGTGGGCATCAGCAACATTTTCAATAGCTATCAGAAACACTTCGACCAAGGCTACCTTCGCGATTCGGGCTACATCTACGGACCTATGCTCCCCCGAAGCCTCTCGGCCTCTGTCAAATTTCACATTTGACTCCTTCCAAAACCTAACGAGCCTCGCTGTTTGTCGCGAGGCTCGCTATATGCTTTTTTATTAGAACTCTTTTCGCCATGGCATGTAATCTGTGCCGAAAATTTGACAGCAATCAAAAAATGTGTAATTTTGCACAAAAACTCGGTGCAAAAACGTGCGAAGCTGCACAAAAACTCGTCACATAAACGTGACAACATTATCATTTAACCCTTAAGCTCAACGTATCCATGTATAAACGTAAGATAGAAGACCGACTTCGGTCATGGTTGGAAGACACCTCCCGTAAACCGCTTGTTGTGAAGGGTGTTCGTCAATGTGGCAAAACAAGCAGCGTTATGGATTTTGCCCAAAAGCATTTCAAGCATATAGTGTACCTTGATTTTCGTGAACACCCTGATTACAAAAAGTTTTTTACGCCCAATCTGGAAATTGATTCAATAATCATGCGGATTACCGCCGCCATGCCTAATGTGGAAATAGTCCCTGATGACACATGTTTTATTTTTGATGAAGTGCAGGATTGCCCTCAGGCCCGAAGTTCTCTCAAATATTTTCATCTTGACGGCCGATATCAGGTAATTTGCACCGGATCCTTGCTGGGCGTTAACGGATACAAAACGAAAGAAGAGCAGATAGAGGAAGAAGAATCTTCCATCCCGGTCGGTTTTGAAGAAATAATCAATATGTATCCGATGGATTTTGAGGAATGGCTCTGGGCCAACGGTATCAAGCAGATGCATATTGACTATTTGAAAAAGTGTTTGCGCGAAGTCGTTCCGGTTGATGCGGCATTACACGACAGGTTCCGCGAACTTCTTAACCTATATGTGATAGTCGGAGGAATGCCGGAAGCTGTGTCTGTATTCATGGAATCGAAGCAGATTGGCAAAGTCCTTGCCGTTCAACGTCGTATTGTTGACGAGTATAAGGCCGATATGGTCAAATACGCTCTTCCTGCCGACAAACCAAGGATTCGCGAATGTTTTGAATCCATTCCATCCCAGCTTGCCAGGGAATATAAGAAATTCACATATTCAGGCGTTCGTCCCGGCGGTCGTGGAAGGGATTACTCTGGGAGTCTCCAATGGATAGAGGATGCCGGAATAATACGCAGATGTTATAATGTTGAGATTACAGAACTGCCTCTTGACGGTTACCGGGTGCAGAGCGAGTTCAAAGTATATATGGCCGACATCGGTCTTCTGGTTTCGATGCTTGAAGATGGAACTCAATCAAGTATTCTGGAAGGAGATCTATACGGTTACAAAGGGGCTATATATGAAAATCTTATTGCCGACATCTTTGGAAAGATGGGACGTAAACTCTATTACTTCCATAAAGACAGCGGACTGGAACTTGATTTTGTGATGCGGTATAAAGGCAAATGTACTCCGATAGAATGCAAAGCTACCACCGGCAATGCAAAATCGCTGCGGACTGTCCTCTGCCATCCGGAGAAATATAAGGTGACTGACGCTGTCAAATTCGGCAATTATAATGTCGGCTTTAAAGATAATTTGCTTACACTGCCCATATATATGGCATTCTTGCTTAATGAAGTCTAAACTCACAATTCAAAAGTATATCACAGCCTCTCAGCCTCTGTCAAATTTCACATTTGACTCCTTCCAAAACCAAACGAGCCTCGCTGTTTGTCGCGAGGCTCGCTATATTTTTGTAAGTTGGTTAGAACTGTTCTCCGTAAGGATTGGGACCATACTGGTTGTCCGGGCCGCTGGGCTTAACCATCCAGACAAGGTACCAAATGCCTAAAACGAGCATAATCAGACCGGTGCTTAAGATAAGACCGAGATGTTTCAACACAGCCTCTGCTATTAATTCATTCATAGCATGTTGATTGCCAAGACCAAGGAATGCAACAGATATTGCACTACCGAGCACATAGAACATGATACCGGTCAATATGATTGTCAATGCACAGTATCCAAAGAGCCACCATCCGCTGCGGTTGATGTCGTGAAGACGACGTGTCGCGATGGCGAGTGACGGTAGTAGGATAGCTAAACTCCAAACGACACCTAAAAATGGCACACTCTTGAGGACGAAATTGAGAACGAGGTTCACAAGGAAGAGGAAAAGTTGTGCCCACCAAAATTCGGCACGGGTCGAACGGCCATTGAAATTGGCGTAGTTGGCGAAGAAGAGCTTAATCGCCGTGATAAAATCTACATTCATATGTTTATTAGCGTTTTTGTGATTTATTCAAAGATTGTAAACATCGGATAGCAGATGACGGATTCCGGAGCATTACGACCTGCATAAACATTCTGAGTACTTCCACCGTCTTGCCATATCCATATTTGGTAGCCATAAGTTGCCTCTTGGCTGGAAGACATAATGAAGAATTCTGTATTTCCTGCGAACAAATCATCTTTTGCATATAATGCGCCTGAACCTTCGGGTACTGCGTATGAGCCGTTAATGATAGCGTTGCAAAATTCGTATGTCTGTTGTTTTGATGGAATGTACCAGTCAGTGACTTTGTCGCCAGTTAATACGTGAGAAGTTGTCCAATTATCGAAAGCAATTGCGACAGGAGAACCTACAATCTTGGTAAGTAATTTTTTACTCATCAACGCCCCTGTTAAATTATTTAATGTTTCACCTGCACCGTAGAACGTACCTACCGATATGGGAACGTTTTTACCTTCAGAGCTGACAAGGCTGGTAAAAGCGAGTGCATAAGCTTTTATCGCTTTACCTTCATATTTCGACGGATAGTTTGACAAATCATCAGTTAACTTATCTTCTCCATCTATTAAAGTATACGGTCCCATTTGTATGACCATTCCCACCGCCTTGGAGGCATCGGTGGTGCCCCGGCCTTGGTTGTCTACCATCACACCGAGAGCTAGCGGCACTGATGTGTCGGGATTCTCCGGTGTTGTTCCACCGCCGTTAATTTCTTGGTCTTCTTCCGAAGTCCAGTTTGGATCCACGGTCACTTCAACATTTATATCGGCCGTTGAAGCACTTGTGAGAGTGGCCGTTACATTATATTTCTTGTTGGCGGAAAGAGGAAGTGTGTTAGCCGCGATTGTATGTTCAAAGTTCACCATGCCTTCGCCTGTGAGCGAAAATTTGATATCTTTGTCAATCTTGGTTTTGCCTTCCGGTGCAAAAATATATATTTGCCACCAGGGGGTGGCCGTCGATGCAAACGACGAGTTTGTCATCGTCACACCCACATCATTTCCTGCACAGCTCTTTGTCTTTACATTATAGCCATTGAAAGTGCTGTAATTCACCGCTATTGTTTTAGCTTTTGCAAGATTATCGGCATTTTTTGGACAAAAGCTGACCAACGACATTGGTCTGGTGAGTGTCACCGATGCTGTGCTTGCCGATGTTTTGCGGTCGATTGCCAATGTTCCGGCAAATGCTTCACATGCTTTGATTTCCGCAGCTTTACTCAAATCAAAACTTGTTGTGGTGTATGTCACGTTGGTAAGGTCATCCGTATTATACACCTTCGTGCCGCTTGCGGGCACATATTCAGCCCAGAACAAGGCTTGGCTGACACCATTCCGGTCTATATCCTCTCCCAAAATTTTGAAAGATACTTTACCGGCACTGACATCTGCAGTTTCTTGTTTCACTTTCGTACCATCATCTTTAACGAGCTGCATAATGCACTTAAAGCTATAGCCTTCAGGCACTTCTATAGCATCTGCTCGCGAACCTGGAACTGAATTGACGTTGACTGTGACATCTATCCCGGGACCACTGACTATTTCTTCGGTAGTACAAGCGGTCATAATAAAAGCAATGCCAGAGATAATGGCCGATGGTATTAATCTTTTCAAGGTGACGAATGTTTATGTTTAAAAAATTTTGTTTTGCGCAAATTTACAAATTATTATTCAAACCGCAGCACAAAAACGCCAAAAAAATTCGTTGTAGCGAACAAATTTTGGAAATTATGGAACAAAAAAAAAATCGTTTCAACCTTCAAAAAGACTGAAACGATTTTCGTGCGCATGAAGGGACTCGAACCCCCACGTCCTGAGACATTAGATCCTAAGTCTAACGCGGCTACCAATTACGCCACATGCGCCCTTAGCGACTGCAAAGTTAACAATTTCTCCCCAACTATGCAAATCTATTTTCGCCCTAAATTAGTTTTTTGTGTCTAAAACACCTAATTTCTGATAATTTCAACCCATGAAGAATCGAAATGCAACGATTCAAGAATAGCATCTTTGGACATTATTGGCGGACGCTTGATTATAAAACGGACTGCATTAGCCGGAATATCTTCATGAATCGTAAACTGCGACCCATGAGGTTGCCATGTAAATTTGGCACTGCCATTTACTATGTCACGCCCAATCAAATTACCATTTGCATTAACCTCCCATACATAATTGTTCGATGCATATCGATGAGTCTCTTTTTCAAAAAGACAAAAATGTGAACAATCTAAAGAACGAACAAGAACCATCGTTCTTACAGGATTATAGTTATCAAGCGCAAGATTTATCCGTTCGTTCCATATGCCAATAACAGCCCTTCCTGTTTGTTGAATGTCTTTATGCGGGTCATTTATACCATAGGAATAATCAGGAGAACAACGGCCACTGATTAGCCGCACCTTTTTCGCGGTCAAAACCTTTGGATTCTTTACCGTTTTCATAGACCATGCCATTTTACCTTTGACAACATCTGCTATCCCGATAGGAGAATCGAGATGTACACCTTCTATTGCTTGAGCAAATGCATCACCCCAATCTTCTCCCGAAATATCTTTTCTGCCGACATATAGCAAATAGGTAAAATATCCTGCAATCTTTTCAATAAGGCTATCAGGTATCTCATTTAAGGGATATAGCTCGTTGGTCTTGAGCTTGTGTCCATCTCTGAGGCGCGGATGTTTCATGAGTAATGTCTATTAAGGATTATATTAATTTTTTGTGCAATCTGGCGAATCATCGGCACAGCCACGCTATTTCCGGTTTGACGACGGATTTCGGAGTGGGATACGGCAATGGCAAAATCTTCCGGGAAACCTTGAAATCGCAGAAGCTCTCTTGACGATGGTCGACGAACACCATTAATAAGCAAATAATTATATGAAGCTCCGGTTCGTAAAGCACAAGCATAGTCGAGCACAGATATATTGCCGGACTTATTCTCATGCCATACCGAAGGATAGAAAACATTCTTATCGCGTGTGCGTTCAATCCTCTTCTGCATAATAGTTTCGGATGCAAAAAGAGACTTATCTACAACGTCGTCATTTTCAAGAACATCGGCAAGGGAATATGGTATTTTTTTAAATTCAAAATTAAACTCTTCCATAAGGGCAGGATTGTCAAACCCTACAATAATCACACGTTCTCTTTTCTGTGGCACACCAAAATCCAAAGCATTTAGCACTGCCCACTTATACGTATAACCAAGTTCCGAAAGTGTGTCCAGTATTGTTTTAAACGTACGTCCACCATCATGTGTTGTGAGTTGTTTGACGTTTTCAAGAAGGAACGCTTTCGGCCTGTGTCTTTGCAAAATAGAAGCTACTTCAAAAAAAAGTGTGCCTCGAGTATCTTCAAACCCTTTGCGTTTGCCTATGATTGAAAATGCCTGACAGGGGAATCCGGCAAGCAACAAGTCGAATGACTTTGGAATAAATTTTTTGGTGGCTTCTTTGCAAATATCGCCAAAAGGCATTTCGCCATAATTGGCAAGATAAGTTTTCTGCGCATTCTTGTCCCATTCCGACGAAAACACACATCTGTATCCAAGTTCTGAAAATGGCAGTCTTATACCTCCTATGCCGGCAAAAAGATCTATAAATGTAAATTTTGATTTTTCAGGGTTAGGATACGGAACACTGAAAAATTCGGAAAACAAACTTTGAGAAACAGGATCGTTAACCATTCTGCACAACTCGTCACTGGCATATTCCTTCGTAACGCCTACTTCATCATTCTTAGAATCAAGGAAGTCCAACAACGACGACAGCAGCTCTATCCTATCGTCGTCTGACAATTCTCCATTACGGTTATGAAGGTAATGGCTCAAAACCGCCATCTGATTTTCTGCCGAATTATGATCGTAGAGACGTACCTTACCATCCATCTCGACTGCTGACGGGAAATTAACCAGAGACCTATCGTGCCTAAACTTTTTACTTTTGCCATTTGCAGTTTCCATGAGGCAAAATTACCCAAAATATATGAATATGCCAATACCCTGAGATGTTTCCCTCACATAAAAAGCACGGCTCTTTCATTTAAGATTGACTTGAATTCTCGAAAAATTTGTACCGAAGGAAAAAAAACATGAGACAAACGGAATGTAGCCGGCCCAAAGTAATGAACCGACTACATATCCAGGATTAAAACGGCAGATTTTTATTCGCTTTCATCCAGGCTAATCACCCTCATTACCTCATAAGTCCCTGCGTAATCTTTTGCAAATTCAGCAGTAGGGTTGGCAAGCTCTTTCAACTCCAGTTCTGCTCCAACTTTCCATTCCGGCACTTTAGCTTCCTTGTATTTTGTCTGCAGATATCCGGATTTGTCAATTATCCAATAATCGGTTGTCGTACCGTCGGGACGGAATGTACGCACTTCGGGCGCAATAGTGACAGTTCCGTGCATTTTCTTTCCCGGGGAAGCGGAGAAGCCACATTCCTCAATGGATTTCCGGTAGGCGACGCGAGTCTTGCCCCGCATAAGAATCAGGCTGTCGGCAGATACCTTTTCAATCTTCAACGTGTCGGTAAAAGCAATCGTCTGATGAATTCCTACGCTTTTGCCGGTGAGAAGCAGCTCGTTTCCGTTACATTCCCAATGCTCATAGAGCAGCGTCGCCATATTGACGGAATGAGCCTCGCCTCCCTCTTTCAGGGCCACTCCCTGCACCATGTTCATACCCGGTATAGGTTCCACCCACAAGCCGACAAGCTCCTGTTCTGCGTATTTTGTATTTGTATTGCAAGAAACAAATGCAAAAACGGCGGCTAAGAATAATAATGCTTCCCTCATGTCGCAAATTCTTTAATAGACTATTCAGTCTTCGTTTATACGCACCAGTTCCATAACCTCATTTCCTCCGGCAGAGAAAAGCAACAGATTTCCATTCAGCGAAATGCCGAAACTACCCGTCTGTTCCAATGCCGTAAGGACATTCTGCTCTGTAGTCATATCCGGGCAGCTCATTTTAGTCGAGACTACATTTGAAATGGCAAGAGTATTCTTCTCTCCGCTTCTGAAGCCTCCTGAAAGGCGGTTGCATCCGGCAAAAGCAGATATGCGGCTGTTGTCCGTATCAAAGTTCACGAATGGGGCTTGGTCGGAAGCGGGAATATTCTCGCCCAATACGGTAACGATACGCCATTTGCCCTTGATGTCGGAAAGTGGCACTGTGAGGAAACGTCTCTCCATCTTCAGAAGAGGTCTCTTGTTCTTGTCGCAAAGTGCCAGATGCTCCTTATCCAAAGATTTGATGCGCTCCACCGAATTTAATGACTGGAGAACACTTTGTTCCAGCTCCATATCAGGACAGGCCATCATGGTCGAAAGCATCTGTCCTAGTTCTATCTTTCCTTTCTTGCTTTTGAAATCAAAGCTGCCTGAGATTTTGTTGCAACCGGAATTTCCGTAAACACGGTTTTCTTGGGTATTGAAACCAATATAAGGACCGGGGTGAACTTTAACAGCCGAGCCGTTGACTTCTGTGATGTTCCATTCACCATCTATCATCAAAGACGATGTGGCGTGGTGAGTAGCCTGGCACGATGTTAGCAATGCTACCCCAGTTATTGCAATAAAAAATATTTTTCTATTCATTGTTTTTATATTTTACACATTAAGGTGTTATACTTACCGTCCGCAATTCCCTTGCATTATTCAAAGGTACGAAAATAATGAGATACCCTATGTTGATTCATGTCAAAATGGAGAGATGTAGGAACAAAGCCGGTAAATTCCTGCTGGTCTTCACCTTCTCCCAACATCACCTTTGTAACATCAATGTTGAATTTCAGGTTGCCATCCTCTACCGCATATCCCGCATTCTTCTCACCAGCCTCCACCTGTACCTCAACTACAAGAGATTGCGCTTCTTCGCCTTCGTTTTCCGCAGGCATTGTCACAGTCAGCATCAAAGGCTCCGGATTCAGATTAATCATGATGCTGTCTTTTGCAGCAGTAAGGGTAGGCACGTACTCCACATTGTAATTTACGTCACCGACTGCTTCTACGATCTTGTTTGCCAAGTCCTCATCCTTGATGATGGACAAAACGATATCCTTGATGGGGAACTTTTCAAAACGCATAGTGTTGTTCTCTATCGTCGCTGAAACATCCACACCGGGTTCGGCCTCCCCATTTTCGCCGTTCCCTTCATGAGCGGCGATATTGCAAGATATCATCTTGCCTTTGTAATCGCCGTACATTACCGATGTGTCGATTTCATTCGGGTCTTTGACATCATCGTCATCACTACAAGCCGTAAAGCAGAGCGAACAGCCTGCCACAAGCATTAATGCAAATAATTGCATGGGTCTAAAAACTTTTCTCATTTCTTTAATGTAGTGTCATTGATTATTGTGTCACATTGTTTTTACGAAGCTTCATAATATGAAATGAAGTATTCCCCGAAATCTTGCATGGGAAAAACGAAAAAAATTATAATAATTTTATATCACTGTTGATTTTCAATGACATACAACCCTAAATTAAATAGTGCCAACGCAAACAAACAAGCGAGAGGGCAAGGCATACTATGAGCACGCCTCGGGCTATCATCTTTTCAAGCATTGCCGCCAACCCATCGGCGTTTATTGTTCACTTTATGCCTTTATGCTCAACAAAACGTTTAAAATCGGAAAAGTTACCGCGAAAAAGATCCACATCTACCGGACCGGCAATACCCGACGCCCTACCCTTGTCGGACACCTGCCATATTTCCCAATGACGAGCCGAAGGTTTTGCACCATAGCGTGCAAGCCAGAAATCATAATCGTCGAACCCGTGCCCCTTCATATAATCGAGATAATACTTGTTATAAGTGTAGATAATCGGTTTCACACCATAGTGTTTCTCCACCAATTTGAGCCATTGTTTTGCCATGCGGCACACCTTGGCATGCTGAGCCTTCATTGTCGAGGCAGCAATTTCCAGGTCGAGCACGGGAGGCAAGTCACCACGCTCCAAAGGTGTGTTTTTGATGTAATATTCCACCTGTTCTTCCACAGGCGAGCTCACCGACAGGAAATGATATGCCCCGCGAACGATACCCACCCGCTTTGCTTCTTTAAAATTATAATCAAATGTAGGGTCGACAATTGTTGTTCCTTCGGTGCTTTTCATGATGGCGAACAGCACGGGCTGAACATAGGCCCCCTTGGCAGTTGAGCCCCCTACACTGCCTGTTGCCGAAGCTTTCAGCGCTAATTTTTCCCAATTAATGCGCTTCTGATATTTCGACACATCGATGCCGTAGACCTGTTTTCCCGGTTTGAAGCGACGTTTCTTCTGCTTGGCAAATATCCCTTTTTTCCAATAGCCTAAATCCATTGTTCCGTCGGCATAGACAATGCGTCCCAGCCCGTGCTTGTAGCCGTGGTCCCAAAATCCATAGTAGGCATTTCCGTTTTTGTAGCGGCAAATGCCCCAGCCATGCTGCTTGCCATTCTTCACACCGCCGGTGTAGGTATAGTTCGAAGCTTCGAGCTTTCCAGCCTTCGTTTTGGCCTGCATGGGCACTGCCAAGGAGAATAAAAGGCACAAGACGGTCAATATTCTTGTTAATATCATAATATTCAAAAGTTTAAAGGCCGGTTTTGGAACCTTGTTAATAAAATTACACACAAAGATACAACGTTTTCCGAACAATAAATGCATTTCAAAGTTGATAATTTGAGTAACATTGATTATTTTTGCTCGAATTTTTGGAAACATGGAGCAAATACTCTACATCATACCCCGCGGATTGGCCATAGGAGCCCTGATTTCGGCCCCTATGGGACCGATAGGTATGCTCGTTATCCAACGCACACTTAGCAAAGGACGCTGGCCGGCATTCTTCACCGGCTTAGGGGCCGCACTAAGCGACCTTGTCTACTGTCTCCTCACCGGTTTCTGTCTGAGTTTCATCACCGACTTTATCGATGCCCACCAGTTCATCATCCAAGTGATAGGAAGCATTGTGCTGGCAGCTTTCGGGCTATATCTGTTTCGCAAGAACCCCACTCGCTCGCTCAGAACAGCCGATAATGTTGCCACAAACTACTGGGGAGATTTTGCCACCGGCTTTCTGCTCACTTTCTCCAACCCATTGATACTATTTTTCATCATAGGACTATTTGCCCGGTTCAACTACATAATGCCCGAGTTTCTTTTCTACCACCACATTCTGGCCTATATTGCAATATTCAGCGGGGCTTTGCTTTGGTGGTATGGCGTAACGAGCCTTGTAGCCCGTCTGGGCAGGCGAATCAATGTGAGGTCGCTCAAACTCATCAACCGCATCATCGGCATTGTGCTCATTGGCATGGCCGCTGTGGGTGTTGTAATGAGTTTGCTCGACAAACACTTATAAAACATTACAAATGAATCATAAAACAATAATTCTGCCACGGATAGAACATATTGCAGCCCGGAACAATGATAAGATTATCGATGTTTTGACAACCCGGGGAGCCGAGGCAGCTATAGATTGCTCGCCATGGCACAACGATTTTCCATGCAATGCTCGAGCCATGCTTCACGCTGCCCATGATGGTGAAAGACTCTTTTTCCTTTTCGACTGCGAAACCGACGAAATAAAAGCCGAAAACACAGAGCCACAATCGGCAGTCAGCAACGATTCGTGTGTCGAAGTTTTTCTGCAGCCCTACGAAGGTGGTGAATATTGGAATCTCGAAGTCAATTGTCTGGGGGCTGTCAACGCTTCGCACCGCATAGAAAAGCCACGGGCAACAAAGCTTGCACCTGATGAATTGGCTCAAGTATGGCGCATGAGCCAGCCTTTCGTCAACTGTAGCGAACACACCCTCTGGCAGCAATTCATTTGCGTGCCATTTTCATTGCTGGGCATTGTCTATGAGCCCGGCATGCAGATTCGAGGCAATTTCTATGCCTGCGCAGCAAAAGCCATGCATCCCTACTTCTTGTGCTGGAACGACATAAAGCACCCTACGCCGAACTACCACCTTCCGGAATTTTTCGGCAACATCCAATTGCAGTAACTCTAAATACGACATGCAGAAAGAAGAGTACGAATCAATACTGGACTATCTGCGCCGCCTCATCGATGGCACTCAATGGGAAAATCATGTTTTCGCTGTGGGCGGTTGCTGCCGTGATTCTGTTTTAGGTTGCGAAATCAAAGACATTGACCTTGCCGTAGACCTCCCCGACGGAGGCGTTGAGTTCGCGCAATGGATTTTCGACAAAGAGCTTGCCGTGAAGGAACCTACAACGTTCCCCTCGTTCGGCACGGCCATGCTCCGTTTCAAAGAGTTTCCTAACGAAGAAATAGAAATTGTGCAGACCCGGCGCGAAAAATACACTGCCGCAACACGCGGCAAGCCTTCGGTGGTGTTCGGAACAATTGAAGAAGATTGTCTGCGCCGCGACCTCACTATCAATGCCTTGTACTATGACATCTCGAAGCAGAAAATGCTCGACCTTCTGGGCCGAAGCATAAGCGACATAGAAAATCACATTATCCGCACCCCCGACGACCCCGTGCGCACCTTCGACGACGACCCCGTGCGCATTCTTCGCGCCATACGCTTTGCCACTCGCTATGGCTGGGATGTGGACGATGAAACCATCGAAGGCATGCGCATCAACGCACCTTTGCTCGTGCACATCCGCCCCGAACGCCGGCAAGCCGAAATAGAAAAAATTATTTGCGGCAACGACCCTGCCCGTGCCATGCGTCTCCTTCTCCTCGCCGATGCTCTGCCCCACACATTCCCCGAACTGTCACCCACCATACGCCAAAAACAGAATTTCCGCCACCACGACAACACTTGGGAACACTGCCTCAATGTGATGAACAAGGTTCCGGCAATTTCACCCCTGCGGTGGGCAGCCCTCTTCCACGGCCTTAGTCGCCGAACAGATGTGGTGAATGCAATGAGGCGCTACCACTACGACCGCCACGACATCGACAAGGTGGTCTTTCTCATCGCAAACCATAATGCCACCAAGCGCTGGGGTGCCGAATGCGAGAACATGACCGATACCGACCTGCGCCAACTACACCGCCTGTGCGCAAGCACAGAGCGTTTCCGCCGTCTCCTTCTGCTCATCGATGCCGATAACACCTCCTATGCACCCGACTACTGCATGCCTCGCCAAACCGAAATTATTGCCGCCCGCACAGCACAGCTGCGCAAAGAGGGCAAATCAGGTTTCGGCATGCGCCGCACATTGACAAACAAAACTATACGCCGCATCAAAGGACTGTCCGAGAATGTAAAGCTCGATGTTTATCGTCAATTCCTCGACAAGCTCTCCATGGAAAATCCCGATATGGAACGGACCGAAATGGAGCATAGACTTGCCCGCTTCAATCCTCCAAAAAAGTCGTCGAAGAAAAAAGAAAGAAGGTCCGGAAGAAATAATAAAAACAAAACCACAGGCAAAGCATCGAAAACTTCCGCTTCTAAAAGAAGTGTAAAGAAAAATGACTAACTTTGCAGTTTAGTTATGGACAAAAGCATTGAAATAGGCTCACAGAGGCTTCACTATTACCAGACCGGCACAGGGCCACAGCCGGTCATTGTCATGCACGGCTGGGGCTGCAAGGCTTCGACGGTCAACGTCCTTGCTCAAGCTGCCGAACATCCGTCCACCACTGTCTACAATATCGACCTGCCGGGGTTCGGACTGTCGCCGGAGCCGTCATCCATATGGGGTGTTGACGATTATACCTCGCTGATTGAAACATTCGTCCGGAAACTCGGATTGCAAAAGCCCGTGCTCATCGGTCATTCTTTCGGAGGACGCATAGCAATTCTCTTTGGTTCGCGTTCGGAAACCGACCGCATTATCCTTGTCGATGCTGCCGGAATCAAGCCTAAACGCCCATTAAAATATTACCTGAAAGTTTACAGTTTCAAGGCTGCAAAGAAAATAGCCCCCCTGCTTTTGGGCAAACAAAAAGGACAGCAGTTCATCGACAACTGGCGAGGCAAAGCCGGTTCGTCGGACTACAAACAGTCGAGTCCTCAGATGCGTGCCATTATGAGCAAGGTGGTCAACGAAGACCTTACGTCCGTGCTCGAAAATATCAAATCGCCAACACTTCTCATCTGGGGAGAACGGGATACGGCCACCCCTCTGCGCGATGCCAAAACCATGGAACGCCTCATTCCTGACGCCGGTCTTGTGAGCTACCCCGAAGCCGGTCACTATTCATTTCTCGACCGTCCCGGACAGACAACTGCCGTCATACGTAATTTTCTAAATTTAAATGATTGACATGGATATTATCATACTATCGCTCATCATCGTGCTCGGCATTGCAAACTTTGGAGCCGAAATGTGGCGCGACCTCATGATGCTGCAACAAAATTCTTATCGTCGCGAACGATACAGCAAGTGGCTCTCCCAATCGGGAGACTCCACTTCGGGTTGGCGTCTTTGCGGCATAACCGTTTTTCTCATTGCGCTCACCCCATGGTGCCCGGCATTGCCGGGTGCTGTGCTCGCAGGTATTTTCTGCATTTTCAACACCATACGCCTGCTTCGCGCCAAATACAAGAAACCATTGGTAATGACAGCTCGCGCTCGCCGCATCTATGCCACAGCATGGGTCATCACTGCCATTGCATGCGGTGTTGTGCTCCTTCTGGGTAATCCGGGCTGGAGTGCCAAGCTTCATGCTGCCGCTCTTACACTTCTTGCCGCCTACTGTGGCTCACACATCATCATCCTGGCGGCCAACACGGTCCTCGACCCAGTTGAGAAAACAATCAACCGTTCCTACATCAACGAGGCAAAAAACATTCTGTCCCAGATGCCGGGGCTCAAAATTGTTGGGGTGACAGGCAGTTACGGAAAAACTACAACCAAGCACTATCTGTTCCGCATCCTCTCTGAGCAATACGAAACATTGATGACCCCCGGCAGCTACAACACCACGCTGGGTGTGGTTCGTACCATAAGAGAGCTGCTCAAGCCCTACCATGAAGTGTTTATTGTCGAAATGGGTGCCAAGAATCTTGGCGACATCAAAGAAATATGCGATATTGTCCGTCCACGGGCAGGCATTATCACCGCTGTGGGTCCCCAGCACCTCGAATCGTTCAAGACAATCGAAAATGTGCAACGCACAAAATTTGAACTTGCCGATGCTCTGCCGGCCGACGGCCTGGCTGTGGTCAACAACGACTTCGAAATGATAGCTTGCCGCCCCGTGGACAATGTGCGATGCATACGCTATGCGGTGAAAAACACCGATGGAGCCGACTATATTGCCACCAACATCGCTTACAGCCCTGCCGGCACAAAATTCACGGTTAAAAACGGAATGTGGAGCATAGACCTCAGCACACGCATTGTGGGCGAATGTAATGTGTCCAACATCCTCGCCGCCGTGGCCATGGCTCACGAAATGGGAATTGCCGACGACAAAATAAAATATGCCGTGGCACAAATTGAACAAGTGGAGCACCGCCTGAGCATCAAGCGCATACCCGGCGGCCTCACCATCATCGACGATGCCTTCAACAGCAATCCCGTGGGTTCGGCTATGGCTCTCGAAGTGCTCGGCTCCATGACAGAAGGCAAACGCATCCTCATCACTCCGGGCATGATAGAACTTGGCGAGCGACAGAAGGAGCTAAACGAAGAATTTGGCTTCAAGGCCGCATCGTGCTGCGATATTGCAATTGTCGTTGGCGAATACAACCGCGAAGCTATTGTTGCCGGCCTCGAACGCGGCTCTATGCCTAGCGAAAGCATACGCACAGCCGACAGTTTTGCACAAGCTCAGAACATGCTGCAATCCATGGCGCAAGCGGGCGACATTGTGCTCTACGAAAACGATCTTCCCGACACTTTCAAGTAATATATATACAAAATGAAAACCACCATTGGAGTTTTCTTCGGCGGACGTTCCACCGAACACGAAATATCAGTAATCTCGGCCAATCAGGCCATGGCGGCTATCGATGCCAATAAGTACGACGTAGTGCCTGTCTATATCACAAAAGACGGCCGCTGGTTCACCGGCGAGGCCCTGCGCGATGTAAAGAACTACCGCAACACAAGCAAACTGCTCGAAAGCTGCACAGAGGTGTACATGCGCCCTATTTTTGGCGATTTCAATGTCTACCCCTCGCGTCCTAAAGGCCTTTTTGGCAAAGACAAACCACTGTTCACTCTCGATGCTGCCATACCGGTGCTTCATGGCTCAAACGGCGAAGACGGCATTTTCGAGGGTGTGCTCGAAACAATAGGTCTGCCCTACGCCGGCTGCAACACTCTTGCTTCGGCCAACGGCATGGACAAAATAACGATGAAAATGATTCTTGCCGCCGACGGCATTCCTGTGGTTGACTATGTGTGGTTCACCGACCGCCGCTGGAACAGCAAGAAAGACGAGCTTATTGCCGAAATCGAACAAAAAATAGGCTACCCCGTCATTGTCAAGCCTGCCAACCTTGGCTCCAGCGTGGGCATTGGCCGTGCCGACAAGCGCGAGCAGCTCACCGAACGAATCGATGACGCCTGCCGCTACTCTGCCCGCATCATTGTCGAAGATCTTGTCGAGGACCTTCACGAAATCAACTGTGCTGTGCTTGGCGATGCCGACGACTATATCACATCGGTACTCGAAGAACCAATCAAGAGCGGCGAAATCCTATCCTACACCGACAAATATATGGGAGGCACCAAGGACAACCGCGGCATGCACGCCTCAAAGAAACGTATTCCCGCCGACCTTCCCGCCGATGTCACCGAGCGCATCCGTTTCCTTGCCGGAGAAACATTCCGCGTGCTCAGCTGCCACGGCGTGAGCCGCGTCGACCTGATGATTGATGGCAAGAGCGACAACATATATGTCAACGAAATCAATACTATACCCGGCTCGCTATCGTTCTACCTCTGGGAAGCTGCAGGCATAAAGTTCGACGAACTGATGGATCGGCTGGTGCATCTTGCCTTCGAACGCAAGCGCCGACAAGGCGGCAAAACAGTGAGCTACGATTCCAACATATTTGCCATGGGCGGCGGCACCAAAGGTGTCAAAGGCTGCAAAAAATGATTTGGCAATAACACACAATAGAAACAGAAGGCGCCTCCACTCGGTGGGGGCGCCTTCTGTTTCTATTGTGTGTTATGTAGTTATTTCACAAGTTCTTTAGCAACCTTGTTGCCACGGACAACGATAAAGAGGCCGTTTTCGGGCTGAGCCACGCGCACGCCCTGAAGGTTGTAGTAGACAGGAGCTACGTTGTTGTCAACAACCACGTCGGCAACGCCGGTGGTGTGTTCCTTGATAACGGGGAAGAAAGCCACCAACATCGGATCATCCTTAACATCGGGCATAACAGCCATGATAGTGCCGGTATAGTCGTCAGCAAGAGTTGTGTTAACTAAATTGTTATAAACCCATTCAGTAAATTCAGGCTCGGTTTCGCTTTCGCCAGACACGATTTCAGAACCGGCACTATAGTTAATTACGGTCCAGTCCGCATCAGCAATTTTGAATTCAACACCGGCAGGAATCATTGTTTCACCTTGGCAGTCGAACCAATATGTTTTGCCATCAGCAGTTTCCATTTGCCAAGTGGCCATGTATTCGTCTGTAGCATCGTTGAGCCAGGTATTCATACCACCACGGAGATAAATCACAGCGTATTCGCCAGTTTCTGGTTTGGGTGTCGTAGTAGTAACAGTAATAGTAGAGAGATCAGCTGGTACAGTGATAGTCCAATCACCTTTCCAAGGAACTATAATGTTCTGATCGCCGAGGGTTAGTTCAACAGCGTTGCCTACACTTTCCTCGGTCAAAGAAGCAGTGAGTGCACCGCCATTGAATGTGTCCCAATCACCCATAACGGTAGAAAACTTGAACTGGGTGAGGTTGTTGATTGTAGTTGTGTAAGCACCGTCTTTGAGTTCGACAGTCATAGGTGTTTCGGGTGTCCAGTCGAGACCTTCACCGGCACCTACAAAATAGAGCTGGGCATTAGCGCCTACGAAAGTAGCGGCAGCAGCCAGCAGAGCGTAAAGCTTTTTCATGCAAAGATGAATTAAGGGTTAATAAAATAAGTAAGAAACGTCGAATCAGTCAACGTGGCTGATTCGACGACAAATTTAGCAATAAATTTTGATGTACAAAAATTTTTCGCCAAGAATTTACAATATTTTTTGGGGGAAAGCCGATTCGCCGCAAATTCGGTAATGGCTGCCAAAGGTCAAAACTTGCTGAACGAAAGGAAATCGAAATAATCCCAAAACAGCTTGTCGGATGACGGATGAGCTTTCAGCTTGTCGGCAAAGATAAGGAAGGCACGTATGGCCATGCGGTATAGAATCGGGGCTTCGGGCGCAAGGCTTTCGTAGAGCGGCCGCAGACGGTCGACCAAGCCCTCGGCACGGTCGTAGTGGCCGCATTTTATCAACGACAAAGCATACATGTAGACAAGGCACATGGCAGTGGCCGATGTCTGCAGTATTTGCTCCACCACATTGTTGTTATCGCACAGTTCGACTATTCGATCGTAGCGTTGCAAAGCAAAGAGAGCCTCGACAAAGATAATCCATTCCTGATCGTCGGGCAGCGGACCGCAGGCAAGACAAAGCTCGCACATGTCGCACATGTTCTCCCACATGTTGTGCATGCGCAGAGTGTTGAGCGTAACATCGAAATTGAGCTCGAGCACAGCATTGGGGTTGGTGGCAAAATAACGTTCAAGATAAGGCTTGCAACCGTAGGGCGAACACAACAAGAGCTGTGTCATTGCCCGTGCTTCGTCGGGATGAACGTCGAGATAATCTTTGAGAGCTTTTGCCGCCTGGTTCTGAGCATGGTTGCGAGAGAGCATGGCACTGCGCACCTCCACGTAGATATATTCGTCGTCGAACGTCTCTTTGAGGTCTGGTAGAGCCTGGAGCATGTCGTTGACAAGATATGGCGCATGCTCATATACAATTTGGGCCAGAGCCTGCCCTGCCCCGGGCGTGTTAACCGCCAGGGCTTTGGCATAATCAAATGTGCTTCGGGCTTCAGCTTCCAATCCCAATCCGGCCTGAGCCCGCAGGAGGTACATCCAGTACATTGACGAGAACGGCTCAATTTCGATCAGCTCGTCGGCAAGGACCTGAAGAGTTTTATAATCTTCGCAGGCATCGGCCTCGCGGGCAAGCTCAAACAACAGAGCATGGGTATACTGGGCCTTGCCTTTAAGCAAGTCGAGATGGTCGACGAGCCATTTATAGCAACCGAGGTCGACACCTAATTGCACAAAACGGATAACTTCTTCGTCGCCAAAATTTTCATACTGGTTGAGCAGATATACCAGTGCCTCCTCGGGGTTCTGCGGGCGGTCGATTTGCAGACGGATAATATCGAACAGAGCCGACGAGGCATCGGGATTGTCGGCCACATAGTCGGCCGCCGCTTCGGTACGTTCGTTGGAATAATCCTCGGTGGTGTCAAGATAGAGCAAGCCCTTGCGTTCGGCAAGCTGCATGCTCTCGGGGTAGAGACGTGCTCCGCACAGGAGCACTTCGAGCTGCACATAATCGTCGGACACATCTCCGGCATAGTCGTAGATTTCCACCAGCTCGTCCTCGTCGAAAAATCTTTCGGCGAGGGGCTGGTGCAAAGACTGCCGGAAACGGTCGTAGAGTTCTTTTCTGCTGTTTGCTTCTTCGTCCATTTATGAATTAAAACAGAGCGTTTCAGCTATTTTTCTGCACTTTCTCCCATGTATCTTTCAGGGCGATTGTGCGGTTAAAAATCAATTTGTCGGCAGTCGAATCGTAGTCGGGGGTGAAATATCCCACACGCTGGAACTGGAACTTGGTGCCCTGCTTTGCATTTTCGGCAATAAATGGTTCCACTTTGGCATTTTCCACCACGCGCAGCGAATCGGGGTTGAGCATGTCGCGGAAATCACGGTCGGGCTCAGCTGCCGGATTTTCTACAGCGAAAAGACGGTCGTAGAGTCGCACCGTGGCATCGACGGCGTGGCGTGCCGACACCCAGTGCAGAGTTCCTTTCACCTTGCGTGAAGCCCCCGGCATGCCGCTGAGGGTTTCGGGGTCGTAGGAGCAATGAAGTTCTGTGATGTTTCCTTGGGCATCCTTCACTGCTTCGTCACATTTAATAATATATGCACCTTTGAGACGCACTTCGGCACCGGGAGCCAGACGGAAGAACTTCTTAGGGGGATTTTCCATGAAATCGTCGCGCTCGATGTAGATTTCACGACAGAAAGGCATTTCGTGCACTCCGCTTTCGGGATCTTCGGGGTTGTTTTCCATCGTAACAATCTCTACTTTGTCCTCGGGATAGTTTGTAATGACCACTTTCAGAGGATTCAACACGGCCATTGCACGCGTAGAGGTTCGGTTAAGGTCGTCGCGGACAGCATGTTCCAGAAGCGAGATGCTGTTGAGAGCCTCATATTTAGTATAGCCGATGGTTTCAATAAAGTTGCGGATCGACTGCGGGGTGTAGCCGCGTCGACGCATACCGGAAATTGTGGGCATGCGAGGATCGTCCCATCCGGCCACAAGGCCTTCTTTGACGAGCTGCAGCAGCTTGCGCTTGCTCATCACGGTGTAGGTGAGATTCAGACGGTTGAACTCAATCTGGCGCGGGCAGTAGCTTTCGTCGGCAAGTTCTTTCACAAAGTACTCGTAGAGCGGACGGTGAGGCACAAATTCGAGCGTGCAGATGGAGTGGGTAACACCCTCGAAATAGTCGCTTTGCCCGTGTGCGAAGTCGTACATGGGATATACTTTCCACTTGGTGCCTGTGCGGTGGTGGGGTGTCTTGATTATGCGGTACATAATGGGGTCGCGGAAATGCATGTTCGACGACGCCATATCGATTTTTGCACGCAGCACACGCGAGCCCTCGTCGAACTCTCCGGCGTTCATGCGCATGAACAGGTCGAGGTTCTCTTCCACCGAACGGTTGCGGAAGGGGCTTTCCGTACCGGGCTGTGTGGGCGAGCCCTTCTGCTGCGCAATCTGCTCGCTGGTCTGGTCGTCGACGTAGGCTTTGCCTTCTTTAATCAGACGCACGGCAAGGTCGAAGAGCTGCGGGAAATAGTCCGAGGCATAGTACTCACGGTTGCCCCAGTCAAAGCCGAGCCAATGAATGTCGTCGCGGATAGCATCGACATATTCCACATCTTCTTTCACCGGGTTTGTGTCGTCGAAACGCAGATTGCACGTGCCGCCGAACTTTTCGGCAACGCCAAAGTCCATGCAGATGGCTTTTGCATGTCCGATGTGGAGATAACCGTTGGGTTCCGGAGGAAAACGTGTGTTGAGGCGTCCTCCATTTTTTCCGGCCTTGAGGTCATTATATACTTCTTCTTCAACAAAATTGAGACCCTTGGGCTCTTCGCCTTCGGTATTGATATTCTGTTCTGCCATTATGATTGGTTTTATTGATTACTAAACGGATTAGCCAAGACGTGTGCGGTAGAACACAAAGTCGCGGCCCAGATATTTTTCGCGCACCACGGGGTTTGCGGCCAGCTCTTCGGAAGTACCCTGGAAAAGGATTCGGCCTTCGAAGAGCAGATAGGCACGGTCGGTGATACGTAGTGTTTCCTGCGCGTTGTGGTCGGTGATGAGAATACCTATATTTTTGTCTTTCAGCTTGTAGACTATCGACTGTATGTCCTCGACAGCAATTGGGTCGACACCGGCAAAAGGTTCGTCGAGCATAATGAAACTGGGGTTGATGGCCAGGCATCGTGCAATCTCGGTGCGTCGGCGCTCGCCGCCCGAGAGTTGGTCGCCAAGATTTTTGCGTACTTTCTGCAGACGGAATTCGTCGATGAGGCTCTCAAGTTTTTCCTTTTGTTCCTCGGTGCTCATGTTCGTCATCTGGAGCACGGCTTTGATGTTGTCCTCCACGCTAAGTTTGCGAAACACCGACGGCTCCTGCGCCAGGTAGCCAATGCCGTTCTGCGCGCGTTTATAGACCGGGAAGCGTGTAATATTGAGGTCGTTGAGAAAAATCTGCCCCTCGTTTGGCTCAATCAGTCCCACAGTCATATAGAACGTTGTGGTCTTCCCTGCCCCGTTGGGACCAAGCAAGCCAACAATCTCGCCCTGTGTAACATCGATGGACACGTGGTTTGCCACCGTTCGCTTGCCATATTTTTTGACAAGGTTCTGGGTGCGGAGCACCATGCCCGAACGTTCGGGAGTTGTCTCACCGGCAGGCTCCTCTCGCTTTACCTCGGTGCCCTGAGCCTGTTCTACTATGATTTCTTTTTTCTCCATGGACATATCAGAGAACAGCCGGCGAAAGGCCGCGCACCGAAGCACCTTTGTGCAGACGGCTTTCGATGTAATCAGTCAACAGATTGATAGCCACTGTATTGCTTCCTCCTTGAGGCACTATCAAATCGGCATAGCGTTTCGAAGGTTCAATATACTGGCAATGCATGGGCTTGAGAACGTCCTGGTAACGGTTTATGACAATCTCAGGTGTGCGGCCACGCTCTATGCAGTCGCGGGCAATGACGCGAATCAGACGGTCGTCGGGGTCGGCATCGACAAACACTTTGATGTCGAGCATGTTGCGAATCGAAGGGTCGGTAAGCACCAGAATACCTTCTACAATGACAACATCGGCAGGCTTCACCTCCACAGTCTCGGCCTGGCGGGTGCAGGTGAGATAGGAATAGGTGGGCATTTGTATTGTCTTGCCTTCTTTGAGCTGTTTGAGATGCTCCACAAGCAAAGACCACTCTATGGCATTGGGTTCGTCGAAATTGATTTTGGAACGTTCTTCCGGCGGTATATGGCTCGAATCTTTATAGTACGAATCCTGAGGCATCACTGCCACTTCTCCGGCCGGCAAGCTGTTGATAATCTTGTTCACGACCGTAGTTTTGCCCGAACCGGTGCCTCCGGCAATGCCTATGATTAGTGGATGTTTCATTTTATTCTGAATAATTCGCTGCAACAAGCTTAATTACGAAAAGTCTCCGAGTGAAACCGTGGAGGGTTGACAAATACCAATACGGCACACGTCATAAGACTTGCAAAATTACTCTTTTTAATCGATATTTCAAAATTTATTGACAACCTGTCTGTGCGGCAAACTGTCTGTCGACAAACGGCACGCGGGCCTTGAGGAATTAGCACCCTCCCTCCTCTTTGTTGAGGGCCGGTCTCTTTATCTTTTATATCGAACGAATTATTTTGCTCCGGAGAAGTGATTGATGCGGGCAACGTATTGGCGTTCGTAGGGATAGGTGCTTTCTACCATGCCGTTAATTACATATCCAAATCCTTTCTTCGGACCCGGGATGAACGATGTGTTGACAAGGTGATGTATTTCTATTCCCTTGTTGCGGGGTACTTCCACTGAGTTTTCCAGACGAATGTCATGGAAAAGAACATCGTAGATGCCGAGGCCGTAGGCACGATGGTTCTGAACATTATCAGCAACTTTGTAGGCGGCATAGCCGTCGCGGGTGCCGTCTTCGCTCATAAACACATCTTGTGTCCGGGCATCGTAGGGCGTTTCGCACTGATAGAAATAGACAAGGCCGTTTTCGCCTTTCCAGAGGGTTTGATATTTTTGGAAATGCTCGTTGAAAAGACCATAGATGGTCATATTGCTGCCATTGACCACCAAGCCATAGTCGGCAGTGTTAACATCCCAGCCCACCGAGCCTTTCACTCCATGGTCGGCACGCCAAATCCAGAAATGATCGCCGACGACATCGTTGCTGTTGACTTCCAATGCTGTGTCGACATGCGTTTTCTGCGGCAGGAAACCGCCAATGCGGAAGAACATGTCGGAGAGCACAATAGGATTATCGACATGGCGTTTGTCGCTCGCTTTGTCGCCCACTTTCAGAAGGTTGTGCGAGGAATGGTGAGCATCGAAGAGAATCGAAGCCAGACGCACACCGTCGACATCGTCGATTTTAATAGCCGCCTCGGCACCTTCGGGCGGCACAATAGTTGCCCAGCCAAGGCCCATAACAATGGTGTTGGGAAGCGAGACTGTCAGAGGTTCTTCGAGCTGATAAATGCCCGGGGTGAGCATAAGATGCTTGCCGGCGGCAAGTGCGCGGTTCATTTCGGAGGCCGTTGTGCCGGGCTTTGCAACAAGGAAATTATCGACAAGGTCTATAAGCTCTCCGTCGCCCATCGACGTCCGGGAGTAGGACACACCCGCACTGTTGCGGCGCAAGGCTGGACGAAACACCTTGTAGCATCCGTCATCGCCAAACAAAAGGAACGGTTTCTCGCTCACCACGGGCGTGACAGCCTCGAAAGTTACATTGCCGCCTTTGTCCCAGTCGGTATCGACATATGTTTCTTTAGCAGCCTCTGGACCGAGTTCAACACCTGTAAAGACAAAGTTGTATGCACCCTCGGCAAACCTCCCGCGACCTTTGTTCAAAAAGCTGTTGCGGGTGAACCATTGCTGCTGCCCGTCGGAACCGACAGGTGCATCGAACACGCAGTCGGCAGTAAAACCGCCGCTTACCCAGCCGTTTTTCCACTGGTTGCGCACTGTTCGTTGCGAATACATGCGGCGGAAAGGCGCAGCCTGCGACACTGCCCAGTTGAACATGTCGTAGTGCTCGTAAGATTCATTGCCGAGCACCGAGAAATTTTCCAACGAACGCCAGAATGTGCACGTGCCGTTGTCGTTGCGCAAATGCGGCGGAGTGTGCACATTGTCGATTTTCACTTCGTAGGGCACCTTGCCAAGACCGGCCATGTGGGTATAGAAACCGATATTGAAAAGACCGGCAGAGGTGTAGTCGCCCGGTTTGAACATCAGGGCATAACGGCCGGTGCCCATCTCGGCACGGAACATCTTTTTGTGTATGTCGCTTATGTCGGCGGCTATTGCCTCGGGATTGTCCGACGGGCTGTAAATGTGCACGTCATTGCCGAAAAGTTCCTGTTCAGCCGACAGCGAGGCCACCGTATCGCCTTGCTCGTCGAGGACAAGATAATAGTAGGTATAGGGGCTGCCTTTTGCCTTTTTGTCGACAAACACAGGTTTGGATGTGCGGCCAATCACACTGTAATCAGCATAGCGGCCGTTTGCTCTCTTCACCGTATATTTGCCGGGCTTGTCGGCAAAATCCAGGGTAATTTTATCTATTTCCAACTTCATACCGGCCTGAGTGCCCTGCACACCCAGCAGCAGAGCAAGAGATAGCAATAATGATGTTGTTCTCATAGTTATTCGATTCGTATGAGTTACAAAATTAGATAAACATTTATAATTCTGCAAGAAGAGAGAGCCATTTACCGGCCGAAGTCATCCACACTTCCTTGTAGCAGGCATTGTTGATCTGCGGCCAATATTGTTCGTCGCTATTGCCGAGACTGCGGATTCCCACCGGCATTTCGCCTGTAAGTTCTCCTGACGAGAAGCTGTTCATCTGGGGATAGCGATAGCCCTCGCCATAGATGAGCGACTGACAGAAAGGATTCTTACCCACCACCCAGTACAACTGTTCACGCGCTTTTCGGCCTTGACGAAGTGACAAATATACCACAATTGCTTCGGGCGTGTTCATGATAGGTGTTGTCGGCGGTGCAATCCTTCCACTTCTGCAGGGCGTTTGGGCCGACTTCAATGGCAGCTGGCGTGCCACATGGTGGCTTGTCGTCGCCGCCGAAGTGATTATGCTCTCCTATGCCCTTGTCGGTTCGCGTACCGGAGCTGACGAAACAAAATAACTCACTTCTCCGGAAGCGGTAGACAATTTAAAAATATTTTTATTAACTTTGCAGAGAGAACAACAACTGTCGTTCTCTCTGCTTTAATTATACAAAGTATCATGAAATCAACAGCTGTCTTCTTGTGTTTATTTTTGTTGCCATTTTTCTCCTATGCTTCTCATAGCGATATAGAGCAAATAGCCTGTCTGCGCGAAGTTGCAGACAGCCTCCACAGCATTGGCCGCACAGATTCGGCCTTGATTGTAGGCGAACAAGCCTTGGCTTTAGCCAATGAATTGGGCGATCCGGCACAGATTGTGGGAACAAATGCAGCCCAAGGTGTTTTTCTACGTTCATCAGGCCGTGTCGATGAAGCTCTGCAAAAGTACGAAACAGCTTTGGCAATTATCACCTCAGGAAAATTCCGCGAAAACCCCGACCAAGAAGCGATCGAAGAAATTGCATCGCTCTATATAAATCTGGCAATCCTCAATCTCGACATGCAAAACAAAGAAGAAGCGGCACGCAATGCCGTTTCTGCCGGTGAGTGGACTTCCAAAAGTGCTGATACAGAGCTAAAGAGCATTATATACGGTGCTATAGGCTCTGTTCTGACCGGATGCGGAGAGCTCAACAAGGCGTTAAGCTATCAAAACCTTGCCTACCAAAACGCTCTGGAATGTGGCAACAGCGAGGCTGCCTTCAGGGCCGCGGCATATACCCTGCTCATTGCCGACCGCAGCGGCAACAAAGAGGAAGCAAAAGCATGGCGAAAGAAATGCGAGGAATTGATGCCTCAAATCAACTCGATGATGGCTCTGTTGACATATTATCAAGCCGAATGTTCCATCTGCCTGAAAAACAACGACAACAGAGGTGCAATAGCTTGGTTCGACAAAATACTACAATTGGACGGCATCGACAATCTGCCATTTGTCAAATTCGATTGCTACAACAACCAGCATCTGGCCTACTCTGCTCTTGGCGAATACAAAGAGGCATACAACACCCTTTTGGAAAGTAATGAGCTGCGCGACAGCCTTTGGGCACAGGAAAAAGCCCAAAGCTTGCGCGACATGACCATCAAATACGAAACCAAAGAAACTCAGCTCGCCCTCGCTCAGAGCGAAGCCCGAAGGGCAAACACCATGATGTGGCTTTTTGCTGCAATTGCCATGCTGCTCCTTGGCTCTATCATTTTCGTTGTCTATGCCACTCGCCAACGCCGCCGCGCCATACAGCGCGAAATGGAATTTGCCAAGATTCGCGACGATATTGGCCGACAGCTGACTGAGCAATATATCGAAGGACTTGAAAACGAACGCCAACGAATGGCCGGAGAGCTCCACGACGGCGTATGCAACGACCTCCTTGCCATTCAGATGAACATCAATGCCGGAAATTCGACCGAGAGCACTGCGGCCATGATCGACAATTGCCGACAGGCTGTGCGCCGCATCTCCCACGAACTGATGCCGCCCGAATTTTCATACGCTACATTAGACGAAGTGGTTCGCTTCTTCACCAGCAAGCAGGCTGATGCCAACAGAGGAAAAATCAAGTTTAACTACGAATCTTCGGCTAACGACACCGAATGGACAGATGTTGCCGATGCCACAGCCCTCGAAGTCTACCGCATTGTGCAGGAATCAGTAGCCAACGCCGTGAAACATTCCGGTGCCACTGAAATAACAGTGAGCCTCATGCTTTCGACAGAAAAACTCGAAGCCAAGGTGCTTGACAACGGATTATTCCAGACAAACATTCGCAAAGGAATAGGCCTTGAATCCATCCGCCGCCGGGCTAACGCAATAGGCGGCTCGGCATCCTTAATTTCAAATCCGGAGGGAGGCACCGAAGTTAAACTTACTGTCTCTTTCTGAAACTTAGCCTCAAAGCGATAGGCAAAACTACGGAAATCCGTAATTGACCAGCATCCATAAGCAAACTAATTTTGCATTAACCTTAAATTCGCAGCTTAATTACTTGTTATAAATGCAAGTCCTTGACAAA
>CAJUAR010000009.1 GCA_910584495.1 uncultured Muribaculaceae bacterium
TTTTAACCCCTTTAACCTAAGTTTTGCAAGCCTTAAAGCTTGCGAAACTTTAATAGTATTATTTTTTTCGGAGGTGCGAACCTTTTCGCACCTCCGATGGTTATAATAGCAAGAGAAGGCATTTTACTGACTTTATTAAAAAGCCTCAGAACCATCGAAAAGATGAACCTTCTCCGGCCCACCCATCTCTCCTCCGGAAGCAGGGTGGGCTCTTTTTTTTTGTGTAGTGTGTTATCTAAATATAATTGATGTTAATTATAGCTAAATTGGGGTTGGCTCTCTCTTATTCCAAAAATAATATCTTTATCTTTGTCGGTACTATAAACGCAACGTCAACCAAATCGTTACACTTTCATTCAATTGAAAAGCCATGTTCGGCCTCTTATGGGATATTATCCACTATGCAATAGGCAGCCTCTTTGTTGGGTTGATACTGACTTGTGCACTTGTCGGACTGCTGTTTTTTATCATTAAAGGCTTCTATACCAAGCGAGCCTTCTCGGGTCTCAGCATCGTTGCCGGTCTTGTGCTCACTCTCATTTTGCCGTTCCAGATTATACCTATGTGCGGGGCCATAGCCCTCAAATGGAAGTGCCAAGACCTGAAAGAATGGGTCGATGAAAATCTTGTACACCCCGAGCAGTATCTCGTTCCGCGCGAAATAAGTTCCGAGGAATCGCAGGAATTAGTGCAGGAAATCATTGAACAATATCCTATTGTCGACAGCTTTGTTGGAAGCGGCATTTTCGAAGGCTACGACACCTCCAACATCAGTCAGGCGATTGCCGACACTCTCAACGATTTTCTAAATCCATTTATCTACAAAGCATTGGGCTGGAGCATTTTCTTCGTTGTTTTGACTGCAGTCATCGTTGTGTGGACCATGAAACCCAAACGGAACACCTATAGTTCCGATTCCACTCTCGACGGCTCCTTTACCTCGACCGGAGATTTCGACAACTTTTCCGGCTCATCGTTCTGATAATTTAGTAATAAAAAATAACCATTCCACTTACACCTATGGCTAACCACCTTATAATCGGCCTTGGAGGCACCGGCGGCAGTATTGTCCGCGAGCTTCGCAAGCGCATCTATGAAGAGTACGACAGCAATACACCTGACGGAAACATCACTGTAGACTATATCTATATGGACAGTGATGAAAACGACCTCAACGATAAAGACAATAAATGGAATTATCTGGGTAATTCGGTAATCCTTCCTCCCTCGAGCCGCATCAACATCCACGGCATGGGTGCGGGCGTGCTGAGCAATCTCGGTTCATATCCCGGTATCAAGGCGTTTATCAGCCCCGAGGATAACGAGCTGTTCCGCGACCGCTCTGTGAGCGATATCATAGGCACCGGCATAGGTGGTCAGCGCCGACGTTTCGGCCGTCTGCTCTTTGCAAACAACCTGGCCAATGCTCCTCTCGAAGAGCAGTTCCCGCACGTTTTTGTCGAAAAACTCACCGCGCTCAAGAACAAAGGCGACAGCAATGTGACAATACACATCTGCGCCGGTCTGGCTGGCGGCACCGGTTCGGGAACTGTGGTCGACGTCATCACACAGATTCACAAGATGGTGCAGGGCGAAGTGGGCGCTGACGGCAATTCGCCATATCCGATTTTCCTCTATCTCTATGTGCCCGAAATCATTGTTGCCGGGAATAAAGATTCGGGCTTCTACCATGCCAACGGCTATGCCGCGCTGATGGAGCTCAACGCAATGTCGGTGGGCAAATATCTGCCGCTCGACATCTCGCCCAACAACATGAACATCGACGGCAAGCCATGGCGCATGCCGGCACGCAACGGCGAACCGTTCAAGAAGGCATATCTTTTCACCACCAACAACGCCAAAGGCTGTGTGCTTCCGGCCGGTGAAAAACTGTCGGGCGCCGTGGCCGATTTCCTCTTCCAGAAGATGCTTGGCACAAGCAACGCCATGAACCGTCTGATCAATGCCGAAAACAGCGGCTGTCAGCCCGACACCAACGACGACGGCCAGCCAATGCACTCGCGCAACTTCATGACATTCGGCATCAAGCGTGTGGTGTATCCCGAAAGCGAAATCCGCGGCTTCATCGGCTACAACACCACTATGTCGGTGGTTAAGCAGCTTGTTTACAACAACTGGGTGGACCGCGCCGGCTACCAGCACTGCGCCGACGAAAGCTCGGTGGCCCTCGGGCTCGACACCGAGGTGAAGACCCCCGGCAACCGCGACGGCTATCAGCTTTCCGACCAGCATCTTACACTGCAGAAACCCATCGCAGGTTTCGAAGACACCGCCGACTGGTGCGACTTCAATTCCTACTGGAATAAAATCAATGCCTTCATGGCCAAGAAAACCATGGAGAACAACCCCGACAGCCACCAGTGGAAGAATGCCTACCTGCAGATGATGAACGTTACCTTTGGCGACAACTTCCGCAATGTGGGCGTGAAACGCTTCTTCGACATACAGTGCCAGCCCGAAAATGTGAAACGCTTTGCCCGCGTCATCACAAATCACATCGAAGCCAAGCTCTTCGACGAATGGGTCAACGGCCAGCACGGCGACAAGCCTCAGTCGCTCCAGAAGGTGAAGATGATTCTTCTTGCAATCCAGGCCGACTGCTCCGAGCGTGTTGCCGGCGTGGGCAAGGTGATTGATGCCACAACAAAGCAGCTCAACCAGGAAATCATGCCCAACATCACCCGTGCAATCAACGCCCTGGACGATACGGGCTTCCTGGCTCGAAAATTGCTTGACAAAGACAAACAGCATTTCAACGATTTCACCGTGTCCAAGGTCAAAGAGTATATTGCACGCACACAGCTGGCATCCTACGACTTTGCCCGTTTGGTCCTTGAAGAAATCAGCCACATGCTCACTGCCAAGATTGCCGGTGTACAGAACCTTATCAACCTGCTCAACCTCACCGACGAACGCCTCAATGCCGCTTCGACATTCATCACTGCCTCTCCGGCAAACAACGGAGTGGAAATCAACACCGTGGAGCGCGTGTTTGATGTGCAGAGCATGATTCAGAACACCGAGGACCGCATTCTTAAAGACGCTGCCTTGCAGAAAGAAATCGGCAAGAAGGTGCGCGACGAACTCCGCGACCGTGCCGACAGCCTGGGCAAAGGTCGCTCGTTCGGTGTGATCTACACCAGCCTCGGCGGTCTGGCAAATGCCAATTTCACCCCCTCCGACGACCAGGAGAATACCGACGGCGTGGTGGAATTCCTCCAGAAGCTCACATTCGGCACGGTTTCGGATAAACTCGATAACATTGCCAAGAACGAACCCGACAACCAGTTCCTCCGTGTGAACGTGCTCAAGAAAATCCAGCAGGAATATCCCACCGAAACCGCCCTGCGCGAATATCTGGTACGCCTTGTCGACACCGCGCGTCCATTTGCCATGATGGACAATGCCGCCGGAGCCGTTGTGGGAGCCGTGGGAAATGCTCAGTATAGCAACTTCATCCAGCTCTGTCTGCCTGACTACGAGGATGCCAAATTCCGCAATGATTTCATCAAGGCTTTTGCCGATGTTGCAAAGTGGGGTGCCAACTACGAAGGAAATATCAGCGTAAACAGCCACAGCAACGAGCTGGTAATCATCTCCGGCACATCGAATGTGCCCATCCGCATGCTCGCCAACGTGCGCACTCTCAAGCAGAAATACCAGACAAAGACCAGCGAGGCAGCTAATGCCAATGCCGAGCTCGACCGCATGCTCCTCCACACCGAGAGCCTTCCAAAAGGCGTGATGCCCGATCTCTTCAGCGAAGACCCCGGTCTGCGCAGCCGCCGCATCAAGGGCTACGCCATGCGTCTGCACTCCGACGAAGGCACCATCGTGTCGCGTCAGGACGAAGAAACAGGCAACGACCGCAATGCCATTGTAATCGGTTCGGGTCTGCGTCGCAAGTCACAGTTTGTTGGACGCGACATGGAAGAAACAGCCCGCATGATGGAAGAGGATGCCAACCTCCGAACCATGGTCATCAAGCTTGTGGACGATGCCATCATGCCCAAATATACCCGCAACGCCGATCGTGCTTCGTTCCGCGAGGCTATCGAGAACAAGGTTGTGGCCGAAATCCTCGAAGGCCGTTGCCACAATAACGAAACAAACCAGCTTTTCAAAGACTACTGCGAAGCTGCCGAATATCTTTTTGAAAACGACTTAAATGATAGATAATCATGGCTAAAGGAAAATGTATAAATATTGGTAAGCCTTGCGATTTGGCCATTTCCGAAGAAATCCAAGAGGCTGACGAAGCCAACTTTGTGTGCAAAAGCTGCGGCAAACCTCTTGTTGCCGTCGGTGGCAGCGATAATAAAGGCAGCAATGGCGATACAAATGCCAGAAACTCCAAAAAGGGCCTCATCATCGGCCTCTGCTGCGTGGGTGCAGCTGCTCTTGGCGTGGGTGGATATTTCATGTTCAAACCTGATGAAACCAAGCCCGTCGACCCGGTTGATCCCATCGAAACCGTTACAGAAGCAGTCAATGAAGACGGCGAGCCGGCAGATCCTGTCGATCCTGTCGATCCCGAAGGGGCTGCAGAAACAACTGCCCCTCAGGAGCCCGGTGTCACTCCTGCCAACCCCAACTATCTGAAAGCTTACAGCCTTGGATGGGGTACATACGAAGGACCGGCTGTCGACGGTGTTCCCGACGGCCCCGGCGGTACTATAACTGTCAAGAAAGCTCACTCAATCGATCTCAAAGCCGGTGGCGAAATGCTCGACGTCCAGCCCGGCGACATGATTGTCAACGCCAAGTTCCGCAACGGCAAACTGGTGCAAGGTTTCCTTAAACGCAAACAGGGCGAAGGCAAAAACTTCAATATAGGTATTTGACACCTTGCCTATGAGAGCACTTCGTTGCGTCTTGATAACAACGTTTTTGTCATGGTGTGCCCTTTCGGGGCACGCCGTGGCAAAATCGTCTTCGGCCTATAGCTACGCCACCGACAATCTGGCCAATATCGCGGCTGTGATTGGTTTGGATAAAATTGCTCCCGAAGCAGCTGCAGTCTCCGATACTGTTTTGTTTTTCGACCTTGGAGGAAAGCCGGCACGTGCCGATGTCAGGCGCGGGCTTGTGCGTCACATTGGCTACCGTGTGTTTCCCGATGCGGAGAGGTCGCTCGCCACACTGCCTGTTTTTGACTTTCTCGAGCGTTTTGCACTGGAACAGGAGCTGCCAATCGAGCAGCCGAACGTCATTGAGCGCGACAAAGTTCGTTTTACCGGCATCAAAGCCTCGGAGCTTCCGTCGCTTTTCAGCCGGCAGCTGCCTTTCACGGTCAGTACCGAGGAGTTCAAAGACTACCGTTTGTGCTGGACCGCTTCCGATGGGCGCAAGATGGAAGTAGTGGTGCCTATTTCGTATAATCTTCTCAATGGCAGCGAGCTGCCCGAAAACGAACGTCGCCTGATTGCCGACCTATCAAGCCCGGCAGTGCTCAGCCATCCCGACCTTCCCGTGGAGAGGACCGTAGGCAAAGAAAACCTCGAAGCCACACCCAAACTCAACTGTTATGTGCTCCGTGGCAGCCGTTTCTTTACAGAGTATATCAACTCCGACCGCTACTACCAGAACAATACCGATTCGCTTGCCGCTGCCTTCCGTGTGCTCGACAACGAGGCATACCCGGCAGAGAGCATCAGCAACATGCTCTCCGGCCTCGACATCCCAAACGACATCGAGGTGCAGCTCAAGATGATTGCCTATCCCATGGAGAAGAAGATTTTCACCATTCCTCTCCGACAGATGGTGGCATATTTCTTGTCGCAAGGTTGCGAAATATACACCGGCCTTACCGGTATAGACAATCAGAAGGCCGACTATGTGATGATTGGGCGTAACGACCGCAGGGGCTACTGCCATTCGCTCAAAATTTCCGTTCCCATCTCTGCCATAAACGAGAAAAAAGGTCGTGCGACGGCAAAAATCACACCCTACATACCTCTACCTAAGATTCTTAACATGTTTGCAGAATGATACACAGCGTTCTCCGACATATTTTTGTTCTTCTCCTGCTGATGCCTTTTTGCGCAGCAGCCGACAATACCTCGGCCGAAATAAACGCCATCAAACGTGCCGCCGAGGGCTATCTCTATGCCGAGTCGACAATGCCTACCGAGGACGAGGCTCGTTCCAATGCCGACAACCTGCTGGTGTCCAACATCAATTCTTTCATGGAAGAATTTGGCTCGGATGCAAAATTCAGTCCTGCCATGGCTGCAAAGTTCCAGTATATGAAGATGAAACGCGGTGATAATATCCGTGTATTTGCCTTCATCGCCAAGGGCGACCTGGGGCTGGATTTATCGTCGAAGAAAGAGGATGTACCGGAAGAGACGACCGGAGAAACTGCCTCGGAATCGGCAGAAAGCACACCGGAAAGTACCGGACAAGAGCCGGCAAGCGAGCCGGCAGTAGCCACAGCCGCACCTGCTCCTGTTGCCGAGACAGGACCCGACCGCTCGCAGCGCCAAGTGCTCGACGACCTCCTGGGATGCAAGGACCTCAAGGCAGCCATGAAGCTGCTTGGCATGTTCGAGGCCATGCACAAGGTAAAAAAATATGGAACTATAAACGATGTTCCCTCCGGCAATGACCACTATTGGATTGTGGGTACGGCAGGATACAACATCGATTGCATAATTACCAACGGCGAATCTCCAGCCGATTACAAAACCGGACAGCCGCGTAATGCCAACGACATCAAAGGCGTGCCGATGCTGTGGTTCACTCTCCGATAACGCTTCTATGGATAATAACTCGCTAATGATATGAAAAAACTACTGTCTGCCGCTCTCGTCTTCTTTCTTGCCTTGCCGGCTTTGGCACAGGTGAAATTCGAGTTTTCCTACGGCATTAACAATCCGACGCTTAAAACCAAGATGGAGCGTCAGGTAGAACTCATTCTCAATGCCATAAACACTGCAGCTGCCGCAGGCTCCGACATCAACTATTCGGGAATAGACATAACCGACAACGCCGCTCAGGCCTTGTCTATGACATGGGATCAGATGCACTTCTCCACCGAGGACGAAGATATTGTGGAAGCCGGTCTGATGCTGCGCAACTCCAAAGGCACTCTCCGTGGTTATGAAATCCGTAATATTGGCTTGACGCTTATTCCCATCACCGATGAGGCCCTGCCATGGAGCCGTCAGGAACTGTGTATCGACTTCAACACCCGCGGACAAATCAACGACCTCAACTTTACGATGGACAACAGCCAGTATACCAAGGCTCTTGCCGATTCCGAAAAACTAAACGACCTGGACCAGCGCATGCAGATTCTGGGATGGTGCGAAAAGTTCCGTCAGGCATATATCGACAAGAACCTGCCCTTTATGGATGCTGTCTTCAGTAACGATGCGCTTATTATCACCGGCAAAGTGATTTCGGGGCGCCGCGAAAATAATATCGAGGTCACCGTTAAGGGCAAAGCCGAATATCTCGCCGGCCTCAAGCGTGTGTTTGCTCGCCCGGGCAATATCAACGTCACCTTCGACGACTACCAGATAATGCGCCATCCCGCAAACAAGGATATCTACTATGTAACCCTTATTCAGAACTGGAAGACAGCTTCTTACAGCGACGAAGGCATTGTGGTGCTGGTGTGGGACTTCACAAACGAGGACCAGCCCGAAATCCTGGTGCGCACATGGCAGCCTATGGGCACCAAGCCCTTCGGCATCAACGATATTCCAATCCGCTAACCGTATTCAACATTTTAAGATATGAAACTACGCTTATTCATCTTTTTCTTTCTATTCGTTTTGTTTGGCAGCGTCTGTTTGTCGGCTCAGGAGTTGCAGCTGACTCAGTTTGAAGACACCATGGACCCGGACGCAGTGCGTAACCGTGTCGACGATGCCAACGGTGTGGCATGTGCCCTTGTGAAATTCGGACTCATTGCCAACGACCCCGTTTTCTCCGGTGCTGTGAAACAAGAATATAAAGACGGTGAATGGTGGGTATATCTGCCCGAAGGTGCAGATAATGTCCTCGTCAAGACCTCTAATTTTGTGCCCTTCACCTGTCAGTTTGGCAAGGCCCTGCAGAGCCTTTTCACATATCGCGCCACCGTGCAGCCCAAACAGGCCGGGGCCGCTCCGCTTGCTTCGGGCGAGGATATGATTCACATCGATGTTCCCGGCAGTCCGGGCTTCAACATGGTGCTCGTAAAGCCGGGCATGTTCGAGATGGGAGCCACAAAAGAGCAGGGTTCTTCCGAAGACGACGAGAAACCTGTCCACTGGGTAAAAATTACAAAGCCGTACTATATTGGCGAGACCGAGGTGACACAAGCTGTCTACGAAGCTGTGATGGGCAGCAATCCCTCTTCGTTCGTCGACCCCGAAAAACCGGTAGAGGGCATTTCGTGGTCCGATGCACAGCGTTTCATCAACCGTCTCAACGCCATTACAGGACGCCAGTTCGAAATGCCCACCGAAGCACAGTGGGAATATGCCGCCCGTGGTGGTCATAAAGCTGCGCTGATGAAATTCTCGGGCAGCATGCTTGCAAACGAGGTGGGGTGGTACCAGGAAAACTCCGGAAACCGTCTGCACAATGTCAAAGAGTTGAAACCCAATGAAATCGGTCTTTACGATATGAGCGGCAACCTTTTTGAAATGTGCCTCGACTACAAGAACGAATACCCAAAAGAAAATCAGATCGACCCTGTTTCGACCAAGATGAACAAAAACCGCGTACGCCGTGGTGGTTCGTGGAAGTCGCGCACCGACAATGAGCTGCGCAATGCATTCCGCCGTCGCATTGACGAAAACGAAACAGTTACGGATACCGGTATACGTCTCGTACTCCCCAAATGACAATGCTCATGCGCCCCCTCGCTACCCTCGCTGCTTTGAGCTGTGCCGCTATTGTGGCTGCGCAAGCTCCCGAACTTCGTTTCAACGACGAGGGCGAATTCAAGATTGTGCAGTTCACCGACAATCATTATAAGAAAGGTAAGAAAGCGTCGCTGACTACAATTGAAGCCATGAACGCCGTGCTCGATGCCGAGCAGCCCGACCTGGTTGTCTTCACCGGCGACCTCGTCTACGACAAGGATGTGGCCGAAGAGGTCGATTCAGCTCTGGTCCCGGTTCTGAGCCGAGGCTTGCCTTTTGCTTTTGTCTTCGGCAACCACGATACGGAATTCGACCTTGGCTACTCTGAAATCTACGACATTCTGCAGGCTAAGCCCGGATCGGTGATGCTGCCTCGCATCCATACTGAAAGCCCCGACTATTGTATTGATATTCTCGACGGCGACAGCATTTCGGCTGTGCTCTATTGTCTTGATTCGCATCGAACAACGAAGGTGAAAGATGCCGGAAAATACGACTGGCTCAAATTGACTCAGATTCAATGGTACAAGGAGCAGTCCGACCGCTACACCAGCTTTAACGGCGGCAAGCCTATGCCGGCGCTTATGTTTTTCCACATCCCCCTGCCTGAGATTGACTATGCTCATGCCGACGGTAAGTCGTTTATCCTCGGCACCAAGGGCGAGGACGTTTGCTCACCCAAGCTCAATTCAGGCATGTTTGCCGCGGTCAAGGAAAAAGGCGATGTGCGTGGCATATTCTTCGGGCACGACCACGACAACGACTATATTGCAAACTACTATGGCGTTGTGTTGGGGTATGGCCGTTATACCGGTGGCAACACCGTCTATAACCACATAGGCACCAATGGCGGACGTGTCATTGTGCTTCACCGAAACGGTGACCTCGAAACATGGATACGTCTACGTACCGGCGAGGTTATCAATCCCTATAGCACAGCTAAAAAGAAGAAAAATAGGTTTCTAAGTTTTTAATGATAGTGTGGAAACTCCTCAAAAAACGCGCACCCCGGGAACTGCATCCCGGGGTGCGTCGCTTGTGTGATGATGACTTTTATTTATAGTCGCTGAAGCGTTCCTGGAGGCGGCGGCGAGCAACGAAGATGCGGCTTTTGACGGTGCCTAATGGAAGATTCATCTTTTCGGCGATTTCGTTGTATTTGTAGCCTTGAACGTGCATTGTGAAAGGCAGGCGGTATTCCTCGGGAAATTCGTCGATGGCCTTTGTAATCTCGGCGACGGCATAACTGTCTTCGGGCGATTCGGCTGCGCAGTCCTGACTCAAGTTGAGCAGGTAGAGGTTATCGGTAGTATCGACAACTGTGGCCGAGCGCACGCCGCGGCGGTAGTTGTTGATGAAGATGTTGCGCATGATGGTGAACACCCAACCTTTGAAATTCGTTCCCTCTGCATATTTCTCTTCGTTGTCGAGCACCTTGAGCATGGTGTCCTGCAGGAGATCATAGGCATCGTCGCGATTGTTGGTCAGCATATACGCGAAATTGAGGAGGTTGGCCTGAAGTGCCATAAGGTTTGTTTGAAAAGTGGTAGATGCCATAAGTGTGATGTATTTGAGTGTTTAATATTTTCGTGTTCATGTGTCGTTCATATGTTTCGACAATTCAAAATTACGGAGAATTTAGCCATTACAAGTATTTTAAAGTTAATAGATGTTAATGCATCAAATTTTCCTAAGTGAACTTTATAAAACGCTGATATATAATTAGATAAATGTGCAGCAGATTGTTACACAATTGTTACATTGCTGCAACGCAACGATGAACGACACCGAAATGTAACATGTTTGTGTTGTCGCTGGCGGTCTGCAGGTGTAATCTTTTATAGGTTGGCTGTGTCATATAGATGTATCAATAGAAAGATCAATGGTAAAATTTCACAGATTAGCGGGAATACTAATCCTTGCGTTTTTATTCCTCTTTCCGAGCTCTGCCGCATGGGGGGCACTCTATAGCGTTAAACTTGCCGTAACAGACACACAGTCCGACCCGGAGGCCTACGCCACGGTTCGTATCTTTGCCGCTGACGACAGCGTCAAAGCCCTGAAGTACGGCACCACCGATATCGATGGCCGTTTTAATGCCGATCTGGCCGATGCCGGCCGGTTTAAAGTCTATGTCGATGCGACCGGTAAGAAGCAGTGGACTAAGGAGTTTGAACTTACCGCAGCCAAACCGTCGGTCGACTTTGGAACAATCGCCCTCGACGACAATGCCACAGTGCTCAACGAAGTGACTGTCACAACGCTACGCCCCCTCATCAAGCACGAAATAGACCGCATTACCTACGACGTTGGTGCCGACACCGAGGCCCCGACCTCGACATTGAGCGAAACACTGCCCAAAGTGCCCATGGTAACTGTCGATGCCGATGGCACGATACGTGTCAAAGGCGACACCAATTTCCGTATCTACAAAAACGGACGACCAAATTCGTCGTACAGCAATAATGCAAAAGAATTGTTCAAGTCTATTCCGGCCTCTTCAATCAAAAAAATCGAAGTAATCACAGACCCGGGCTCACGCGAGGATGCCGAGGGCGGGGGGCTGATTCTAAACATCGTCACCGACAGCAAATTGTCGATGGCAGGAGTGATGGGCACCGTCACTCAGCGTTTGTCGCTACCAGACATGCGCGAATCAACAGGTGCCTACCTCACAACACAGCTTGGAAAAGTTACTCTTTCGGGAAACGGCTCGTTGAGCTATGCTCCCAAAACGAAGCACAACCGCAGCGAGGGTGAGATTGTGACAACCTATGACAAGGGCATTACGTCGCGCACCTCCAGCGAGAGCCGCAGCAAGTCAAGCTTTGGCTATTGGGGCCTCGAAGGCTCGTGGGAACCCGACACTCTCAATCTCATCACTCTTGAGGTGAGCCAGTGGATTCCCGGCAACCACCGTCCCGACCGGTCTAGCACCACATCGCTCACCAACGAAGAAGGTGAGGTGGTGCAGCAGTACAGCTCTTCTTATGGCGACAACTATAAACGCTCGTCGTTCTACCTCGACGGGGCTGTGAACTATCAGCGTCTGACACGCCGCAAGGACGAGACAATTACACTGAGCTATAACTTCTCGGTAAACAACAGCAAGAACGACTACGATACACGCTACTACGACCTTGTCAATTGGACAATGCCATACGAAACATACGGACAGCAAAGCCATCGTAGTTTTGGCGAGCACACCATCCAGCTCGACTGGAGCCGTCCTTATGGCAAATGCAAGCTTGATGTAGGCTCGAAAGTGATTATTCGCCGTAACAAGTCGGATTCGAGGATGTTCTACGATGAAGAGCAAGTGACAAAGGACAAGTTCCTGCATCGAACAACAGTGGCAGCCGTCTATGCCGACTGGCGGCTGGGCCTTGCCAAGTGGAATTTCCGTGCAGGTGTGCGCTATGAGTACACCTATCTGGCCGCGCATTTTCTGGACCGCGAAGGCTATGGTGAAGCCGACGAACGCGACGATTTCAGCTCGCGCCTCAACGACATTGTGCCAAATGCCGCAGTGATGTATAACTTCAACGATAATAACCAGCTGAAACTTAGCTACCGCCGCAATATACGACGTCCGGGCATCAACGCCCTCGATCCTCAGGTGACTTATCTGCCACAGAGCGTGACTTTAGGCAATCCCGACCTGAAGAGTGCCACTATCGATCGTCTCGAACTGGCCTATGAACACATGGGCACCGTCAATCTCGATGCGTCGCTGTGGGCCTCCATGTCGGACGATGGGTTTGTGAGTGTGTCATGGCTCGGCGACGACGGCCTGACGGTCTATAACACCCAGGCTAACGTAGGCAGAACGCGCACGGCAGGTTTCTCTTCGTGGCTCGGATGGCGTGGCAAGAAAACACGCATTAATTTCGGTTTCAACATTGGCTATGACCACTATAAACAGCCTTCGCCCGATGGCGCGGGACACGACATAACTTTGAGCCGTGGAGGTTGGTGGACAAATCCATACTTCTACGGAACTCAAACTCTTCCATGGAAACTCAACCTCAGCCTCAGCGGCAGCTATTGGAGCGGTGGCGTCAGCTCGGTATATTCAAAGTCGAAGAACCGTTTTGTAGATACATTCTACTATTCGCTGACATTGTCGCGCTCTTTCCTGAAGGAGGACCGTCTGACGGTACGTGTGTCGGCAACCAAACCATTCGGGCCGAATAGAACGCTCTATAAAGATTATACAGAGCAACCGGGAATGACCTCCTGGAGCTCGCAGAGCTACTACGGACGGCAGAATGTTGCATTTGCGGTGAGCTATCGTTTTGGTTCGCTGCGTGCGATGGTCAAGAAAACCAAGACCAAAATCAGCAACGATGATGTGAGCAGCAGCCGTGGCGGCGAGGGCGCACAGCAGTGATAGTTTGCTACAAAAAAGCCACATTCATGCGAATGTGGCTTTTTTAATTGATTTGACAGGATGATTAGCGAACCATCACTTTCTGTACGTTTGCGCCCTGGCGGCGGATGTAGAGGCCGTTTTCGGGGTTGGCAACACGAACACCCTGCAGGTTGAAGTACTCAACGGGAGCGTTGGCATCGGCTTCGATACCGGCAACGCCTGTCGACGCCTTGTAGTTGGTGACGTAGAGCGAGGGAGCGTTGTCGTAGATGGTAACTACAACGGTGATGTCGTAGGTTCCGGCTTCTACGCTTTCGAGAGTGTAGTTGTTGCGGAAGCTGAGTTCAATTCCGTCGGCTACGCCTGTGAAGTTTTCCTTGGCAGCGGGCGAAGCTTCGGCGAGAACAACGTTTTCAATGGTAACGACGCTGTTGACCAGTCCGGTGTTGATGTCGGCGGCAGCCACAACCTTGGCTTCGAAAGTACCGGCGCTTGCTTCGGGGATAGTGGCACCTGTGATTTCGGGAGTTACGTCGTTGAAGAGTTCATAAGTACCTTCGAGACCTGCGGGGATAACGTCGCCCACCTTGAGAGTGTTGGCACCGTAAATCTGGATGAAATCGCCGGCTTCGTCGCAAACGAATACGTTTCTGTTGAATACCCAGCCAACAGTCAGGGCATAGTCAGCGATGAATTTGGTCTTGTTTGCAAGAGCGATTGTTTCCTTAACCGACTTCACGTGAACAGCTTCGGGTTCAACGGGGTCGCCACCTTGCTGGGCTTCGCCTTTGAAAAGCTGAAGAGCGATGAATGTCTCGGCATTGTCGGAGGTTACAAGTTCCCATTTGCCATTATATTCCTTGGCGGTGATGAAAGCGCCTTCGCGACCGGTGTTGCTGATTTTAACATCGTTGCCGGTGAATTCGAGGTTCCAATAGCAGTTGGCTTCTTCGGCGGTGTCATAGTAGTTGAATGCGCCGAAATGGCTTGCGTCCATACCGATGAATTTGCCGTTGCTGTCCTTCATTGTATAGCCCTTGCCGGCTACATTTGCGAAAGTCACGAGGTTTGCGGCATCGGTTGTGAAGCTGTTGTCGGCAACGGTGACGGCCTCAACCTTCCAGTAGCCAAAAGAACCACCGCCGGTGTAGACAGTAGCAACACCCTGGCCGGGAACATAGAGAGCATAGGTGCCGTCAGACACTGAATTGGCAAGAGTAACCTTCACACCATCGGAAGGAGTGGGGTCCACAGGCTCTTCGGTCGAACCGCCTTCTGTGTCAGAGAACACCATTTTGGTAATCTGGGCGTTGTACTTGTTGGTTACTGTCAGGCGATAGGTAGTGCCGGCAGCTTGATTGGCTTCGGGAATATCGAATTTGAAATCAGCACCTTTGGCATCGAGCTTTACGGCTTCGCCAATGTTTGTGCCGTTTGCGCTGAGTTGTACCATTACAGCCACCGACGCGCTCGAGCCTGTTGTGAGGGTAAACGATTTGGTTGCCTGGGGAACAGTGAATTCAACGTAGGCACCTTCGAATTTCTTGCCGGAAACCATAAGGTAGTTTGCCCCTTGGTAGCCTGTGCCTTTGCAGCAGTAGAAAGTGAAATTGACACCGTCGATAGAAGCTGTTGTCAGTTCTTCTGTCTCAGCGGCCGGAAGCTGGTCGACGGCTGCGCTGAAGTCGACAGTGATGTCGGCAGCCGATGCCATGGTGAATGCCATGAAGCATGCTGCAAATGAAAGTAAAAGTTTTTTCATATATGTTGTTATTAAAGTTGGTTATTTCTTTGCGGGAACATAGCGGCGGAGGAACACTTCGGTGGGGAAGTGGTCGGAATAACCGCCGAGGTAGCTGCCGGCCGAATATGTGCGTTTGGGATAGCCCACGCGGTTGCCTTCGGTGTCTTTGAGAAAGTCGAAATTGAGCACTTTGGCTTCGAAAAATTGCCAACGGGTATCAGGGCCGTCGACGAGGTTGCCCGACACAATAATCTGGTCGAAAAGATTCCACGAGCTTTTGTAGGCAAGCGTGCCTATGCCGTCGTCGAGCTTCTTCCACCAGGGGTTGAAGAAGCCGTGGGCTTCAAGACCCTTTGCATCTTTCTTGGCTCCGAGCACCACAGCACATGATTTATCCATTGGGTCGTCGTTAAGGTCGCCCATGATGATTACGCCCATTGCAGGGTCGACAGCCCAAAGAGAATCGGCAATGTGACGGCACAGTTCGGCTGCTGCAACGCGGTTGGGCTCGCTGCGCTCCTGGCCTCCCAGGCGCGAGGGCCAGTGGTTGACGATAACAGCTATGCGCTGGCCCAGCAGGCTGCCCACAACGCACATCTGGTCGCGGGTGCGGAAGGGCACTGCAGTGAGTCGGTGGTTGGTGACGTTTTCAAGTTTGAAATAGCGGGGATTGTAGAGCAGCCCCACATCCACGCCGCGGGCATCGGGCGAATCGTGGTGCACCACTTTGAGGTTCCACGCCTTGAGTTCGGGCTGGTTGACAACGTCTTCCATCACCGAGCGGTTCTCGATTTCGCTCACTCCTATAAGGGCCGGACCATAGGGTGTGGTCTTGGTGGCAAATTTTGAGATGGCAAATGCCAGATTGTGGATTTTCTCCTTGTATTTTCGCGAATCCCACTGACGGGGGCCTCCCGGTGTAAACTCAAGGTCGCGCCCTTCGGGGTTGTTGGGGATGGTGTCGAAAAGGTTCTCCCAGTTATAGAAAGCGATGCCGGCAACTTGAACTTTGCGCGAAGAGTTCTGCGCCGAAGCCGTCGATACGAGCATAATCGCAAGTGTGGCAAGAAGAAAAATTTTTTTCATGTCTGAGCCTGTGGTGTGTTAGTATGGTGTGTGCAAAGATAATGTTTTATTTCCAAATGCACAAAGTAATTTTCATTGCCTTTTCTGCTTGTATGCATATATTCAGCATAACTATACTTCAAGTCTCTAATTTATGCCGATATAATGGCGAGTACCGGCATGAAGATCTTTCTCAAATTTATTCCAAAGTTAAACTAAGTTAAATTTGATATTACTGTGGAGTATGATTAAAATTATTTATTAGTTTTGCAAAAAAACAGTTATTATGAAACGTATTGTGCTATTGTCTATTGTAATGTTTGTGCTATTAGGTGCCAAAGCGCAGCAATCTGCCTCAGAACCTATTCTTGAGGATGGGAAGGCTTGGAAATGGCAGCATGTGTCGGCTTTTGGGGAAGACGAAAATTATGTTTTCATGGTTAAGGTAATAGGCGACACTGTTATCGAGGGACGAAAATGCAAGCTGATGGAATCGTCAACAATCATGTACATGAGTGAATTGAACAATAATCATGTATTTGCAGCTTGTGAGGAAGATGGAAAGATATATGAATATATTAAACAGTACAATTTTTTTTATCCGGTACTCGACATGAGCTTGAGAGCCGGAGACAAAGTGTCTATTCTTGATATGAGTGGAGCTCCGATGGATGATGCGTTTAATAGAGTTATTTGTGAGGACTATATAGAAGTATTTGGCAAGACGAGAAGAAGATTGCAGCTTAGTAGACGAAACGATGATGATGATGTAGACCCGAAATTGTATTGGGTCGAAGGCATCGGGTTCAACAATGATCTATCAAGGTTGACGGATTATCCTGTTCCCGGTGGTTGGTATCGCTATGAGATGCTCGAATGTTACAAAGACGGTGAGTTGATTTTCACACGCGAAGATTTTGATGCGGAACCTTGCTCGGTGACTGATGTGTTGGTAGAACCGGAGCAAATGAGCATCTACGACCTCAAGGGCATAAAGCACGACCGGCCGGTCAAAGGCTTGAACATCATCAACGGAAAAATGACCTTCTGCCGATAAGAATCTTTTGGCTGATGAGTTTGTCCGTCAGGCGTAGGAAAACGAGCGTAAACCCCTGCGGCCTCTCGTCAATCCACAATCTTCGCAACAAGCCGCGGAGCGTGCGCTGTTGCGATTGGCGGTAGCCTGAGACGCGAGCTTTTGCTATCGCCTTCCGAGACTGCGCACACTCCGTGGCTTGTCTCGAAGTTGGTGTAGCTTTTGTATCCTACAGCTACGCAGTAGGTTGTAGGCACATTGCGCCTCCGGCGCTTAACGCACCACTAATGATTTGAAATATAAATGTCGATGGCCGGAAGCTTGTCCGGGCATCGACATTTTTTGATATGTTTGCAAGAAGAATTATTCAAACTGCAAATCGGGTGCTTGCTAAAAGTTTGGTCATGTTGAATAAACATCGTAAATTTGCAGAAAAATAGACTGATATGGATAATATGTGCAGCAAAGGGGCCAAAGAAAGCCCCGAAGAGCTGAAAAAACAGATATTAGAGCTTAAGAAGCAGAAAAATGCCGTGATTCTGGCCCATTACTATGTGAACGGCGAAGTGCAGGATATTGCCGACTATGTAGGCGATTCGCTTGCATTGGCGCAGAAAGCTGCGGCAGAATGTCAACAGGCCGATATTGTGGTTATGTGCGGTGTCAACTTTATGGGCGAGACCGTCAAAGTGCTGTGTCCTGACAAGAAAGTGCTTGTGCCTGACACCGAGGCCGGGTGTTCGCTTGCCGACAGCTGTCCCGCCGATGCGTTCAAGGCTTTTGTCGAGGCCCATCCCGACCATACCGTCATTAGCTATGTCAATACCACGGTGGAGGTGAAGGGGCTGAGCGATGTGCTCGTGACCTCCGGAAATGCCCGCAAGGTGGTGGATAGTTTTCCTGCCGATGCCAAGCTTATTTTCGGCCCTGACCGCAACCTTGGCTCGTATATCAACGCACAGACCGGCCGCAATATGTTGCTGTGGGATGGTGCATGCCATGTTCACGAGCGTTTCTCGGCCGAAGCCATAGCGAAGCTCAAGGAAGAGCATCCGCAGGCCAAGGTTCTGGTGCATCCCGAATGTCGCCGTCCTGTGGCTCTGATGGCCGACAAAGTGGGTTCGACGGCTGTGCTCCTCAAATATGCAATAGAAAGTGATGCTCAGGAATTTATCGTTGCCACCGAGGCCGGAATCCTGCATCAGATGCGCAAAAGCGCACCGCACAAGACCTTTATTCCCGTGCCGCCCACCGACAGCACCTGCGGCTGCAACGATTGCTCCTATATGAAGCTCAACACTCTTGCCAAGCTGCGCGACTGCCTTGTCAATGAACGACCCGAAGTGACAGTGAGCGCCGAAGCCGCCGCCGCTGCCCTGAAGCCTATCAACCGCATGCTCGAACTCTCTAAATGAATAAACAACCACGCAATGGAATATAATCATAAAGAAATAGAACCGCGCATACGCCAGCAGTGGAAAAATGCCGGTATCTATCACGTTGAAATCGACAAGAACAAACCTAAATACTATGTGCTCGACATGTTCCCCTATCCGTCGGGAGCAGGTTTGCACGTGGGCCATCCGCTGGGATATATTGCCAGCGATATATTTGCCCGCTACAAACGTCTGTGCGGCTTCAATGTGCTCCACCCCATGGGCTATGATGCCTACGGACTGCCGGCAGAGCAGTATGCAATTCAGACCGGGCAGCACCCCGAAGTTACAACACGCGTCAACATAGAACGCTACGGATGCCAGCTCGACAATATAGGCCTCAGCTTCGACTGGGACCGTCAGATCCGCACTTGCGACCCCGAGTTCTACAAATGGACGCAGTGGGCCTTCCTGCGCATGTTCGACAGCTACTACGACCGTGCCGCGCAGAAAGCCATGCCCATTTCGGAACTTGTGGCTCATCTGGAAAAGCACGGCACCGAGGGCCTTGATGCCGCATGTACCGAACCGCTTGAAATCACCGCCGGACAATGGCGCGAAATGACAGCCAAAGAACAAGCCGACGTGCTGATGAACTACCGTCTGGCCTATCTTGGCAATGCTGTGGTGAACTGGTGTCCCAAACTCGGCACCGTGCTTGCCAACGAAGAAGTGAGCGAAGGTCTGTCGGTTCGCGGCGGTTATCCTGTGGAACAGAAAGAAATGTGGCAGTGGTGCCTGCGAGTGTCGGCCTATGCCCAGCGTCTGCTCGACGGTCTCGACCGCATCGATTGGTCTGACTCAATCAAGGAAACGCAGCGCAACTGGATCGGACGCTCCGAAGGTGCCGAAATGCACTTCAAAATCGACGGCCGCGACGATGTGGACCTCGAAATTTTCACCACCCGCGCCGACACCGTCTTTGGTGTGACATTCATGGTCCTCGCTCCCGAGAGCGAATATGTGAAGCTCCTCACCACCCCCGAACAACAACAGGCAGTCGACGACTATCTGGCCTCCATCCGTCACCGCACAGAGCGCGAGCGCATGATCGACAAGAAAGTGACAGGCGTGTTCAGCGGCTCGTATGCCATCAACCCCTTGTCGGGCAAGAAAGTGCCCGTGTGGATCAGCGACTATGTGCTTGCCGGCTACGGCACCGGTGCCATTATGGCTGTTCCAGCCCATGACAGCCGCGACTATGCTTTTGCCCGCCATTTCGACCTTCCCATTATTCCCCTCATCGAGGGTGCCGATGTGAGCGAGCAGAGCTTCGACGCCAAGGAAGGACGTATGGTCAACAGCTGCGGCCCCGAATTGGACCTCAACGGCATGCAAGTGAAAGATGCCATTGCCGCCACCAAGAAATTCATAGAGGAAAAAGGCATAGGACGTGTGAAGGTCAACTACCGTCTGCGCGACGCAATCTTCAGCCGCCAGCGCTACTGGGGCGAACCAATTCCAATCTGCTACAAGGACGGTATTGCCACTCCCTACGAAAACCTGCCCCTCGAACTGCCCGAAATCGACAAATATCTGCCCACCGAAACCGGCGAACCTCCGCTGGGACGTGCCAAAAACTGGGCTACCCCCGAAGGCTATCCTCTGGAACTAAACACCATGCCGGGCTTTGCCGGCTCGTCGGCCTACTATCTGCGATATATGGACCCGCGCAACAGCGTGGCCCTGGTGTCGAAAGAGGCTAACGACTACTGGCAGAGTGTCGACCTCTATGTCGGCGGCAGCGAACATGCAACCGGACACCTTATATATAGTCGCTTTTGGAACAAGTTCCTCTTCGACTACGGCTATGTGTGCAAGGACGAGCCCTTCAATAAGCTTGTGAACCAGGGCATGATTCAGGGACGCAGCAACTTTGTATATCGCATCCAGGGCACAAACAAATATGTGAGCCTCGGCCTCAAAGACCAATACGAAACGCAGCCTATTCGTGTAGACATCAACATTGTGCACGACGACGTGCTCGATATGGAGGCATTCCGCAACTGGCGCCCCGAGTTTGTCGATGCCGAGTTCGTAACCGAGGCCGACGGCACCTACCGCTGCGGTGCTGCCGTTGAAAAAATGTCCAAGTCGATGTTCAACGTTGTAAACCCCGACGACATTATCGAACGCTACGGTGCCGACACCCTGCGTCTCTACGAGATGTTCCTCGGTCCGGTAGAGCAGAGCAAGCCTTGGGACACCCACGGCATCGACGGCGTGTACCGTTTCATCAAAAAGCTCTGGAGCCTCTACTGGAAAGGTGATGTATGCCTGGTTGACGACAGCGAACCCACGGCCGACAACCTCAAGAGCCTCCACAAACTCATCAAGAAGGTGACACAGGACATCGAGAATTTCTCGTTCAACACCTCGGTGGCCGCATTCATGATTTGCGTCAACGAGCTCAGTCAGCAGAAATGTCATTCGCGCAGTGTGCTCTCCGACCTTCTTGTGATTGTTGCCCCTTTCATTCCTCATGTTGCAGAAGAACTGTGGCACAACGCCATAGGCTGCGACACCACCATCGTCGATGCCGCTTGGCCTGTCTGCAACGAAGAATATCTTAAAGAAAGCAGTGTTACTATGGCCGTGTCGTTCAACGGCAAAGCCCGTTTCAACATCACCGTAGCCGCAGATGCCGATAAAGAAACCGTCGAGAAAACAGCCATGACCGACCCTGCGGCTGCAAAGTGGCTCGAGGGCAAGTCGGTGCGAAAGGTAATTGTCGTTCCGGGCAAGATTGTGAACATTGTTGTGGGCTGACACCGCAGGGCAATAAAGGATGCCTTAACAACGTTTATAATGAAAAAGATAGTATTGGCCACCAACAACGCCCACAAGTTGCAGGAACTCAGGCAGATGCTCGGCAACGACTACGAAGTGGCCGGCCTGGCCGACATCGGCTGCCACGACGACATTCCGGAAGATGCCGACACCTTTGCCGGCAACGCAATGTGCAAGGCCCGCTATGTGTGGAAGCACTACGGCCTGCCTTGTATTGCCGATGATTCGGGTCTTGAAATCGACGCTCTCGGCGGCCGGCCGGGCGTGTATAGTGCCCGTTTTGCCGGCAATCACGACAGTGCTGCCAACAATGCCTTGGTGCTCAAACTGATGCAAGGTGTCGACAATCGTCGCGCACGTTTCCGCTGCGTAATCTGTCTGCTCGACGGCAATGGTGACGAACACCTCTTTGAAGGAGCCGTGGAAGGCGAAATCCTCCACAGCCTCGACGGCGAAGGCGGCTTTGGCTACGATCCCTTGTTCCGTCCCCTGGGCTGGAACAAGAGCTTCGGTCGCGCAACGGCCGATGAAAAAAACGCTGTGAGCCACCGCGGACGTGCCGTGGAGGCTCTGCGCCGGTATCTTGAACAAAACATACTCTCCTCAACAGAAAACGAATGATAAAAAAACTCTTCATCCTCCTGGCCCTTGTGGTTCTTGTCGCCTCCCCGCGGGCCTTTGCCGCCGGCGGACGATGGGAAAGCTATCCCACCGTAGGCTCCGGCGTAGAGTCGCTCTTCGAAACACCCGACAAGGTGTATATGCTCAGCGGCGGTTCGCTTCTCTCCTTGTCCGACGACAACGAGGAGTATTTCTACAATGCCGCCAACAAGCTTTCGGATGCCTCCGGCATTGTCCTGGCGAGCTACAACCCCGAGGGGAAATATCTCTTCGTGGCCTATGACAACAGCAACATCGACCTCATCTATGATGACGGCAAGGTGGTCAACCTCCCCGACATCAAGGATGCGACGGTGTCGAGCACGCGCGGCATTCGCCATGTCTCTTTCAACAAGGGCCGCATCTACGTGTCCACCGACTTCGGCATTGTGGTCTTCGACGACAAGCGTCATGTGGTTGTGGAGTCGGGCATATACGATGTGCCCATTATCTTCACTTTGGTTCTTGGCGACCGATTGCTTATCGGGGCTCCCGACTATGTGAAGCACGCGCCGTTAGACAGCCGGCATAACAGTCTTGACAAATTTGCCGACATTACCAACATGTGGGGCGATAAATTGCTGAAACTTAGCGAATCGAGCTATGTTTTCAGTGCCCGAAACGGTACTCGCGTGACGAATTTCTACAGTTTTGAAAATCGATCTGTCCAGCACAAGGTGATTTTCGACACACCGTCGGAGGCCCTTTATCCTGTAGATGGTGGGGTGGTGGCTGTCAACGATGGAAAACTATGGCTCATTACTCCCGACGACGGAGGCACGGCTGTGCGCATCGACAAGCCTTCGGGCTACGATGGTAAAGTTTTTATTGGCCTCTCATCCGATTCGCAGTGGTACCTTGGCGACAAGGGTTTGTCGCACATTGTGTTCAAGGCCGGCGTGCCTTCGGTTGTGATGCAGGACTACAACCCCGAGGGGCTGACCATGCGCCAGGTCTCGTTTATGGTGTGGGACAATGCCGGAGAACGCCTCTATATGGGGACAAAGGGAGCATCGCACTATAGCAGTGCGGCCTCGTCCGACCGTGGCGCTCCAAAAGTGGAGGTAACTTCGCTCATCGATGGAAGATTCAAAAATGTCGTTCCCAATGAAGTTACCGACGACCTGAGCATAGGCTTGGTGAAACAGCAAAGCTCGATGAACACCAAAGCCCTTGTGGGTTCAGGCATGGGCCTGGCGGTCGACCCCGACGACCCCGATATTGTATATGTCGGGACTTGGATCGGCGGTGTATTTGCTTTTAAGGATGGTAAAATGCTTTTCCACTTTGCCGGCCCCAATGTGGGCTACCAAGGTGGTGAATGGAGCGACCACACAGGCTCGCCTTTCATCGACCAAGATGGCAACCTGTGGTTTCTCAAATATGGCACTGATGCCGCTCCTGAAATAAGCAAAATGTTTGTACTGCCGGCTTCGCGACGCAAGAGCATGAAGAACATCAAGCCCGACGACTGGAAAACTGTCAAGCTGCCCGGCGGATACAATGTTGACTATGATGCTTTTGTAGGTTTCAGCCGTAAGGGCAACATCAACTTCATCAGCGACGGCAAGTGGGGCAAAGGCCTGCTGGTGATGGACAACAACGGCACGCCAAGCAATTTCAACGACGACAAATTTATTCACCACACTACACTCCCCGACCAGTCGGGCTCGCCGGTGAATATGGACTATATAATGGGTGCCGTTGAGGACTATGACGGCCGATGGTGGTTCAATACCATGCAAGGTGTCTGGGTTATCGACCGTCCCGCAGATGCAATGGACGACGGGTTGTCGGTGCGTCGTCCGGTGGTGCCCCGAAATGATGGCACAGGACTTGGCGACTACCTGCTCGAGAGCGAAAAAATCTACCAGATTGCCATAGACCCATCTAACCGAAAATGGATGGCAACGGAAAATTCAGGCGTTTACCTTGTGAGTGCCGACGGTACCGAAATACTTCAGCATTTCACCACGTCGAACTCGCCATTGCTCTCGGACTGCGTCTACTCTGTGTCTTGCGACCCTAAGTCCAACCGTGTGTATTTTGGCACTGCAAACGGTCTGATGAGCTATGACAGCGATTCGGCACCGGCAGCCGCCGACTATTCCGAAGTTTACGCCTATCCCAACCCCGTGCGTCCCGACTACACCGGATGGATCACAATCGCTGGTCTGATGGATAATTCGTTGGTGAAGATTGCCGATGCTTCCGGCAACGTTATTTTCCAAGTCCGCTCCGAAGGCGGTATGGCGTCGTGGAACGGCTGCGACAGCTCGGGACGACGCGCTCGCTCGGGTGTCTACTATGTTTTTGCTTCGCAAAATGCCACCGGAACTGCTTCCGGTGCGGTAGCTAAAATTTTAATTGTAAACTGACTATGTCAAACGATAAATCGCGCCTTTGCTATGCCGACGAGCGCGACAAAACCTATGGCCTCGGCGGTATGGCCATCACTCTTGTGGTGCTCGACAGCGAGGACTGTCTCGGCGGTATCGACCTCGATGCCGAGCCTGCCGATTCTTTTGTGATGAGCAATCTTTTTGGCTTCAGGGGGAACCCGCGCATGTCGGCCAAAATTCTTTGGTCTGAATCTGTCAAGGAGCTGCGCCTCCTTGCCTCTGTGGCCCTTGGCAATGTGGTGTGCCGCCGCTACATCCTTCAGCACAAGGGTGTGGAGCGTGCCGAACTCGACGAACTGCGGCAGGCCATACGTTGCGATGCCGATGAGCAGTGCGCTCTCGACAATGACGAGGCCGACCGTCTCTTCAACAGTTGCCTGGAGCATGTCGACCGCCTTTTCCGACACCCCGGTATTGCAGACATTGCCAACAGCATGGCCGAATTTATAGGCCGCCGCCGGTCTTTGTCGGCTATGGAGGCTATCGAATTTCTCGCTCAGCATGGCTTGAGGTAATAGCATGCTGAGCTAATGCGAACATATCATTTATCATAATATTATCAATAAAAGGAAATGTCGACTAACACAGTTGATAACCAGCGCAAAGTCACTACTTCGCGCCTGATTGAAATGAAACGTCGTGGCGAAAAAATTGCCATGATTACAGCTTACGACTATACAATGGCCACGCTTGTCGATGGCGCCGGAATAGATGTGATTCTTGTCGGTGATTCGGCATCGAATGTAATGATTGGCAATGCTACTACGCTGCCAATCACTCTCGACCAGATGATATATCACGCCAAATGCGTTACAAACGGTGCAAAACGAGCCCTCGTGGTCTGCGACATGCCTTTCGGTTCCTATCAGGGCAACTCCAAGGAGGCCCTTTCGTCGGCTATTCGTGTGATGAAGGAAAGCGGTGCCGAGGCGGTGAAGATGGAAGGCGGCGAGGAAATCCGCGAATCGATTGAACGCATCCTCACCGCCGGTATTCCAGTGATGGGACACCTGGGCCTAACTCCCCAGTCCATCAACAAATTTGGCACCTATGCCGTGCGTGCAAAAAGCGAGCGAGAAGCCGAGAAACTCATTGCCGACGCTCATCTGCTGCAAGAACTCGGGTGCTTCTCGCTGGTGCTCGAAAAAATCCCCGCCGACCTTGCGCGCCGCGTGGCTTCGGAACTTGAAATTCCGGTGATAGGCATCGGCGCCGGTGGCGGTGTCGACGGACAGGTGCTGGTGCTGCAGGACATGCTGGGCATGAACAATGGTTTCTCGCCCAAATTCCTGCGCCGTTATGCCGACCTTTCAACGGTAATCAACGGTGCCGTCAGCCACTACATCGAAGATGTCAAGAGCAGCGACTTCCCTAATGAAAACGAGCAGTACTGATGGCTAACTACGACATTCGCCGACTGCAGGAAAAGATTCTCGACATTTTGCTCGAGTTTGACAAGGTGTGCGCCAAGCATGGCCTTCGTTACTGCATCTGCGGTGGAACTATGATCGGGGCCGTGCGTCACAAGGGCTTCATCCCATGGGACGACGACCTCGATGTTTCGATGCCTCGTCCCGACTACGAGCAGCTTGTCGCTCATGCTGCCGAGTGGCTGCCGGGGCATTTGGAATTTGTGTGCGCCGAAAACGACCCCGACTATCCTCTGCCTTTCGGTAAAATCCAGGATGCGCGCACAACGCTCATCGAACGTCCGCATCTCTATTATCTTGGAGGGTGCTACATCGACATTTTCCCTTTCGATGCTTTCCCCGATGGCAAAGTGGCGCGGTGGTGGCAGTGCGCAAAGTACGAATTCCTTAAACAGTGCCTCTATCTTGTGCATCGCGACCCCTATAAACATGGGCATGGACCGTCGTCGTGGGCTCCGCTGTTGGTTCGAAAGTTTTTCTCAATGCAAGGATTGCAGAAAAAAATTCGGAAGGTTCTCACACGCTACGACTACAAGAAGGCATCGCTTGCAGGAAGCTATACCGATGGATTTAGAAAGGTTATGGCAAAGGAAATTACCGATGTCTATTCTCCTTATGTTTTCGAAGGTCACACCGTGCAGGGTATAAAGAACTACGATCCATATCTGACCACCATGTACGACGATACGTATATGACACCGCCGCCACCCGAAAAGAGAATACAGCATAACTTCTACTATCTCGACCTCGACCATCCCTATCGCGAACACCCCGACTACAAAAAAAGGAACAAATAGAGCTTGGCCAATGAACATTGAAAGCCGTTGAGGGGAGGCCTCAAAGCCTCCTCTCAATGCTCCTAAAAGCTTTTATTTTATATTTAAGAAACTTTAACGTAGTAATTTTTTTACTGAAACAATTTAAATATTAATTTTGCAGTCGAAAACGTGACCAAGGTTCGAACATAGCTCCAAATTCTTTTATAATCCAAGGGCCTATAGGTCTGGAACAAGCATGAACTGTAGAAGCGTTTTTGATTTGACGTACATGGCAAGTTGATGTTTGGCATATTTGCATATAAATAATAGAGAAAATAGTTGTTTTATAGATAATTGTGTATTGAGACGGGGCGTCGTGATGACAGTCCCGTTTTTCTTTGTCTTTTTTTTTGTAATTTTGCAATATGAAGCAAGGCAAAATCTATTTCATAACCATATTAATTCTTCTTCTTATAGTAAGCTGTTCTGACACCGGCCATGACCAACGGCTTGAGCATGCTTGTGAATTAATCTCAAAGTCTCCAAACGAAGCTCTCTCTGCTCTCGAGGGTATCGACTATGGCGTCATTATTATGACTTTCTTACTGTCAAGGCCAGAGACAAGGCATACATTAGACATACGTCTGATAGTCTGATACTTGATATAATCAATTATTATTCAGGGCAAAATACGCGAGAGCTTTATCCGGAAGCCTTATACTATGGAGGACGGGTATATAGTGACTTAGGCGATTATTCAACTGCACTATCATTTTTTCAGAGTGCGTTGGACAAAATGCCTACAGAGCAAAGGGATATGGAGCTGAGATGTAGGATTCTTAGCCAGACCGGAAGGTTGCTAAACTCATTACGCTTGTATGAAGAGGCTGTGCCATATCTTAAAGAAACTATAGAACTGAACAGGAGCCTTAATGATTCAATTAATGAAACATATAATCTTCAACTCTTAGGAACGGTATATCTTAGAGCACACGATTTTGAAAAGGCTGAAGACACCTTCCGTGCTGCATTAAAATGCAGCAAATATTTGGATAAATCTTATCAAGCTAAATCTTTGATGTATATTGCCGGTGTAAAATATAGAATTGGACAAATTGACTCTGCAATTATCTACATTAGAAATACGCCGGATTTGGTTAAACCTATTGCAAGAAATAGTGCTTTAGCCTATGCTTCGGATATTTACTATGCAGCCGGAATATTCGATAGTGCTTATGTCTATGCTCATGAACTTATCAATAGCAAAGATAAATTAAATAAAGCGACAGGGTATAATGTCATCTTGTCACCTGGCCTCCAACCATTCAGTCCTGCCGATACTATATATCGATATTTAAATGATTATTTGCGTTTATTGGAATCATACTATAATGAAAATGAGAATCAACTGGCTGTTTATCAAACATCTCTCCACAACTATCAGATTCATGACCGTGAACGTAGAAAAGCAGAAAAAGAAAATGATGTTCTGAGGCAATGGTTCTTTGCCGTATCGTTTTTAATCTTGATTATGACTATCATAATCCTATTCCTCAAGAATCGAAGTAAAAACTACAAACTCAAACTTCATCATGCACTCGAAAATATTGCAAGACTAAAGCATGTTTTAAATGATAGTACAAAGGAGAACAATGATGCAGATAAGACAGAACCTAAAAGGAATGCCAAAGTTACCTACAACAAAGTCGAGGAGACTACAGAGGATCTAAGAAAGAAACTACGTAAAGAACTTCTTGACTTATACAACACCAACTGCAAACGAATAGCCTTCTCAACTGTAATTCTGGATTCGCCAACATACATGAAACTACAATCGATGATTTCCAACGGCGAATCTATCAAAGAGAATAGTGAGCTTTGGGCAGAACTCGAAATCCTTGTTCTTAAAGTATCCCCAAACTTCATAACCAATCTTCAACTGTTGGTCGGTGGCAAATTGTCCTCTTATGACCTCCATACTTCGTTGCTAATAAAGTGCGGATTCCAACCAACCCAAATGACGATTCTCCTTAATAGGGCTAAAGGTACAATCGTTTCTCGTCGAGAATCACTTTGTTTCAGAGTCTTTGAAGAAAAACTCGGCACTAAAGTTATCGATGGAATAATCGCCTTGTTATAAGCATATTACCTGTATTAAAATAATCTAAAGCAGTACGGAAAAAGTACGGAAATCAATTTCCGTACTTTTTCCGTACTAAAATATTATTCATTTTTAGCAGCTATGAACTAATTTTGACGCAAAATTTCGGTGTATAGTTTGTTTCAGCACCCGAAATACCTATACGCCTATTATTAACCCGAAGCGTAAAAAGGCACTTTACAGCTCAAAAATAATCTTAATGAAAAAATAGCCTTTCTTTCATGATTTTTTTTGGTGTTGAGGTAGTTGTATTAATAAAAATTTTTAACTTTGCGTAAAAACTTTAACAAAGTAAAAACTAATGATGGATATTGTGATGACCTTAACGAAGAGAGCGTTTGTTTTTATTCTGACTATTGCTGTTGCCTTGACGGCATGGTCTTATAGCATAAAGGGAAGCATTATATCGGACAATTCGCCCGTTCAGGGTGTTATGGTTAAGTTAAACGACAGCGACGGTAAGGAAACAGGCCAATCGACTACCGACAGCAAAGGAGTTTTCGTTTTCAGCAACATCGAATCAGAAAAAATTGTTGTTTTGGCTGAGGCTGAGGGGTACTCACCTTTACGCCTTGAAATTTTCACCGGAGGTGCCGATACCGACTTGGGCAAGCTAAATATAGAGCGCATAATCGAGCTGAAAGATGTGACGGCGACCACGAGCAGAAGGGTCAACACCCCGGGCAAAACAATTGTATATGCAAGCAAAGTTGAGCAAGAGCGTGCGACAAGCCCATATAATATGTTGACAATCTTGTCGTATAAAGCGCCGCAGATACATGTAAGGGAATCGGAAAGAATCCTGACCATCGCCGGCGAGGAGCCTGTGGTTCTTGTCAACGGCATCAAACGCTCGGCGTCGTTCATCGCCTCGCTCAGACCCGACGCTATCGAAAGGATAGAGTTCAGCACCGTTCCCGACATCCGTTTTGGCAAATGTTATATCAACATCACAACCCATCCGATGAGCGAAGGCGGCTGGGTTATGGCCGACGTTACGGCGGCGTTGACAACTCCACGAAATTTCTTCAGCGGTGTAGCCGAGTATATGCGAGGTAAAAATGCATTTATGCTCTATTATAATGGCGATTACCGTCATGGCCGCAAAGAGTTTGTCGACGAGAAAGAACATTATGCCGGCAGCGACAAGGACATTGAATTGTCGGTAGATGGCAAACCGTCGTCTACATTAGACAAGATGCACCAATTAAACTTTATCTACACCAGAGTGCCATCGTCGAAAAGCATGTTGGTGGCTACGGCCACACTCTATTTCAAGAAAAACACCCGTAAGATCAACGATTATGTGAGAGATCTCACCGGGACTTATGACCGCACCAACAATCGTGGGTATAAAGGGACAACCCCGCGACTTAGCTTGTATTACAATCTCAAAGCCTCGGAAAACTCCACAATCGAGATTGATGCCGCAGGGTCGTACACCGACCATACCGCGCACCGTAATCTTAGCTATTCGACGGGCTATGATTCGCGGATGTATACCACAAGCTCATCATGGGATTTCTCGACCGAAGCACTCTGGAAACAAAAACTGCCTTTTGCATGGCTCAATACCGGTCTGACATTCGGTCAAAGTAAGACATCGTCGAAATATTATATCGACGACACCCGGACTCGGCAGACACTTAGAAACACAAATCTGAATGTATATACAGCCATGAGCGGCAACTTATGGACGGTAGGGTATAGGCTCGGTGCCGGCTTTAGGTGGTTTAAGGCAGAAGAGTCCATTGTGTCGCCGGATTTTACGGTAAACCTTCAGCGAAACCTGGGCAGTTTGTTCTCTCTTTCCTACAATTTCCGCTATAACCCCCAAATGCCTTCGATGTCGAACTACAACGACCTGGCCACCCCGATTAACTATGTTATGTTTCGAGTGGGAAATGACAACATAAAAGCCGCGCATAACACGACCAATAAAATTCAGATTGATTTTAGCAAGAACAAGTTCTTCATATCGCTGCAGAGCACACTGTTCAACGCATCGCGGCCCATTGTGATGGACTACAGCTATCAGGACGACCCGACCAAACCTCTTGCCGGATTTTTCCTTGAGAGACAATCGAACGGAAAGAAATTCGTCAGCTATGGCTTTGACTGCAACATCGGAGTGTCGAATATCTGGAACTTTCTTTCGTTCAGGGCTTCGACCGGCTGGGGGCACAGCCATCTCAACGCTGCCAAATCTTTCACACACTGCACATGGTATCTGGACTTGAACATGAGTCTTTATTGGAATGGATGGCAGCTCAACATGACAGCGGAAAATGTCGTTCCACAATGGTCGCTTGGCGGTTATGGCTATAACTTGCAAACCCGGCGTTGGCCCTATACTTCGCTGGCTCTATACAAGAAAATAGGGAAATTCAATCTCCATGTTTCATGGAGCAATCTTTTTAGCCGTTACGGCGGCCGTTACTGCACCAAGACGCTGTCGGAAGTTGTGGCAAAGACATCGGATTATCGCATGAATGACCAGGGCAATCTGGTGGAAGTGGGTGTACGCTATCAATTTGTAACCGGCAAGCTCCTCAACAAAAGAGAACGTTCAATCCGCGCATCATCAAATAGCGACAACGGCGTCAGCTGGGACTATTGAAAACAGACGTAAGCCATACCATTCCATAAGCTAATGAAAAAATTCCCCTTCATACGGCAACACGATGGAATGCAGTGCGGTGCAGCATGCCTTTGTACATGGCCTCTATGCCTCTCGGAAAAGCATTAACTGCAAGCACGTTTAGAACGTTTTGAGGCAATTTGATGTCTGTAAAGTATTGCAAATCAAGAAATAGAAATTAATAGAATAGAGAAAATAGTTGTTTTATAGATAATTGTGTATTGAGACGGGGCGTCGTGATGACAGTCCCGTTTTTCTTTTTGTCAATTTTTTTGTAATTTTGCACTATGATGCCAGGCAAAATCTATTTGTTCCCGTCTTTTTTGGCCCCGGTGGAGCCAGACAAGGTCCTCCCGAGGGAGAATACGGAACTTCTCAAAAACATCAAGTATTTTGTTGTGGAAGAGCTTCGGACAGCGCGGCGCTTCCTCAAGGCCTGTGACCGCAGCATAGAAATTGACAGCCTTCATTTTGAGGTTTTGAACGAACACACCGCTCCCGAGGCTGTTGATGCCATGCTGGCTCCGGCCCTCGCCGGGCACGACATGGGCATTATCAGCGAAGCCGGTTGTCCCGCAGTGGCCGACCCCGGTGCCGACCTTGTGGCCGTTGCCCAGCGCAAAGGCATCAGGGTGGTGCCCCTCGTAGGCCCCTCGAGTATCCTGATGTCGCTCATGGCTTCGGGTTTCAACGGCCAGAGTTTCGCGTTTCTCGGCTATCTGCCAATGGATGGCGGCAAACGTGCCGCAAAGCTCAAGCAAATGCAGCGCGACATTGCGCAGAACCGTCAGACGCAGATATTTATTGAAACGCCTTACCGCAACAACCGCCTTATTGGCGAGCTGTGTGCAGCCTTGCCGGCGAATATGCTGCTATGCGTTGCAGCCGACATCACCGGCCCTGCCGAATCTATCATAACACAGCCGCTTAGCGCCTGGCGCAAAGCCGACTACGACTACGCCAAGAAGCCGGCGATATTCCTGCTATATCAATGACACGCCGCCGACAGAAACGCAAACAACTCGCCTACATTGAGCAGGCCCCCGGGCTCTTTGACTATCAAAGTCCCGAGGCGGTGCTCCCCGTGCCCGGCGTTGACAGCGATGAGCAGGAGGGCCCCGAGCATTTGCGCTTTATGTCGTTTGGCAGCGGTTCGTCGGGCAACTGTTCCTATGTCGGCACGCCTTCGTGCGGTGTGCTTATCGATGCCGGTGTCGATAATAACTACGTTCTCAGCCGGCTTGCCGCCAACAGCATAGACGTGCGCACTATCCGAGGCATACTCCTGACGCACGACCATTACGACCACGTGCGTTATGCCTATGCCCTTCTGAGACACAACACCCACATGCGCATCTATGTCACTCCCAAGGCCTTTAACGGCTTGTTGAGGAGGCACAATACCTCGCGTCGCATCTCCGACTATCATCAGCCCATCTACAAAGAGTTTCCATTCAAAGTTGGTCCCATCACCGTCACGCCCTTCGAGACCAGCCACGACGGCAGCGACAATGTCGGTTTTGCTTTGCAAATGGACAACGTTACCTTTGTCGTTGCCACCGACACGGGCTGCATCACCGAGCGAGCCGACTTCTATATCCGTAAGGCTCAATATCTTATGATTGAGGCCGACTACGATGCCGAAATGCTCCGCAACGGACGGCGATATGCGCAATATCTCAAAGCGCGTATTGCTTCGGATACCGGGCATCTCGACAATGCAGTGACGGGTGGATATATTGCCGAAATAGCCCCTGCCGGCTTGTTGCGCCGCGTGTGGCTGTGCCATTTGAGCGAGGAAAACAACACGCCGCAACTGGCCCTCACCACAGTGCGTGACGCCCTCGAAAATGCAGGCGTTAGCCTGTGTCATGACCGCGAGCCCGGGCCGTTGGAAACGCGTCTGCACATTGCCGTGCTTCCCCGTGGCGAAGCATCGCCGCTTGTAACATTGCTCTGACGCAATTTGCAAAAGTAAATTCTTGCTTTTTCCCATGCCTCTGTGATAGATTCGGCACTGTCGTTTACTCCTTAATAAAGGGTGTTAATAACTTTTTGAGTAAAAAAACAGTTTCAATATGTAAATTTTGCTCAAAAAGCAGTAACTTTACAAGCTCAAAGACGAAACGACACAGCATAATTCGACGCTAAGGAGTAAATGGCTATGAATCAGGACTTTTATCACACTCCGGCATTACTTGCCGAAACATTGGAGCAGATGGACATCAAGCCCGACGGCGTATATGTGGACTGCACCATGGGTGGCGGCGGCCATAGCCGCGCAATTCTTCGTCTGCTCGGACCCGAAGGAAAGCTCTATGCCATTGACTGCGATAAAGATGCTCTAAACCGTATATCGGCCGACGAAGAGCTGGGTGGAGACACGCGTTTTGTGCCCGTATACGGCAATTTCCGCTATCTGCGAAATTATATGGACTTTTACGGGCTGCTGGGCCGTGTGGACGGCATTCTGGCCGACCTGGGTGTGTCTTCGCACCATTTCGATGCCTCGGAGCGCGGTTTCTCGTTCCGTGCCGACGGACCGCTGGACATGCGCATGAATGTTGCCGGCGGTGAGACTGCCGCCGAGCTCATCGCGGCAGCTTCGGAGGACGAGATTGCAACGCTGCTGCAGACCTATGGCGAACTGAAAAACGCACGCCGCATGGCACGAGTAATCGTAGCGGCCCGCGAGCAAGCCCCCATCGACACCACGGCACGGCTTGTCGATGTCGTTTCGCCGCTCATCAACCCCGCCCGCGAGAAAAAAGAACTTGCCCAAGTGTTCCAGGCTCTGCGCATTGCCGTCAACGGCGAAGACCGCAGCCTCGACTGCCTGCTGAAAGCCTCTGTCGATGTGCTTGCCGCCGGCGGCACTCTGGCTGTCATCAGCTATCACTCCCTGGAGGATAAAAAAGTGAAAAATTTCATGCGCTCGGGCAATATCGACGGACGTGTCGAAACCGACATATTCGGACGTAGCTCTGTACCCTTCAAGCCCTACGGCAGCAAGGCCACCGTGCCGGGCGATGCCGAGGTCGAAGCCAATCCTCGCAGCCGCAGCGCCAAATTGCGCACGGCTGTATTGTCCAATCCTCAAGTACTCGGCAAATAAGCTATGGCAAACATCTTTTCGCGCATAGGCAACTATATTTTCGACGGGCTGCGCATGTTCATTCAGGGCGACAGCGTGTCGAGCCGTTTCTTCAAGCGCCACATCTTTTCAACACTCTTCATCATCCTCACCTGCATGATGATGATTGCCATGCGCTTCGACAGCCTTACAAGCAAGAACACCATCGACGCCCTGGAGGTGCAGATCAACGTGATGAGCACCGACCTGCAGAAAGAACGTTCACGATATATGACGCTGACTCGCGAATCGGCTATGGCCAACCTTGTCGATTCGCTTCGACTGGGGCTCGACATACCGACAAAGCACCCGCAGGAACTCGATATTCCTCTCGACGAATAATTCCAATCCATCACTCTCCGCTATATGGCACGCAAGCAAGCTTCAATCGACAAACGTATAAATCCCGACCACGCATACGTGGTGGGGCGTTTTTCTATTATCTTTTTCTTTACGTCCCTAATCGCAATAGCAATTGCAGTGATGCTGGTGCGCACCACCGTTGTCCATGCCGACGACTGGAACCGCATGGGGCTGAGCACCCTCACCGACACCGTGGTGGAGCGTCCCTTCCGCGGCGATATCCTTGCCGCCGACGGCAGCATATTGGCCACAAATCTCTACTACTACAAGATTATGGTCGATTTTCGCACCGAGGGCTTCAAAATCATTGAATTCAACAAGGCAATCCCCGAGCTTGCCGATTCGCTGGCTGCTTATTTTCCTCCCCGCGACCGCGATGCATGGGAGAAAAAGATGCGCAAGGCCATAGAACCCACAAAGAAAAAACGCACACGCAATTTTCTCATAGCACGCGCCGTGCCCAAGGAATTGCTCGACAAGGTGAAGACATTCCCCTTCTTCCGCGATTTTGAAAGCTCGAACAAAACGGGCCTCAAACGTGAGCTGGTGCTCAAACGAGCCTATCCTTTCGGCGAAATGGCACATCTGAGCATCGGGCGAGTAGGGCAGATGGACACCGACCCGCGTGTCATCGGACGTTCGGGCCTGGAGTGCGCTCTCGACACTCTGCTCTACGGCACCGACGGTGTCAAGGTGAAAACACTCTCTAACCGCGGGGTCAAATACGAAGTGAAACGTCCTGCCGTCGACGGCTGCGATGTGTACACAACCATCGACATCACCATGCAGGACATCCTCGAAAACGAACTGGGCCAGATGCTGCTTCTGTCTAAAGCCGAATGGGGTACTGCAATGCTAATGGAAGTTGCAACAGGCGACATTAAGGCCATTTCAAACCTCGAACTCGATACCCTCTCGCAGCAGCCGCGATATATCGAGGCCATGAACCGAATGGTGCTGGGCTATGAACCGGGCTCGGTGATGAAGGTGATGAGTATGGCCGTGGCCCTCGAAAAAGGGTTTGCGCACCCAATCTCCCGCGAGTATTCGATCGGGCGCTCCTATGTGTACCAGAACCGCCCGGTGAGCGACACCCACTCGCCGGCCTCGCTGCCCGTGAGCCGTTTCATCGAATACTCCTCGAATATTGGCATGATTAAGCTCTCCATGCCGCACTACGAAAGCAATACCAACCAGTTCAAGGCCGACCTCGCCGAAATGGGCTTTTTCGACCGCTTCAATACCGGTATGGCCAACGAGCGGCGTCCGCGTTTCAAAAACAATCCGGCAAAAATCGACCTCTCGCGAATGGTTTTCGGTTACACCACGCAGATTCCTCCGCTCTATACCTGTGCGTTCTATAACGCCGTGGCCAACAATGGCCACTTTGTCCGCCCGCGACTGGTGCGAGGTCTGCGCACTCCCGACGGCCGCGATTCGATTTTTGAAGTAGACTATGTGCGGCGCGACATGATGAGCGAGAGCAATGCCGCCATTCTGCGCAAGATGATGCGCGGTGTGGTGTGGGAGCAGGGCGGAACGGCAAAATTCCTCAAAAGCGACGTTGTGGAGATTGCCGGCAAAACCGGCACATGTAAGATTGCCCTCGAAGACAAGCGTCCGCGCTACGATGCAAACGGCAACAAGCTCGACTTGCCGCCTTTCAAAGGCGGTTACCGCGAGGGCCACTACCGTGTGGCTTTCTGCGGCTTCTTCCCTTATGAAAATCCCAAATATACCTGCATAGTTGTAATCAGCGATCCCAAGATGCCCTACCGCGGTCCGGCAGTAAGTGCCGGAGCGGTGCTCAAGAATGTAGCTCTCAAGCTCTATGCCCGCAGCATGCTCAACCCCAACCCCGTGTTCGACGAGAACAGAAATGCCGGCACTGTGCCCACTGTCTACACTTCGTTCGACAATACCCGTGCCGGAAACTTGCACAAAGAGCTGCACATCAACCACCTGCAGATGCTCCACCGCCCGGCTCAGAACGAGGCGCAAGGCTGTGTGCCCGATGTGCGAGGTGTGAGTCTGCGCGAAGCCATTGAGCGTCTCGAATCGAAGGGCTATGCCGTTGATTTCAACGGTGTCGGTTACGTCTATGCCCAGCAGCCTGCTCCCGGCGACACTCTCAGAGCAGGCTCGCGTGTCAAACTATCGTTGAAATATGATTGAACAAGAACAAAGAACGTGCGATTTCGACAGTCTCCTCGAGGCTGTGCATGCTAAAAATATCATTGGTGCCAACGGCGGTTTTGCCGTGAAGGGCATCACCGCCGATTCGCGGATGGTGGTGCCCGGCGGCATGTTTGTGGCTGTGCGAGGCGTGGCTGTCGACGGTCATAAGTTTGTCGACAATGCTCTCGCCGCAGGAGCTGCCGTTGTCGTTGCAGAAGAAATGCCACTGAATGTGCCTTCGGGTGTGACGGTTGTGCTCGTCGACGACACCCGCGATGCCTTGGGGCGTCTGGCATCGCGTTTCTATGGCGACCCGTCGGACGAGCTAACCCTTGTGGGCGTGACGGGCACTAACGGCAAGACCACCATTGCCACGCTGCTCTACAACCTTGCCATGATGTCGGGCCGCAAGGCCGGCCTCATTTCCACTGTTTGCATCAACATTGGCAGCGAGAGCACGCCTTCGGAGCATACCACTCCCGATGCCGTGGCCCTAAATGCCATGCTGCGCCGAATGGTCGATGCCGGCTGTTCGTTTGCGGCCATGGAGGTGAGCAGCCATGCCTGCGACCAGCACCGCATTGCCGGGCTCAATTTTGCCGGGGGGATTTTCACCAACATCACCCGCGACCATCTTGACTACCACAAGACCTTTGATGCCTATCTGAAGGCCAAAAAATCCTTCTTCGACGGACTGCCCGACAGTGCTTTCGCCCTCACAAACATCGACGACCGCAACGGTATGGTAATGCTCCAGAACACAGCCGCACGCCGTGCGACATATTCCACCCGCGACCTCGCCGACTATCGCGTGCGCGTGGTCGAAGACCGCCTCGACGGCATGTTGCTGAGTTTCGACGGCGACGAGGTGGAAACAATGTTCACCGGACGTTTCAACGCATCGAACCTTGCAGCTGTCTATGGCGCGGCCCTTTTGCTGGGCTTTGGGCGAAGCGAGCTCCTTGCTGCCATCAGCGCACTGCGGCCTGTGGCAGGGCGTTTCCAGCCTTTCCGTTCAACAAACGGAGTGACGGCAATTGTGGACTATGCCCACACGCCCGATGCCCTTGTCAATGTGCTTGATGCCATTGCCGAGGTGGCTCCTGCCGACAGCCGCATCATCACTGTGTGCGGAGCCGGCGGCAACCGCGACCATGGAAAGCGCCCATTGATGGCCGCCGCAGCCGCCGAGCGGTCCGACATTGTCATCCTCACCTCCGACAATCCGCGAAACGAGGACCCCGTGGCCATTATCAACGACATGAAGGCAGGGCTGAACGATGCTCAGCTGCAGCAGACCGAGGCTATCGTCGACCGCCGTCAGGCCATACGGCGAGCAGTGGAGCTGGCACGCCCCGGCGACATTATCCTCATCGCCGGCAAAGGTCATGAAACCGAACAAATAATAGGCAGCGAGGTCTTACACTTCGATGACCGCCAGGAAATCTGCAATGCTTTCGCCCTTGCCGAATAAAACATAAAATACACAACAAAGAAAGATGTTATACTCGTTATTCTCAATGCTGCAGGACAGCGCCATTCCGGGCGTGCGACTGATGACCTACATCACTTTCCGCTCGGGAGTGGCTTTTGTGCTCTCGCTGCTGCTCGCTGTTTTTGTGGGACGTTCTGTGATTCATCGCCTTCAGAAAATGCAGATTGGTGAAATTATCCGCGACCTTAGCCTCGAAGGCCAGCTCCGTAAAACCGGCACCCCCACCATGGGCGGTCTCATCATTCTTTTTGCAATCCTCATTCCCTGTCTGCTTGTGGGCAATCTCACAAATGTTTATATGCTTCTTATGCTTCTAACCACTGTGTGGCTCGGCACCATAGGATTTGTCGACGACTATAAGAAGTTGAGCAAGCATAACAAAGACGGAATCAAGGGTAAGTACAAAATCATTGGACAGGTGGGCATTGCAGTAATTGTGGCTGCCGCTATGTATGCCAACCCATCGATGGTGATTGTCGAAAACCGCGAAGTTATCAACTCGGAGACAAACTTTGTGGAAGATGTTGTATATGAGAACGAAACCATAAAGTCGCCGCAGACAACCATCCCCTTTGTGAAAAACAACAACTTCAACTATTCGTGGCTCACAGAGTGGATGGGAAAATATGCAGAGGCCGGCGGTTGGATTGTGTTCCTGCTCATCACCATTTTCATTGTAACGGCAACGAGTAACGGTGCCAACCTAAACGACGGCCTCGACGGCATGACTGCCGGGCTGTCGGCAATAGCGGCTGTGGCTCTCGCTGTCATGGCCTATCTGGGCGGCAGCATTGTCTACTCGTCCTATCTCAATATTATGTATGTGCCGGGCAGCGAGGAGCTTGTGGTATATATGGCTGCCTTCATCGGTGCACTAATCGGCTTTCTGTGGTACAATGCCTCGCCGGCACAGGTGTTTATGGGCGACACCGGCAGCCTGATGCTCGGCGGCGTGCTCGCCGTTTTTGCCATCCTCATCCACAAGGAGCTGCTACTCCCCATCCTGCTGGCTCTGTTCTACATCGAAGACTTGTCGGTGATTATGCAAGTGGCATATTTCAAACGCACCGGCGGAAAACGAATTTTCAAAATGACGCCCCTCCACCACCATTTCCAGAAAGATGCCGGCACCGTCGAGGCTCTGATTCAGCGTCCAATGAGGGCTATTGCAGAGCAGAAAATCGTAACACGCTTCTGGATTATAGGCATCATTCTTGCTGTGGTAACTTTTGTAACTCTGAAAATCAGATAATCAATCATATATGGAAAAGACACTTGAACGCCGCATTGTTGTGCTCGGGGCCGGTGAAAGCGGCACCGGGGCTGCCATCTTGGCCAAAGACCGTGGCTACGACGTCTTTCTGAGCGATAGCGGCACCATTTCGCCCAAATACCGCCAAATCCTTGTTGATGAAGATATTCCCTTCGAAGACGGCCATCACACCGAAAGCCTCATCCTCGCGGCCGATGAAATTGTCAAGAGCCCCGGTATTCCGCTCGATGCTCCGATGATTGTCGCTGCAAAGGCAAAGAATATTCCTATTATCAGCGAGATAGAGTTCGCCGGCCGTTTTACTGATGCCCGCATGGTGTGCATCACCGGCAGCAATGGCAAAACCACTACCACCATGCTCATCCATCACATCCTCAAACATGCGGGCATCGATGCTTCGCTGGCCGGAAACATTGGAAAGAGCCTGGCCTACCAGGTGGCCCGTGACCCACACGATGTATATGTGGTGGAACTGAGCAGTTTCCAGCTCGACAATATGTACGACTTTAAGGCAAATATTGCCGTGTTGCTCAACATAACCCCCGACCATCTGGACCGCTACGACTACAAGATGGAAAATTATGTGCGTGCCAAGTTCCGTATTCTCCAGAATATGACAGCTACAGATGCTTTTATCTACTGGAAAGACGACCCTGTGGTGAGCGAGCAGTTGCGTCATGTCATTTCCGAGGCGCGCCGTCTGCCATTTGCCGAACACCGCGAGGAGGACACCGCCGCATATATCGATGCCGAGAACGACCTTGTGTTCAAAACTCCGGGAACAAATATGACCATGCCGCGTGCCGACCTGGCCCTCAACGGATTGCACAATGTGTTCAACTCCATGGCTGCCGGCCTCTCGGCCTGTCTTTTCGACATCCGCAAGGAAACAATCCGCGAGGCCCTGGCCGACTTCAACGGCGTGGAGCACAGGCTGGAATTTGTGGAGGACATCGACGGAGTGCGCTGGATTAACGATTCCAAGGCCACGAATGTCAATTCGTGCTGGTACGCCCTCGAAGCCATGACACAACCAACCGTGCTCATACTCGGTGGCAAGGACAAAGGCAACGACTACAGCGAAATTTTGCCATTGGTAAAAGAAAAAGTGCACGCCATTGTGGCCATGGGTAAGGACAATGCGAAAATCATGGACTTCTTTGCAGGCAAGGTCGAGAACCTTGTCGACACACATTCGCTTGCCGACGCTGTCGAGGCGTGCCGAAAGCTTGCCCGCAATGGCGATGTGGTGCTCCTTTCGCCGTGCTGTGCAAGTTTCGACCTTTTCAAAAGTTACGAAGACCGCGGACGGCAGTTCAAAGATGCCGTGCGTGCATTAAAAAAATAATCAGCTATGGACGACTCTCTCTCGGTTGCTGTTGAAACAGCCCTTGGCGTAGGAACAAAGCCCGCCGACACTCCCGAAACGCCGATAGGCAGCGGTACTCCCGATGCCTCCGAGGACCATTCGCGTGCTGTCAAACGCCGCAAGCACTCCGACCATCATCTGTGGGGCACCTATCTGTTGCTTGTGTTTATAGCCATCATCGAGCTTTTCTCGGCATCGATACAGGAAGTGAACGACGGAAACATTTTCGGTCCCATCATTCGCCACGGAGCATTCCTTTTGGCCGGCTTGGTGATGATGCTCATCATCGAACGCATTCACTACCGTTATATATTCGGCTTTATACCAATATATGTGGCTTTCAGCGTGGGCCTTATGATTTTGGTATATTTTGTGGGCTCCGACATAAACGGTGCGCAGCGTGCCATCCGCATCGCCGGTGTGCCTATTCTTCCTGCCGAGTTCATGAAACTTGGCGCGGCTATGGGCATGGCGTGGATTTTGGCCAAAACACAGATGAAGGGCATGCGCGATGTTACCACTACAGGCCTGGTGTGGAGCATCATCTTTCTTGGCCTCTGCTGCGGACTGCTCTTCAGCCAGGGCCTGTCCAATACTCTTGTGACAGCCGCTATAGGCCTGTCGATGATGCTGGTGGGTGGAATGAGCTGGAAAAAATTCGGTATTGTCATACTGGTGTTCGGCATCGTGGGCGCTGTGGCGCTGACCTATAAAATGACCTCGCAGGGGCACGAAGCTCTGAGCGAGCGGCAGCTGCTCACTCTGGAACTGAATAAGGAGACTCTAGAGGGAGGCGTGGCCGACGGACGTGGTGAAACGTGGAAAAACCGCTTGAAACGTCATTTTCGCTCCGACAAGCATCTGGACAAATTCGATGTCAAGAATCAGCAGGAGCAGCTCAGCTACATCGCACAGGCTCATGGCGGTATTTTGGGCGTGGGCCCGGGAATGTCGCGCGAAAATGCCCGTCTGCCCCTCGCTTTTTCCGATTATATATTTGCAATCATCATCGAGGAGCTTGGCTTGCTTGCCGGTCTGGCAATCCTGGCAATATACATGTGGATACTCGGGCGAAGTGCCAAACTCACCATACAGTTCAAGCACACAGTGCCGGGGGTCTTGGTCATGGGATGCTCCTTTGTCATTGTCTTCCAGGCTCTTTACCACATGGCCATTGTCTCGGGAGTGTTTCCCGTGTCGGGACAGCCGCTGCCGCTCATTTCCAAAGGCGGCATCTCGGTGCTTGCCACCTCGCTGGCTTTCGGTGTGATGCTCAGTGTGTCGCGACATGCCGCTCGTGTGAGCGATACATCCGATGTGCAGAAAGAAGAGCTCGAAATGTTGCCCGAAAATGCACAAAGCGTCAACCCTGTGCAAGCCGCAGTTGTTATAAGCAAAAATACTGAACAATGAACGAACATCACAAAAAGCGCCCTCTGCGCTTCCTCATAAGCGGCGGCGGTACCGGCGGACACATTTTCCCGGCACTGAGCATCGCCGATGCCCTGCGCCGCCATCATCATGACTGCGAAATTCTCTTTGTAGGCGCCTTGGGCCGCATGGAAATGAAACGTGTGCCCCAGGCAGGCTACGAAATCGTCGGTCTGCCTGTGAACGGTTTCGACCGCAAACATCTGCTGCGCAACGTCAAGGTGCTCTGCAATCTGTGGAAGAGCATGCGTATGGCCCGCAAGATTGTGGCCGGCTTCAAACCCGATGTTGCAATTGGTGTGGGAGGCTATGCCAGCGGTCCGACGCTCAAGGCCGCCCAGCGCGCCGGCGTGCCCACGGTGCTTCAGGAGCAGAATTCCTACCCCGGAGTTACCAATAAAATTCTTGCATCCGGCGCCGACCGCATCTGCGTGGCATATCCGGGCCTCGAACGCTACTTCCCGGCCGAGAAAATTGTGATGACTGGCAACCCCGTGCGCTCGTCGATTCTTAATCCCGGCATGACCGGGGAGGACGCGAAAAAAATGCTCGGTGTGGATGCCGGCAAGCCTCTGGTGCTTGTGGTGGGCGGAAGCCTTGGGGCGCGCACGCTCAACAACGTCATGCTCGATGCGCTCGACAAAGGAAATATCGAAGCTGTCGATTTCAGCATTTTGTGGCAGACAGGCGCTTCCGATGCTGCGCGTTGCGCCGAGGCCGCAGCCCTCAAGCCGCAGCCAAACTTGCTGGTTACCGATTTTATCACCGACATGGCAGTGGCCTACTGTGCTGCCGACCTTGTGGTGGCTCGGGCTGGTGCAGGCACAATCAGCGAGCTCGAGCTTCTGGGAAAGCCATGCATCCTGGTGCCTTCGCCCAATGTGGCAGAGGACCATCAGCGACACAATGCCGAAGCTCTGGCCGAACGTGGCGCCGCAGGCATGGTGCTCGATGCCGATGCTCCAAAAATGCTGTGGCGAACAATATGCACGGTGGTGGAAAACTCCGACACCATGGGCTTGCTGGGCAAAAACATTGCAGCAATGGCTCTCCCGGATAGTGATGATAAAATTGTTGAAACAATCGATGCTCTTCTCAAATCGCGAAGTTAATCTTCTTTGACTTGCAATGGAACTTAAAGATACTAAACGAGTTTACTTTGTGGGCATAGGCGGTATAGGCATGGCCGCTCTTGCTCGTTACTATATGTCGCTCGGACTCCCTGTGGCAGGCTACGACCGTACGCCTTCCGACCTTACCCGTGCCCTTGTTGACGAAGGTGCAGTGGTGAGCTACGACGATGCCATGGAGGCCGTGCCCGCCGACTTTCGAACCCCGGAAGGCACTCTTGTTGTCTACACTCCTGCTGTGCCGGCCGAAAATGTGCCTCTTTCATTCTTCCGCAACGTAGGTTTTGAAATCCACAAACGTGCACAAGTGTTGGGCCAGATTACCCGCAGCTCGCGAAGCCTCTGTTTTTCAGGTACTCACGGCAAAACTACCACCTCGTCCATGGCGGCACATGTGCTGCACTGCGGCCCGGTGGGCTGCAATGCTTTTCTTGGCGGCATACTCAAGGGCTATGACAGCAACTTGATGCTCAGTTCAACATCGCCTTACAGTGTGATTGAGGCCGACGAGTACGACCGCTCCTTCCATCAGCTGACACCTTATATTGCAGTGGTCAACGCCACCGACCCCGACCATCTCGACATTTATGGTACCGAGGAGGCTTATCTCGAAAGTTTTGCCCACTTCACCGAACTCATACGGCCCGGGGGCAAGTTGCTGCTCAAAACAGGCCTCAAGCTCCATCCGAGGCCCGGTAAGGATGTTGAGGTCTATTATTTTGGTCGCAACGACGGCGATTTTCATGCTCGCAACGTCCGTGTCGGCGACGGTACGATTGTCTTCGACTTTGTACACCCCCAAGGAGTGATTGCCGACATAGAGCTGGGCGTGCCCGTGGACATCAACATCGACAATGCTGTGTCGGCTCTTGCTGCTGTATGGCTCACCGGCACACTCTCCGATGAGCTGGCACGACGTGCAATTGCTTCGTTCCCCGGTGTGGAACGTCGTTTCGAGTTCCATCTCAAGGAAAAAGGACCTGAAGGGAAGGTGATTATCGACGATTATGCCCACCACCCCGACGAATTGCGACAGAGCATAGCCTCGGTGCGTGCCCTCTATCCCGAGCGCAAGCTGACGGTGGCATTCCAGCCTCATCTCTACAGCCGCACGCGCGATTTTGCACAACAGTTTGCCGAGGCACTTTCAGCTGCCGACGAGGCCGTGCTCATCGACCTTTATCCGGCTCGCGAGCTGCCCATCCCCGGAGTGAGCTCCAAAATTATCTTCGACAATGTTAAATGCACAAAAAAAATCCTCATTTCAAAGGAAGATTTTGTCGATACGATGAAAAATCGTAACTTTGATATTCTATTGACGGTAGGTGCCGGAGACCTCAATCTCTTTGTGCCTCGCTTGGTCAATGCTTTAGAAAAAGTTGACATTGCAAAACCAAACTGTTGAATACAGGCTTTATGAGCAGAAAATCGGTAATAATGTGTGTGTTGTCGGCCTTGATGGTCGTATACATCGCTTTTGCCCTACCCATTAATTCGGCAATGAGCAATGCCGACACAATGGGTCGTCTGCGCATTGTCCTTACCGAACCTTCGCAGTTTGTCGATTCTGCCGATGTGCGCAGGGCTCTGGGTATCGACGAGGCGTTGCTGCCCTATACCAACCGCCGCACTTTCGAACTCAACAAGCTCGAAAACAAACTCAAGGCTTCCGACAAGCTACAGCATGCCGAGGCCAATATCCTTGCCAACGGCGACCTGAAAATTGTTGTTACACCAATGATACCTGTGGCACGCGTTTTCGACCCGTCGCACCCGTCGTACTACATCAACGCCCAGGGCAAAAAGATTTCGGCCGACTTGCGCTACCATCTCGATGTTCCGGTGCTTGTTGGTTCGTTCGACAGCATCTATCCGGCTCACCGCCTTCTGCCTCTTCTCGACTACATAGCCTCGCGGCCAAAAGTTAACGCCCTTGTGGCCACTGTCACTCAGGAGCCTACGGGCAACATCATAATTGTGCCCACCATTGTGGGACACGTCATCAATTTTGGCGACACGTCCATGGTCGATGACAAATTCTTGCGCCTTAGGGCATTCTACCGTCACGTGGCTCCGGCACAAGGCTGGAATCTCTACGATACCATAGCTGTGAAGTGGAGCGGACGCATTGTGGCCACGCAGAGGAACAAAGCCCTCGAAGCCCCGGCTTTGCCCACGGAGGATGACATGTCTGGAGCTTTGGACATAGACGGCAACGAACCTCTGCCCGACGAAGACCAGCACATGGCCGCGGGCAATAAAGATTCTGTCAAAACTTCTCTAAACTAACTCTAACACCCCGCCTTCATCAATATATATGGAACCAAGAAATATAGTAGCCATTGAAATAGCTTCCTCGAAAATCAAGGGAGCTGTCGCTGCTGTTGGCGACGATGGCACTCTCACCATCCTTGCTGTCGATGAAATGCCCGCCACCGACAATGTCCGCTATGGACGTGTGCAGAATATCAGGGCCGTGTCGGTTGCCGTCAATGAAATTTTGAGGCGGCTCGAAGCCGCGCCAGCCGTTGCTCCGGCAAAAATAAGGGCTGTGATTCTGAGCCTCGGTGGCCGTTCCATGGTGGGTATGCCGGCCAAGGCTTCGCTCAAATTCCCCAAAGAAGACGAAATTACCGAAAAACATGTGCAGCGTCTGGCTTTCGAGGCCGCGCACGACTTTGTTGGCGACAAAAACATCGAAGCCACTGTGCCCCGTATGTTCTATGTCAACAATTCCGCTGTCCGTCAGCCGGTGGGTATTTTCGGCGAGATCTTCAAGGGTGAATTTGTAATGATTTGCTGCGGCAGGGAGTCGAGGCAGAATCTCGACCGTCTGAAAATTGACAATGTCGACACCCGCGATATACACTACGTTATACGACCCACGGCAGTGGCCGACCTTGTGCTCACTGCCGATGACAAGGCCCTGGGCACCGCCCTTCTCGACATTGGTGCCGAGACTACAACCGTGTCGGTCTATAAGGACGGCAGCCTGGCTTTTCTATGCACCATCCCCATGGGGTCGCGCCTTATAACGCTGGATCTTACCAGCGGGCTAAACGTAACTGCCGAAGCCGCAGAGGGCATGAAAGCACAGTATGCCGAAAATCCCGACGGTGCCGACCAGATTATCGGGGCCTATGCCCGCGCTCGCGCCGGAGAGATTGTTGCAAATGTGGTGAACCAGCTCAACCTGGCCGGTTTCCCACCTTCGTCGCTACAGCGCGTGGTGCTCACCGGCGGAGGTGCCAAGCTTGGCGACTTTGCCGAATCTGTGAAGTCGCAGACAAAACTGCCTGTAATCAATGCCTCGATGCCGGCCGACATTCGTTTCCGCGTTGCAGGACGCAACAATGCCGACAACATCGATGTTGTGGCTCTGTTGGCGACAGGGGCTCGACGTTTCGACAATGATTTTCTCGAATTGCCCATGGAAGAGGCCCCTGATTTCGACGACGAACCCGCAGAAGAGCCGGTAAAAGCCGAAGAACCGGTAGAAATTGTGGACAATGGCCGCCAAATAAACATCAGGGACGTGCGTCGGGGCAGGGTAGAGACAGACTACGACGACAACGATATACTTGCTGACGACCCCGACGATGACGATGAGTCGATGCCGGTTTCTAAAACGCACAAAAAAGGCCTTTTCGGCCGAAAAAAATACGCATCGCGTCCCGAACAGGAGAAGGAGCCTGACTACGACGAACTTGAAGAGGGCTATGACGATGATGAAAACTACGACGACGATAAGTACGACGACGATAAGCACAGCGGAAAATCGAACTCCGGCGGTGACAACGGTCTGTCGGGTATTGGTCGCACCATCGAAGGTCTTAAACGAGGCGTATTGCGCATGTTCTCGCCCTACGAGTACGACAAGGACGACGAAGACGACGAGGACGATGATTATAACAAGAAATAATAGATAAGAATATGGCTGAAGCAGAAGATCCCAATCTTATTGAACGATATACTAATGCCCCCGCCACAGGGCAAATCAAACCACCGGCTATCCTCGCCATGGGCGTTGGCGGCGGCGGTTGCAATGCGGTGTCCTACATGAGCCGGCAAGGTGTGCAGGGTGTCGACTTTGTGGCCCTCAACACCGACGACCAGGCCTTGGAACCTATCGACGTGCAGACCAAAATCCTCCTTGGCCCCGTAATATGCGGAGGCATGGGGGCCGGCGGTAAACCCGAGGTTGGCAAAGCTGCCGCCGAGGAGAGCGAACCCGAAATTCGTCGCCTCCTAACCGACGAGGTGAAGATGGTTTTTGTCACCGCCGGCATGGGCGGCGGCACCGGCACCGGGGCTGCCCCGGTGGTGGCAAATATTGCCAAGCAGAAAGGTGTCCTAACCGTGGGTATTGTCACTATTCCATTCCTTTTCGAGGGTATTGAGAAGATTCGCAGCGCCATCGAAGGGGCTTCGCGCCTGCAGAGCAATGTGGATGCTTTGCTGCTGATTAACAACGACCGTCTGGCAACAATCTATCCCGACATGGCTTGGGAGGATGCTTTCTCCAAGGCCGATGATATTTTGTGCACCGCTGCCCGCACCATCTCCGACATGGTCACAAAGTGCGGAAACATCAACATGGATATGCGCGATGTGGACACCTGTCTGCGCAACGGACGCACGGCTCTCATCTCTGTGGGCTACGGCGAAGGAACCGACCGAATGCAGAAAGCCATTGCCGACGCTCTCCATTCGCCCCTGCTGTGCGACACCAATATTATGACAGCCAAAGAGTTGCTCTTCGGCTTCTACTACTCTCACGACCTCACTCCACGTCTGAGTGTGGCCGAGGCAAACCAGGCCACAAATCTGGTGAAGGAAATCAACAAAAGCGTCCACATCAAGTTTGGCTGGGGCTTCGACGACTCCCTCGGAAACCAGCTCAAATTCGCCATCCTTGCCTCTGGTTTCGATGTGTCGGTAAACACCGAAGGGCAGACCACCATCATCGAGGGCAGCACGCCAAACGACATCCACACCAACGACGACATCAGTGCCATAGCCGCAGCCTACGGACAGGACAAGGTCGATGATATTATCCGTCGTCAGGAAACTCAGAACTACTACATCCTCTCTGCCGCCGAGCTCGACGACGACGCTGCCATTGCGCAGGTCGAAGCCACGCCGGCTTATGGGCGTGACAAGCGCAAGGTGGCACGCGAGGCCCAGAAACGCCGCAACGCCGAGCAGGCAGCTCGTCAGCAAGGTCCCATTTCCGACACCATCCAATTCTCTCTCGATGACTAAGAAACTCAAGCTCGTTGTTTCGACCGGCGCAGGCATTAGCGCAGAAAGCGGCATCAGCACTTTCCGCGATGCCGACGGCCTGTGGGAAAACTATCCCGTGATGGATGTGGCGAGCGCTGACGGATTTGCCCGCAATCCCGTGCTTGTCCATAATTTTTACAACGAACGCCGCCAGGCTCTTGCCGCAGTGGCTCCGAACAATGCTCACCTTTTGCTGCACAAGCTCGAGGACTATTTCGATGTGTATGTGATTACACAGAACGTCGACGACCTCCACGAACGTGCAGGAAGCAGCAAAATTCTGCATCTCCACGGCGAACTTGCCAAGCTCCGCGCTCTCGATAACGAATCGCTCACCTTCAAGGTCGACTACAAAACCAAGTCGACACCCGAAACAGTGATTGACGGCCACCGCGTGCGTCCCCACATCGTTTTCTTCCAGGAAGCGGTGCCGATGTTCGAACCCGCTGTCGAGCTGGTGCGGCAAGCCGACATTTTTGTCATCATTGGCACCTCGCTGGTGGTCTATCCGGCAGCGGCGTTGCTCAACTACGTTCGCGCCGGTGTCCCTGTTTATTATATCGATCCCAAGCCTTCGCGTGTGCCTCAGGGTGTGACTGTCATCCGCAAGACTGCAACCGAGGGCATGGCCGAACTCTACGACTTGCTTCTGAAAAGATATGGTAATGAATAAATTTCTTGTGTCGCTCGTCTGTCTGTTGGCGACGGCTTTTGTTGCTACGGCTGAAAATCCCAAGCCCTTTAAATTTGTCGATGCCGAGGACCTTCGGGTGATTAATCGTGCATGGAAGGGTCAGCACCTCTATCATCGTCTTCCCGACAATATTCAGGACAGTATCCGTCCCGGACTGGCCGACCGTGCCAAGTGCTCTGCCGGCATGGGGGTGCGATTTGCCACCAACTCCTCGCGCATAGGTGCCCGTTATCAGCTGCTGTGGAATTTTCACATGAACCACATGGCCGATTCCGGCATCAAGGGGGCCGACCTCTATGTCTTCGAGGGCGATTCGGTGTGGAGGCATGTCAACACCATACGTCCCGTACTTGCCGACAAAGAAAAATTTATTATCGACACAGTCATCCTTTCAAATGCCGACACCACTCGCATGAGCGAATACATGATTTATTTCCCTCTATACGACGGTGTCGAAAAATTCGAAGTTAAAGTCGACAGTACCGCTGCCATTACCTCGGGCCGTCCCGACCTAATCGACAGCAGACGGCGAATTGTGGCCTACGGCACAAGCATCATGCAGGGCGGTTGTGCTTCGCGACCGGGCATGGCTTCGTCTAACATCATTTCGCGTGAACTAAATGCCGAGGTGATGAACCTTGGCTTCAGCGGTGAGGGCAAAATGGACTATGTAGTGGCCCGCGCTATGGCGCAGATTCCCGATGTGGACATGTACATCCTCGACCCCGTGCCCAACTGCACCGAGATGATGTGCGACACTCTCACCTACGACTTTGTCAACATCATCCGCCGGGCGCGCCCCGATGTGCCAATAGTCATGGTGGAAGGTCCCATTTTCCCCTTTGCTCGCTACGATTCGTTCTGGCGTAACTATCTGCCGGCCAAGAACAGAAATTTCCACAACGGTTTTGAACGTCTCAAAGCCGATAATCCAAATAACATCTACTATCTCGATTCCGTCGAAATGGACGGACCGGAGGACGACGGAACCGTCGACGGTATTCACTATACCGACCTTGGTTTCCGTCATTATGCCGACAAAATTTTGCCGCTCCTCCGTCAAATTCAACTAAAAGATTGATTTTGCTATGGCAAACTGGTTTGAATGTAAAGTAAGGTACGACAAGCTCCAGGAAAACGGAGCTGTTAAGAAGGTAACAGAACCCTATCTCGTGGACGCGTTGTCGTTCACCGAGGCCGAAAGCCGCATCACCGAAGAACAGACCCCGTTCATCTCGGGCGAATTTTCTGTTTCGGCCGTAAAACGCACCAAAATCGCTGAAATTTTTTTCAACGAAACCGGCGACCGCTGGTATCTGGTAAAAGTGGCTTTCATCACACTCGACGAGAAAACGGCCGTTGAAAAACGTTCCATTTCCCAGATTCTCGTTCAGGCTTCGAACTTCAAAGAAGCTTACGACAATTTTATCAGTGGAATGAAGGACACCATGGCCGACTACGAAGTGGTGCAAATCAGCGAAACTCCGCTGATGGATGTCTACAAAATGAAACTCGGCGACTGACCATGTCTTCGGTTGCACAAGATCTCGATGCTGTGCGAGGCACACTCCCCAAAGGGGTGCGCCTCGTTGCTGTGTCGAAGTTCCATCCTATCGACAAACTCATGGAGGCCTACAATGCCGGGCAAAGAGCGTTTGGAGAAAGCCGTGTGCAGGAAATTGTGCAGAAAATTCCGCAGATGCCCTCCGATGTGCACTGGCACTTCATCGGTCATCTGCAGACAAACAAGGTGCGCCAGCTGCTGGCAACACGTGCCATCGACCTCATAGAGAGTGTCGATTCGGAGCATCTGCTCGCGGCAATCGACCGCGAGGCCGAACGTCTGGGCATCGTTGCTCGCGTTCTTTTGCAGGTGCATGTTGCTGCCGAAGAAACCAAATTCGGCTTTTCACCACTCGACTTGCTGGACTATTTCAGCAACCGACGCTTCGAACAGCTCAAAGCAACGCATATCTGCGGCATAATGGCTATGGCTTCGAACACCGACGAAACCGAGCGTGTCAAAGCCGACTTTGCCGCTGCCGCCGCCTTGAAAAAACAGATTATCGACATGTGTCCCGACCTGCGGGGATTCGACCATCTGTCGATGGGCATGAGCGACGACTATCCGCTGGCAATCGCCGCCGGTGCTGATATTGTGAGGGTTGGCTCAAAAATTTTCGGTCTTAGAGAGTACTGATTATGAAAAAGAAAACCATTTGGGACATGAACCGCCTGAGTGTCGACGATTTCCATGCCGTCGCCAAGATGCCTCTTGTGGTGGTGCTCGACAATGTGCGTTCGCTCAACAACATAGGCTCCATATTTCGCACTTGCGACGGTTTTGCGGTGGCCGGCGTTGTGCTCTGCGGCATAAGTGCTTGTCCTCCTTCGCCCGAAATTCACAAAACGGCTCTCGGTGCCGAGATGAGCGTCGAATGGAAGTACTTTGAGTCAACCTCCGAAGCCGTCGCGGCTCTTAAAGCCGAGGGCTTTGTTATTGCCTGCCTCGAGCAGGTGATGGGCAGCCAGCCGCTTCAGGACTTTGCACCTGCCGAAGGTGCCAAATATGCGCTGATTGTCGGCAACGAGGTCGATGGCGTGGCCCAGGATATTGTCGATGCCTCGGATGTATATCTCGAAATTCCGCAGAGCGGTACCAAACACTCGCTCAACGTGGCTGTCTCGACCGCTATAACTATCTGGCAATTTTATAAATCATGGATAAAGTAAATTTCCCGCCCGCTCTTGCCAAGGGCGACAAAATAGCTATATGCTCTCCCGCAGGGGCTATCAAGCCCGAAGTGGTGGAAGCTGCGATTCCCGTGCTTGAAGAGCAAGGCTGGACCATAGAGGTCATGCCCAATGCTCTGGGGCAGAACGGTTCATACTCCGGAACCGACGACGAACGTTTCGCCGACCTCGAAGCTGCATTTGCCAACCCCGAGGTGAAAGCCATTCTCTGTGCCCGCGGAGGATATGGTTTGGTGCATATCCTCGACCGTCTCTCTCGCCTGCCAATTGCCGACAACCCAAAGTGGGTGATCGGGTTCTCCGATGTGTCGGCTCTCCATGCCCTGATGGCCTCGAAAGGATTGGCAAGCATACACTCGTCGATGTGCTCTGGCATTGGCCGGGGGGCGGAAGATGAGGACAACAAGGCTTTGTTCGACATACTGCGCGGTCAGCGTCCTGTCCATATCTTCGACAGCCATAATTACGACCGCCAGGGTATTGCCACAGGCACGCTTCTTGGCGGCAATGTGGCTGTGCTGGCCGAACTCATTTCGACTCCTTACGACATATTGCGTCCCGACACCATCCTTTTTATCGAAGACGTTGCCGAGCCTATCTACAAAATTGAACGAATACTCTACCAGCTTAAACTCAACGGCGTGCTTGCCAAGCTGCGCGGCCTTGTGGTGGGACAATTCACCGAATATAAGCCCGATGACAACTATGCCGACATGGAGAGCATGATCCGCGACATGGTGGCGCAGTACGACTATCCGGTGGCCTTTAATGTACCCGTTGGCCATGTAGATCATAACGTTCCTTTGATTGAGTCGGCAAAAGTAACGCTCAAAGTCAGTCCGTCGGGCCGCAACAGCATAATATTCCACCGATAATTGGCCATTCTGAACAAACACTGTTTTTCACCAATATATTATTAATACGATGATTAAAAACTTATTATTAGTTTTATCATTTCTCATTGGAATTATTCTTAATTGCAACGCTTCTCTCCTATATGAGTATCGCAAGGGTCCTGATGGAACATTCTCGGCTATCGTGCTCGGCAATGATGACACATCAACACAATTAGTTATACCTGATTTCACAACATATCAAGGCCAACAGTGTCCGGTTGTTGGTATCGAAGATAATGCTTTCCAACTTCAGGACTTTGGTTCAATAACTTTAGGAGCTAATCTCCGATGGATTGGGAGCAATGCTTTCCAACATGCAGGTGTAACCAAATTGGTCATTCCACCGAGTATCACATATGTTTATGGCAATGGCCTTCCGGACTGTAGCGAGTTGATTATTGAAGACGGAAACGACCAAATTAGAATAGATAAACAACGGTTTGAGGTCAAAACGCTATTTTTAGGGCGTAATATGAGTTGTGAGCCGCTACAATTCAGACATCTTTCTTCTCTCTCAATAGGAGAGAACGTTACCGAAATATACAAAAATACATTTGACGGTGCTAAAGAATTGACATATGTCAAACTTCCGGAAAAACTTGAAAAGATAGGAGAAGCTGCGTTTTATGAAACTTCTATAAGCACAATAGATATTCCGCCGACAGTAAATAAGATAGAATCTTTCGCTTTTGGCCTAACAAAACTAAATACCATTAGATTTAATGGAACAGAGTTGTCTGAAAGACTGACAATCGATGCTGATGCGTTCTATAATGTGAGTTTTTCGGCAGCTTACATAAACCGTAAGCTTAATGTGGGTGGCAAAATGTTTGAAGCAAGCCGAAATTCTCTTCAAACAATCGAATTTGGTAAATATGCAGAATATATCGAAGGCATGTTATGCAACCACTGCACAAGGCTTGCCAATATAAAATTTGCCCCCGGAATAAAGGAAATCAAAAGTCAGTCATTCTGGGGTTGTGAAGGTTTGACCAACGTAACATTGCCTGATGGCTTAGAGATAATTGGCATCATGGCTTTTGCTGATTGCTCGCAACTCTCAAGAGTAGAACTCCCGGCAACCGTCAAAACTTTTAGCGGTGACCGCCAATTTGTTGGTTGTTCTTCGCTCAAAGAAATAATATGTCATGCAACAATACCTCCCATGACTGAATGGAACGCAGGCTATATGCCATTCGATGAAGAGACCTACTCTACAGCTTCACTTTGGGTTCCTGAAGGCTCTGTCGACGCATATAGCAAAGCCGAAATATGGAAAGATTTTATGCACATTGCCGGTGCTGAAAAGGTTGCGGTCAGCAATAATATTTTCACCATCAAAGATGGACGCATCGTCTCTGCAAGCGGCAACGACTTCAAGGTAGATATTATTTCTGCTAATGGAATCCTTATATATTCAGGATTGATTTTCAATTCTCCAACTCTTGCAAAAGGTTTATATCTTGTGAGAACATGCGAAAATGGCACAAGAAAAATAATCATTAACTGAATATTCCTGTCTTAACCCATATCTTTATTAAGAGTGACTTTATGCTGTGACGAAGGTCAGGCTGTCGCTGTCTGCCGGCAACATGTCGGCGGGCATATTGCGTCGCAATTGCTCGACCGATGTAATATCATTAGCAATGATGTGCCGCAGCAGGCTTCCGCGCAAGCGTTTGAGGCTTTCTGATGACGGGCGCTTAAGTGCGCCGCCGCTGCCATACTCCCTCAAATCGACATCGTAGACCTCTGCAACTTTCTCAATGGCTTTGTGGTCGAAGCACTTGGCGGCATCAGTGGGAAGCAAGTTGAGCACCTGGTGGTGCCGGCTGGCCATATCGGCCAGGACGCGGGTAACGCGCTCCTTCCACCACGCGGCCAGCTTTTTCCCGCCGGGAGCTGCTTTCATCATGTAGTCGAGACGATAAGGTTTGACAATATCATAGGGGCGTAACAGGCCGTAGAGCGACGAAATGATGATCACATCACGCGCAAGAACCGCTGCATCGAGCGAAGACGGATCAAGGGAGCGAAACACAACACCGGTAAAAGCATCGATGGCAGCAATACCATGACGCTTGTCGGAGAACTCGTCGAGGCTTCGACGCAAACGCGCAACATTCTGTGGACCAAGCTTGAAGGCGGAGGCCATAACCGCCGTGTCAATGTCGCGCAGGTGTGTAATAATTTCTGCCGCATCGTCCTCGAACATCGGAGTATGCGCGGCAAATTCGGAGGTCGACACCTCGGCCTGACATTCGTTCATCGCCTTCGATTCTGCTATGAGTACCAGCATATTATAATAAACAAAAAAGGCTACAGTACAACTGCAGCCTTTATTTGCGCTTCAAGATGGACTCGAACCAACGACCCTCTGATTAACAGTCAGATGCT